>NZ_JBFUJJ010000003.1:0-273401 GCF_056401435.1 Arthrobacter sp. P4_F10
CCTCCTCGCCCTGGCAGCCGACCACCGCGCCGGAGATAGAGGCCTGCTCCATGTAGAGCACCCCGATCGCGGCCGCGGTCACCAGTAACTTAACAACCACATCGTCCAGGTCGCCCTGGGTGGCCTGGTCCATGCCGGGGGCGAAGTGCAGCGCGTAGTAGAGCACGGCCGGGATGATGCCGGCGGCGCCGTTGGTGGGGGCGGTGACCACCCGGCCGCCCGAGGCGTTTTCCTCATTCACGGCCAGCGCGATCAGGTTGACCCATTCCTGCCAGTACTTCGGGTCCCGGTCCTTGTCCTCCTTCAGAAGCCGCTCGTGCCAGTCGGGCGCGCGGCGGCGGACCTTGAGCCCGCCGGGCAGCAGCCCGGTGCGTTTGAGGCTGACCTCGACGCAGCCTTCCATCACCGAGTAGATGTGCAGCAGGCCCTCCCGGATCTCCGCCTCGGTGCGGGAGGCGCGCTCGTTGACCAGCATGATCTCGCCGATCGAGAGGCCCTTCGACCGGCAGTGTTCCAGCAGTTCGGCCGCCGTGCGGAACGGCAGCGGGAGTTCCTTCTTGGATTCGTCGAGTTCCTTCAGGGCCGCGTCCTCCTCGCCCTCGCGGACAATGAAGCCGCCGCCGACGGAGAAGAACGTGGCCTGGTGCAGGGTTTCGCCCCCGGCGTCGGAGACGGTGAACGTCATCCCGTTGGTGTGCCGGGGCAGGATGGTCAGCGGCCGCAGGACCATGTCCTTCACCCCGTAGGGCAGGGGCACGGATCCGGCCAGCTGCAGGGTGCCGGTCCCGGCGATGGCGGCCAGCCGGTCCTCCACTTCCTCGGGGAGGATCTGCTCGGGATGGAAGCCCTCGAGCCCGAGCAGGATGGCGGTCATGGTGCCGTGGCCGTGGCCCGTGGCGGCGAGCGAGCCGTAGAGGTCCACCCGCAGCGACGCCACCTCTGCCAGCTTGCCGAGGGACTTGAGTTCTTCGGCAAACACGGCGGCGGCCCGCATCGGACCCACCGTGTGGGAACTGGATGGTCCTATTCCGATGGAAAACAGGTCAAAGACTCCAACAGCCATTGTCGGTTCCTAACTAGGTCTTACTGTGGTCCGGCAGATGGTCCTGCCGGAAGGCACTGCGGCCGGCCGGTTGGCGGCAGCTTGCCGGATGCACGACGCCGGGCGGCGGCTTGTGGCGGCAACCCGGCGTCGTGATCTGTACTGCGGTTAGTTCTGTATTGCTACTACTTCAGTCATACGTCGCTTAGGCGAGGTTATCAACCGAGGGGTAGAGCGGGTGGGCGGCGGCGAGGGCCTCCACCCGGGTGCGCAGGCCGGAGAGGTCCGCGCCGGCGTCGGCGGTCAGGGCCTCGGCGATGATGTCCGCGACCTCGGCGAAGGCCGCCTCGCCGAAGCCGCGGGTCGCCAGCGCCGGGGTGCCGATCCGCAGCCCGGAGGTCACCATCGGCGGACGCGGGTCGAACGGGACGGCGTTGCGGTTGACCGTGATGTCGATGGCCGCGAGGCGGTCCTCGGCTTCCTGCCCGTTCAGCTCGCAGTCGCGCAGGTCCACCAGGACCAGGTGCACATCGGTGCCGCCGGAGATCACGCTGATCCCCTTCGCGGTCACATCCGGCTGGACCAGCCGGTCCGCGAGGATCCTGGCACCGGCCAGCACCCGCTCCTGGCGCTCCCGGAACTCCTCGGACGCGGCGATCTTGAACGCCACGGCCTTGCCCGCGATCACGTGCTCCAGCGGCCCGCCCTGCTGGCCCGGGAACACCGCCGAGTTGATCTTCTTGGCGATCTCCGCGTCGTTGGACAGGATGATCCCGCCGCGCGGACCGGCCAGGGTCTTGTGCGTCGTGGAGGTGGTGACGTGGGCGTGCGGGACCGGGGACGGGTGCAGCCCGGCCGCGACCAGCCCGGCGAAGTGCGCCATGTCCACCATCAGGTAGGCACCCACCGAGTCGGCGATCCGGCGGAACTCGGCGAAGTCGAGCTGGCGGGCGTACGCGGACCAGCCCGCCACGATCAGCGCCGGCTTGTGCTCGAGGGCAAGGCGCTCGACCTCGGCCATGTCGATCCGGTGGTCCTGTTCGCGGACCTGGTACGGGATGACGTTGTAGAGCCGGCCGGAGAAGTTGATCCGCATGCCGTGMGTCAGGTGCCCGCCGTGCGCCAGGTTCAGGCCCATGATGGTGTCCCCCGGACGGATCAGCGCATGCATCACCGAGGCGTTGGCCTGCGCSCCGGAGTGCGGCTGCACGTTCGCGAATTCCGCACCGAACAGGGCCTTGACCCGGTCGATCGCGAGCTGCTCCACAACGTCGACGTGCTCGCAGCCGCCGTAGTAGCGCTTGCCCGGGTAGCCCTCGGCGTACTTGTTGGTCAGCACCGAACCCTGCGCCTGCATCACRGCCMYSGCGGTGTGGTTCTCCGAGGCGATCATCTCCAGCCCGTCCCGCTGGCGGGTCAGTTCGGCGTCGATCCTTACRGCGATCTCCGGATCCAGCRCGGACAGGTCCGCGTCCAGCGACGCGGAGACGACCTGCTCAAACGCGACGGTCACGGTGCCGGCGGCMGCGGCGSCGCTCACAGTTCGCCGCCGTTCTTGGACGCGTACTCTTCAGCCGACATCAGCGGGCCTTCTTCGGTCACGGCCACCTTGAAGAGCCAGCCGGCACCGTACGGATCGCTGTTGATCAGCGCGGGATCCGAAACGACGTCGTCATTGATCTCCACCACCTCGCCCGTCACCGGGGCGTAGAGGTCCGAGACGGACTTGGTTGACTCGACCTCGCCGCAGGTCTCCCCCGCGGTCACCGTCGACCCAACTTCCGGCAGGTCCACGTAGACGATGTCGCCCAGGGCGTCGGCGGCCACAGCCGAAATCCCAATCCCCGCAGGGCCCGATCCGTCGGCAGCAACCCACTCGTGTTCAGCGGAGTACTTCAGTTCGGCTACAACTTTGCTCATTTATCTCAATCCTTAAGTTCGTATGTGGTTTCGACAGGCTCAGCCAGCGGCGGCTGGCTACTTTTGGCGCTTGTAGAACGGCAGTGCGACAACTTCGAACGGCTCCGCCTTGCCACGCAGGTCAATGTCCAGGGCTGTGCCGGGCTCGGTGAATTCGATATCGACATAGGCCATGGCGACGGGGTACCCCAGGGTGGGGCTCGGCTGTCCGGAGGTCACTTCGCCCACCACGTTGCCGTCCTTGAGGACCGGGTAGTGGCCGCGGCCGGCCCGGCGGCCCGGGCCCTTGAGCCCCACGAGCTTGCGGCCGGTTGTGGAGCCTGCGCCGGCTGCCTTGAGTTCGCTCAGGGCAACCTTGCCGATGAAGTCCGACTCCTTGGCGAGCGAGACGACCGGTCCCAGGCCTGCGGCGTACGGGTTGCCTTCGCGGGAGAGTTCGTTGCCATAGAGCGGCATGCCGGCTTCCAGACGCAGCGAGTCACGGCAGGCCAGGCCGGCGGGGATGAGCCCGTGGCCGGCGCCGGTTTCCAGCAGCGCTTCCCAGAGGCCGGCGGCGTCCTCGTTGGGAACGTAGATTTCGAAGCCGTCCTCGCCGGTGTAGCCGGTGCGGGCGAGGAGCAGATCGTGGTCAGTACCGTTGACGGTGATACGTACCTCAACCGCTGCGTAGTACTTCAGCTCGGTGACCAGGACATGCTGCTCGGCCGGGACCAGCGTCAGCAGGATGGCCTCTGCGTTCGGTCCCTGGACGGCGATCAGCGAGGTTTCGGCGGAAACGTCCTCCACCGTCACGTCGAACCCGCCTTCCTTGCCGGAAACAGCCCTTTCGGCCAGTGCCGCGGCAACCACCGCAGCGTTGCCGGCGTTGGGGACCACGAGGTACTTGTCCTCGCCACGGCGGTAAGAGATGAGGTCATCGATGATGCCGCCGTCTTCCTGGCAGATCAGCGAGTACTTCGCTTTGCCGACGGCGACCGCCGAGAGCTTCCCGGCCAGGGCGTAGTCGAGGAACGCTGCGGCGTCCGGACCGGTGACCCAGACTTCACCCATGTGGGAGAGGTCGAACAGGCCCGCGGCGTTGCGGACGGCGTGGTGCTCTGCCAGTTCCGATTCGTACTTGAGGGGCATCTGCCAGCCGCCGAAGTCCGTGAAGGAGGCGCCGGCTTTTTTGTGCTGCTCGTAGAGAGCGGTGTAGTTCTCACTCATCAGGGATCCTTAGTTCTCGAAGTCGGAAAGCGGCGGGCAGGAGCAGACCAGGTTGCGGTCTCCGGCGGCGCCGTCGATGCGCCCGACCGGCGGGAAGTACTTGTCCTGCCTGAGTGTGTGGACGGGGAATGCGGCCTGCTCACGCGGGTACGCCCGCTCCCAGTCGGAAGATACGACGGCGGCTGCCGTGTGGGGTGCGTTGCGCAGCGGGGAGTTCTCCACCGTGAAATCTCCGTTGGAGACCTGGTCGATCTCCTGGCGGATGGTGATCATCGCCTCGATGAAGCGGTCGATCTCCGCAAGGTCCTCGGACTCGGTGGGCTCCACCATCAGGGTGCCCGCCACGGGGAAGGACAGCGTGGGGGCGTGGAAGCCGTAGTCGATCAGGCGCTTGGCCACGTCCTCGGCGGTCACGCCGGTCCTGGCCGTGAGTTCACGCAAATCCAGGATGCACTCGTGCGCCACCAGCCCGCTCTCCCCCGTGTAGAGAACCGGGAAGTGCTCATCCAACCGTGCGGCAATGTAATTCGCCGCGAGCAGGGCCGACTTGGTCGCTTCGGTGAGGCCCTGGCCGCCCATCAGCTTCACGTACGCCCAGGAGATCGGCAGCACACCGGCGGATCCGTAGCGTGAAGCGGAGATCGCAACACCAGTTCCTGGTTCGGTACCGCCGGCCTCGTGCGCCGCCTTGTTCGCGTCCCCTGGCATGAACGGTGCAAGGTGTGCCTTGGCAGCAACCGGGCCGACGCCGGGTCCGCCGCCGCCGTGCGGGATGCAGAAGGTCTTGTGCAGGTTCAGGTGCGAGACGTCGCCGCCGAACTTGCCCGGCTGGGCGAGGCCCACGAGGGCGTTGAGGTTGGCGCCGTCGACGTAGACCTGCCCGCCGGCGGCGTGGATCGCGTCGCAGACCTCGCGGACGTCGGCGTCGTAGACCCCGTGGGTGGACGGGTAGGTGATCATGATCGCCGAGAGGACGTCCTTGTTGGCCTCGATCTTGGCGGCGAGGTCCGTGTGGTCGATCGTGCCGTCGGAAGCCGTGGCCACGACGACCACCTTCATGCCGGCGAGCACGGCGGAGGCGGCGTTGGTGCCGTGGGCCGAGGCCGGAATGAGGCAGACGTTGCGCTGCTCGTCACCGCGGGAGTGGTGGTAGCCGCGGATGGCCAGCAGGCCGGCGAGCTCACCCTGGGATCCGGCGTTGGGCTGGATGGAGACCTGGTCGTAGCCCGTGATCTCGGCGAGGTCAGCTTCGAGGCCGCTGATGAGCTCGCGCCAGCCCTCGGTCTGGGAGTCCGGGGCGAAGGGGTGGATGGAGGCGAACTCCGGCCAGGAGATGGCTTCCATCTCGGCCGTGGCGTTCAGCTTCATGGTGCACGAGCCCAGCGGGATCATGGTGCGGTCCAGGGCGAGGTCGCGGTCCGAGAGGCGGCGGATGTAGCGCAGCAGCTGGGTCTCGGAACGGTGCGTGTTGAAGACCGGGTGCTGTAGGAAGTCGGAGGTGCGCAGCACCGTCTCGGGCAGCTCGAAGCCCTTGGCCTCCAGGACCGGACCGGCGCCAAAGGCGACGACGACCGCGGCGAGGACCTCCGGCGTCGTGGTTTCATCGACGGACACGCCAACTGTGTCCGCGTCGATGAGCCGCAGGTTGATGCCCCGGGCCCCGGCGGCGGCGATGACCTTGGCGGCCTTGCCGGGCACGCGGACCGTGAGGGTGTCGAAGAAGGAGTCGCTCGCCAGTTCGCGGCCGGCGATCTTCAGCGTGGCGGCGAGGGCGCGGGTGTTGTTGTGGACGGTCTCGGCGATGGCTTTCAGCCCGTCGGGGCCGTGGTAGACGGCGTAGAACGAGGACACGATGGCCAGCAGTGCCTGCGCGGTGCAGATGTTGGACGTGGCCTTTTCGCGGCGGATGTGCTGCTCGCGGGTCTGCAGGGCCAGGCGGTACGCCGGGACGCCGGCGTTGTCTTTGGAGACGCCGACGATGCGGCCGGGGAGCGTGCGTTCCATGCCCTCGCGCACCGCCATGTAGGCGGCGTGCGGGCCGCCGAAGAACAGCGGCACGCCCAGGCGCTGGGTGGAGCCGACGGCGATATCCGCACCCTGCTCGCCCGGAGGGGTGATCAGGGTCAGGGCCAGGAGGTCCGCTGCCACGGTGACCAGCGCGCCGCGTTCCTTGGCCTCGGCGATCACGGCGGACTGGTCCCACACCCGGCCGGAGACGCCGGGCTGCTGCAGGACGACGCCGTTGATGACGCCCTCGGGCAGGCCCTTGGAGAGGTCGGCGACCTCCACCTCGAAGCCCAGGGCTTCGGCGCGGCCCAGCACAATGGCGATGGTCTGCGGGAGGCAGTCGGCGTCGAGGACGGTCTTGGCCCCGGCCGCGGACTTGTTCTTGTTGGCGCGGCGCATGAGGAGCACGGCCTCGGCGACGGCGGTGGCCTCGTCGAGGAGCGACGCGTTGGCGACCGGGAGCGCGGTGAGGTCCTGGACCATGGTCTGGAAGTTCAGCAGCGCCTCGAGGCGGCCCTGGGAGATCTCCGGCTGGTAGGGCGTGTACGCGGTGTACCAGGCCGGGGCTTCGAGGATGTTGCGGCGGATCACCGGCGGGGTGACGGTGTCGTAGTAGCCCTGGCCGATCATCTGCACGGCCGTCTTGTTCTTGGAGGCGAGCTTGCGCAGCTCGGCCAGCACCTGGACTTCGCTGAGGGCGCTGTCCAGCGTGAGGGGCTTTTCCTGGCGAATGGAATCGGGGACCGCGTTGTCAACGAGGCCATCAACGCTGTCGTAGCCGACGGCCTTGAGCATGGTGTCGATGTCGGCCTGGCGGCGGGCGCCGATGTGGCGATCTGCGAAGGTGGACGGGGACGATTGAACCGTCATGAGAGGAACTCCATAATTCAGGTGGCATCAAAACGCCACGATGATTCGGGTTCCTCCCCGCTCTGTATTGGACCTGAGAGTTTCCGTTTTGCCCTGCTGATTGCAGCGCGCCACTTGCACCGTCGGTGAGCCCGGTTGCCCGGACTGCTTTCCAGAGTTGCCTTGCCGCGGCGGTACGTGGGCCTGAGAGATTCCTGGGGAGGATTTGCTCCTACGGCGCCTGCTGAACGTACCGGCAGGACTCTCCCGCCGCAGATCATAAGCCGTGCCACTGGTCGGTGACACAGCTCACAATTTATCTGGTTCCCGGGCAGGATGCAAAATTAATTTCAATTGAGTCGCTGTTTCCTGCACCACGGGGGTGCCTCCCCGCCGTCGAATGCCAGCCAAGGAACAAGTCCATCCCCCGGGGCCGTTGGGCTACTACGACCTGCCGTCCGCTGACGCTGGCAGCACCCTACACACCCGGACCGAGACCACGGGAAACGCGAACCCTTCGAATATGATCGCGTGATGCCTCTCCTTATCGCTCCGGACGCAAGCTACCACTCCTCCTGGCTGGAAGGATCCGCAGAATTTGACGGCGCCCACCGGGACGGCGGGGGCGCGGAGGACTGGTCCCTGGAAGAACTCAAAGATGCCCAGTCGTTCCGCCGCTTTGTCGACGCCCTCATCAATGACGCTCGGCCGGAGAGCCCGCGGAAGCCAGGATATGTGCCCTGCACGTACTTGTGGATCATGGAGGGTGACACGTTCCTTGGCTCACTGGCCATCAGGCACGAACTGAACGACTTCCTTTTCAACGAAGGCGGGCACATCGGCTACAGCGTGAGGCCCTCCGCCAGGCGTCGCGGCCACGCAGCGAGGGCGCTGGCTGATGCCTTGCCGATTGCCCGTGAACTGGGAATCCCCCGGGTTCTTCTCACATGCGATGAGGATAATGCAGGCTCACGAGCGACCATCGAAAAGAACGGCGGCGCCTACGAGGACACCCGCAACGGCAAACGCCGCTACTGGGTCGACACCGTCTGACCGGGCACGCCCCGAACGAACTGATCTCCGTTTACAGAGCGTGAAGTCGGTGCGACGCTGAACGCAATTCGGCCCGCGCGGGCTGTCTTCGGACTGGGGGTAACGAAAATGCAATGGGGCACGCCGCAACCGGAAAGTCCGTGGCCGCATGACATGGTGATCAGCGTCAATGACGATCCACACCACCTGACTCTCCTTCTGTTTGTCCGGCAGGCATGGTCCCTGGCCGGCGACCTCAACATCCCGCCCCTAAGCCCCGTACCAGACTGTGGTCATTCCCGGATGCCGGAATCGGCTGATGCCTCCACGTGGGAGAAGCGCTGGAAAACGTCATGGGACCAGGCCTGGAGCTGGTACCAGATCGAAGATCCAACGCACCATCCCACGCCCGCGGAATTGCGCGAGTCCGGGGACGCCAGTCAGGGGTTGAATCCTTTGATCCCACCCTTTTGGACTCAACGGTATGAATGGGAAGGTCTGGACCGCGAGGCTTATCAAGCCTGGGACCGAAGCCTGATCCCGAAATTTCCCCACGATGCCGAACCCCGAAGTCTCCAAGAACTCATCCCGGCATGGGAAAGCGGAATCGACACTGTCATCGTGCTGCCGTACGAGGGGTACTTCGCACACCGGCTGAGCCGGCGGCACCTCGTTGTGTCGGCCGCAACCAGGAATACCCCTGAGCACTACAGCAGGGCGCTACGAGAAAACGCACTGTAGACCCGCAGAGGCCGGGCTACCTCTCCTGCTAAGGGGACCGGCACGGAAATACGCGTCGGTCACGGCCACCGTTGGGACGTTAATGCCGCGCAGGCCCGAACCAGCTGGCCAGCGCATCCTCCAGCCCCCGCCGAGTCCCGTCTCCCGTCCACGCCACATGCCCGTCCGGCCGGATCAACACGGCCGCAGGAGCATTGACTGAACCGATCACCGGAAGCTCCCACCCGCCGTCGTACGTGGCGTCCACCAACTGCACCCGATCCATCCACGGCCCCGGGTCGATGCTGCCCGGCGCGCCGAGGTTGAGCAGCACCGCACGGGCATCGTGCAGGAAGGTGAACACGCGCCGCGGGCCGTTGGCGGTGACGACGTCGAGATCGGGCATGCGGCGCCCGAGCAGCGGGTGCCCCTCACCGAGGTCGTAGCGGACGTCCAGGCCGGAGATGAGGCCGCCCAGCCGCTTCCGGGCCTCATCGATCGTCAGCAGGCCGGCCACCGTGTCGGCCAACGCACCGATGCGCGGGTCGGCCCTCTGCATGATTGACTGCGCCATCGTGTGCTTCAGCGCACGGGCCCCGGCGGGGTGCCGCTCGGCGTGATAGGTGTCCAGCAGACGGTCCGGCGCAATACCCTTGACCACCTGGGCGAGTTTCCAGCCGAGGTTCACGGCGTCCTGGATGCCGAGCCCGATCCCCTGCCCGCCCGAAGGAGCATGGATGTGCGCGGCATCCCCGGCCAGCAGCACGCGGCCGCTGCGGTAGGCCGCGGCCTGCCGCGTGGCGTCGGTGAACCGCGAGATCCACGTCGGAGTGTGCACCCCGAAATCCGTGTCATAGACCTCGGTCAGCGCCTTGCGGAGGTCAGCCAGGGTGGGCTCGGCAGCCGGTCCAAGCTGCTTCTCGGTCACCACCACCCGCGTGGTTCGTCCGTCCTCCATCAGGTGCAGCCCGTGGATCCCCACCTCGTCGATGCGGATGCCTGCCGGCGTCTCCTCTGTCACCTCCACTTCGGCGATCAGGCTGCTCCTCGTCGCATCCCAGCCGGGGAACTCGATGCCGGCTGCCTTGCGGACAGCACTTCGCCCGCCGTCGGCACCCACCAGGTACAGCGCGCGCATCGGCCCGCCGTCGGCGAGATGCACGTCGACCCCGCTGTCGTCCTGGGTAAAGCCGGCGACCTCGAGCCCCCGTTGGACCGGCACACCCAGCTCCTCGATCCAGCCAGCCAGGATCCGCTCAATATGGTTCTGCCACAGGCCGAGCGTGTAAGGGTGCCGTGTAGGAAAGTCGCTCACGTCCAGGGTTGTTTTCCCGAAGAACGCCGCCTGGACGGGCTTGCCCTCGGCGAGGAACCGGTCGGCAATCCCGCGCTGATCGAGGATTTCGATCGTCCGCGAGTGGAACCCGCCCGCACGCGAGCCCACCAGCTCCGGCGTCGAGCGGCGCTCCACAATGGCCGCATCCACCCCCGCCAGCGTCAGCTCACCGGCCAGCATCATCCCAGTCGGACCGCCTCCGGCAACGATCACATCAACGATCACAATCCCCACCTCTCCAAGCCGACAAGCACGGCGATGCCGGCCTGAGCCCGACGCCGGCACGGAACGTCAACTGGTCAGTACTCACCCTTAATCACGAAGTAGGAGCCGCGGATAGCGCCCGTTGGCGCGCAACCCGGCCAGCGCCTCGGCGACCGGAGAGCATTCCAAGCCGACAGTAGAAACGCTCTCGAAGTCAGCGATGTACGGCATGCGCCCTCCAGGTCAGATGTGCTGGGACCAACGATAGTAGAAATGCCTCTTCGATTCGGCACCTCAATAAGCCGGCCAGAACAGTCGATCGGTCTTTTGTCGGCCCGTCCGGCTACACTGAATGTATCGAACATATATTCGAATAAAGGTGTGTTGTGGGCGTTGTTGTCGGTCCCCGTGTGATAGATGCGGGCATGTCGTTGTTGTCGGTGCTGATCTCTCCGGTCCCTGTTGCGGCCGGGTATCCGTCGCCGGCGCAGGACTACTTTGATGGCCGGATTGACCTGAACGAGCACCTGATCAAGGACATCACCAGCACGTACGTCGTGCGGGTGTCCGGGGACTCGATGGAGGGCGCCGGCATCAGCGACGGCGATGAACTGATCGTGAACCGGGCCCTGGAACCCAAAGACGGGTCCGTGGTCATCGCTGTCCTGGACGGGGAGCTGACCATCAAGCGGCTGCGGATCACGGCCACCGGCGTCGTGCTGCAGGCGGAGAACCCGGCGTACCCGGATATCCGGGTCCCGTCGGTCTCGGATCTGGTCATCTGGGGCGTCGCGACCCGGTGCCTGCACCATGTCTGAGGCCAGCCATGTCTAAACCGGCCACGATGCGGCGGATGCCGCAGATCGCGCACGTGGATGTGAACTGCTTCTATGCGTCGGCCGAGCGGGCGTTCGACCCGTCCCTGGAGGGCCGGCCCGTCGTCGTCCTCTCCAACAACGACGGCTGCGCCGTCACCCGGTCCCCGGAAGCCAAGGCCCTCGGCATCCCCCTGGGCGAGCCATGGTTCAAACTCGCCCCGCGGGCCAAGGAGTGGGGACTCGTTGCCCTCTCCAGCAACTACGAGCTCTACGGCGACATCAGCGCCCGCGTGATGGAACTGCTCGGCCGCTACTCGGCCTGGCTGGAGGTCTACAGCATCGACGAGGCCTTCCTCGGCGTCAAAGGCACCCCGGAGGAACTCCTGGCTCTCGGCCGGACCATGAAGACCGCCGTGCGCCGCAACGTCGGGGTACCGGTCTGCGTCGGGATCGCCGGGACCAAGACCCTGGCGAAACTGGCCAACAAATGGGCCAAGAACAACCCGGCCTTCGCCGGCGTCTGCCACTGGGACTCCGTGGCCGCCGCAGACAGGGAATCACTGATGCGCCGCCTGTCCGTGATTGAGATCTGGGGTGTCGCCACGCGGCTGACCAAACGCCTCAACGGCCTCGGCATCCAGTCCATCCTGGATCTGTCCCGGGCCGATCCGGTCATGATCCGGGACCGATTCTCCGTGGTCATGATGCGCACCGTCCTTGAACTGCAGGGAACCCCGTGCATCCCAATGGAGGAAGAACGGATCGGGCGGGACCAGCTCATCTTCTCCCGCTCCTTCGCCACCCCCATCACCACCGCGGCAGGGATGCGGCAGGTCCTGAGCGTTTACGGCCAACAGGCCTCAGCGCGGCTGGCCAAACACGGACTGCAGGCCAAGGTCCTCACCGCGTTCGCCGGCACCTCACACTTCAACCCGAAAGACACCTCCTACCCCTCGGTCTGCGTGCCGCTGCCGATGCCCACCGCGGACCCGGTCCTGCTCACAGGGGCTGCCCACGCACTCCTCCCCCACATCAACGAGGGCATCAGGTACGCCAGGGCCGGCATCATGGTCACCGATCTGCGGCCCACCGGCAACCAGGCACCCCTGGCCCTGTTCGAAAACCCGCACGAGGAACGCCGCGTCGGAGCCCTCATGGAAGATGTGACCCGCCGGTATGGGCGCGGCTCCATCGGCCTGGGCCACGCCGGCATCCGGGGCGGGCCGGACTGGACCATGAAGCGGGACATGCTCTCCCCCCGCTACACCACCCACTGGGACGAACTCCCCCTCGTCAAAGCCGCCTAAACCCAACACACGCCCGCACCGCCGCACCACGAAAGAACACCCATGACCCTCGCGCCCGTTGCCCCCACCCAGACCCACGACCTGCAGGTCCGCACCGACCCGGCGGGCAAACCCCTTGCCATCCGGCACGACGGACGGATCTGGGTTGTCGATCCCGGCACGGAGTCCCAGCACTGGTTCGAAAGCGACTCCCGGCAGGACACCGGGCGCACTGCCGCCGTGGGCAGCGGCGGCCTGGTCAGCGTCGAATACTGGCGCGTGCAGGTCCGCCTCGGCTCCAACTCCCCGCTGCGGACCGTCACTCTGCGCCGTGAACAGCCCTCCCCCGGGTGGTTCCTGGAACACGTCAGTGACGGCAGCTAGGCAACAGTGCCAACTAACTGTCAACGAATCAGCGATCAAACATGGGAGGGGATCAGAAAAGAATTCACGCTGCCGGCCCTGGACCAGGTCCGCCGCCGCCTCTCCGAGCTCATGGAAGACCCGGAGCCGGTGATGCAGCAGCTGGTCCGGGTCTTCATCGACGACGGCACCTTCTGCCCCGGATTCCAGTTCCTCCCCGGTGGACAACTCCGCCCGCCGGTCGTTGAGCTCTTTCAGCGTGCGCTGGAGCTGCAGATCCCGCACAACTACTTCACGGTCTGGATGGTCACTCCGTCCCGGGACCTTGCCGGCTCCCGCCCGGTCGACCTGCTGAAGAACAGCCGCGCCCCTCTGCTGCGCACGTTGGAATCCTACCGGTGGCGCTAGAAGGCTCTTGACCGCACTGCCAGGAATCCCAGACGGTGTAGTTCCCGGTATCGGTGGTGATGTCCCAGAGAAGAACTGCCCCGACCGCCCCGACCGGTGTGGCGGGTCTTCCCCACGGTGCGAGAATGTCTGCATGCTCACCTTCCTGGAGACTGAACGCCTTCTGCTCCGGCAGTTCACCGCCGACGATGCGGAGCTACTCGTGGAACTGGACAGCGATCCGGGCGTGATGCGGTACATCACCGGCGGTATCCCCACCTCCCGGGGCGAAATAGAAGGCGACTTCCTCCCGGCCTTCCTCGACTACTACCGGCGCTTTCCCGGCTACGGGTTCTGGGCCGCGCTCGAGAAGACGACCGGGGAATTCCTTGGCTGGTTCCACTTCCGGCCAAGCCCCGACGATCCACAAGATCAGCCGGAACTGGGCTACCGGCTGCGCCGCGCGGCCTGGGGAAAGGGCCACGCGACAGAGGGATCGCGGGCGCTGATCGCTAAAGGCTTCACCGAGTTCAGGGTGCAACGGGTTGTAGCCTCGGCCATGGCAGCCAACACGGCCTCCCGAAGGGTGATGGAGAAATCCGGGATGCGCCTCGTGCGGGCTTTCGTCGGCGACTGGCCGGGGTCCGTTCCGGGAGAAGAGCACGGCTACGTCGAGTACGCGATCACCCGAGATGAATGGGAGGCTGACGATTCCCGCCTTCGTCCCCAGTGACCCGCCGGTATCAGCCGGCCGCACGTAAGACATTGCTGAGGTGCACCGCAGCGAGGTCCGCGATCGACTCTGAGGAGATTCCACAAGGCCGGACCAGCGCAAACGTCGCAGCGGCGAGGGCCGCGAGGTCGGGCAGGGCTGCGGCGCGGCCAGGGCGACCCGACGGCGGCCCTACATGAGGGTTCCTTAATGCGCCCTTCATCTGGACTTCATGGTCTTAGTTCAAGCTGACAATCTCAAGTGGCACTTCCACCGCTGGAGCTGATCCCATGAGTTGGTACCTGCCCGCCCCGCAATACGCCGACGAAGCTACAGGCACAACCTGGTGCGTCTGCCGGGCCTGGTTCGATAAGAGACCAGGCGACTACGTGCTGGAGGTCCTCAGCCAGGGCCGGACCCCCGCCCTCCGTGGAGCCTATCTGCGCCACGGGCGCTTTGAACTCGTGCCGCTGGACGATCCTGAACTGCCCGCATTGCGGGCAGAAGCGCAGCAAGGCGAACTCATTGCGTATCGGCCCCACAGACGGGCGGTAGTCCGGGCGGAGGGCCGTTACATCAAGATCTTCCGGCCAGGGCAGGCCATCGCATCCGCCGAACGCTGCGCACACGTGGACATTCTCCTGGACGCCGCCGGTACCTTCACGACCCCCAGGATCCTTCGCAGCTCCGAGGATGTCATCGTTTTCAGCACCGTCCCGGGACCGACCCTGAACGAGCTGGGCGAGAACGACTCCACGGCCAGCGACGAATCGTTCGCGTGGGCATGGGAGAAATGGTCGCGCTCGTGGGTCGCTCAGCTGAGCGCCCCGCACGGCAGCGCCGCACGCAGCGTTCTGAACAGCCTGCCGCTCCGCTCAGCAGAGGTGAAAGCAGCGGATCTGTGGCGATCCGTGAACCGCTGGCTGCGCCACTTCGAAAGCGTGCCGGAAATGTCGCCTCAAGGAAGTGCCCTGCGGGCCGCGGCAGAGGATGTGACGACGAATTTGCTTCGGTCGGCCCCGGATCCGCTGGTGTGGTCCCATGGAGACCTGCACGGCAAGCAGATCATCGCAGTCGACGGCCGGTCCCCGCTCGGATTGCTGGATCTTGACAAAGGAGCCCAAGCCGAGGCGGCCCTCGATCTGGCCAATATGGACGTGCGCTTGGAGCTGCACCGGCGACGGAACCGCATGTCGTCGGCACGTTACCTTACGGCTCACAATCAGGTGTTGGCCGTAGCCGAGGAACTACATGTCAATCCAGACCGGTTCCATGCCTACATGGACGCGCTCTGGCTCCGTGAGGCATTGGTTCCGCTACCCGGGCGCCTAGTCATGGCCACTGCCGTTCTCGACGAACGGGCAAAGCATCAGACCACAAAGGCATAGCTTCCATCAGCTCCCTTGACGCCGCAACAAGCTGCCGGCCTCCACGTGTGAACAGAACCGGCGGCCGCGATGGACTCGCGGCCGCCGGCTGTAATCCGGTGGGACCTGGGCTCAGCGCACCGACTTCCGCTCGTAGATCGCCATCGACCAGGCGTACCCGGCGACCACGATCACCACGCACCATCCGACCGCGAGCGCCGGGCTCCAACCGAGCGGGGTGCCGAGCAGCAGCCCGCGGATGGCCTCGATGAACGGCGTGAACGGCTGGTACTGCGCGAACCACTGCAGCCACTCCGGCATCGACTCGGTCGGCACGAAACCGCTGCTGAGGAACGGCAGGAAGGTCAGCACGAGGGGCCAATTGCTGGCTGTCTCGACCGACTTCGCCTGCATGCCCATGGCGACGCCGAGCCAGCTGATCGCGTACGCGATCAGCACCAGCAGACCGGCGGCGGCGAACCACTCGACCGCTCCGGCCGTCGGGCGGAAGCCGATCAGCAGTCCGACGCCGAGCACGAGCGCGACGGCGATGATCGCCTGGATGGTGTTGCCGAGCACGTGCCCGGCGAGCACCGCAGCCCGCGAGATCGCCATCGTGCGGAACCGCGCCGTGATGCCCTCGGTCATGTCCATCGCGACCGTCGTCGCGGTGCCGCCGGCGCTGCCCGCGATGGTCAGCAGCAGGATGCCCGGCATGATGTACGCGACGTACGCTTCCCGCCCGCCGGCCGGATCCGCCCCGGGCAGGCCGGCACCGAGTGTGCCGCCGAACACGAACACGAAGAACAGCAGGATCACGACCGGCCCCACGATGGTGAACACCGACAGGCCCGGGTAGCGCACCATGTGCAGCAGGTTGCGGTGCAGCATCGTGATCGAGTCGGCGACGACGTGCGATTGTCGGCTGGTGCCCGGGGCCGTCTTGCGCTGGGCGGTGATGGTGGTCATGATGCTGTTCCCTTCAGGTCGGCCCGGCCGGTGAGCGCGAAGAACACGTCATCGAGGTCCGGGGTGTGGATGCTGAGGTCGTCGACCTCGACGTCGGCCGCATCGAGGCGGTCCAGCACGGTGCGCAGCGCGCCGACCCCGCCGTCGCTCGGCACGGTGAGCGCGAGCCCGGCGTCGTCGCGATCGGACTCGTCAAGCAGGCGGGAGGCGGTGTCGAGCGCCGCGGCATCCGCGAACCGGAGCCGGATGTGCCCGCCGGGCACCAGGCGCTTGAGCTCGTCCGGCGTCCCCTCGGCGACGATGCGGCCGCCGTCGAGCACCGCAATGCGGTCCGCGAGTTCGTCCGCTTCGTCGAGGTACTGGGTGGTGAGTAGGACGGTGGTGCCGTCCGCGACGAGGCTGCGCACGATGTCCCACATGGTGTGGCGGCTGCGCGGGTCCAGGCCGGTGGTGGGCTCGTCGAGGAAGATCACGCTCGGTGTCGCGACGAGGGTCATCGCGAGGTCGAGGCGGCGCTGCATCCCGCCGGAGTAGGTGGCGAGCGGCTTGCGGGCGGCGTCGACGAGGTCGAACTGCTCGAGCAGCTCGACCACCCGGGTCTTCGAGCGCTTCGCCCCAAGGTGGCGCAGCCGCGCCATCAGCAGGAGGTTCTCCTCGCCGGTGAGCAGTTTGTCCACCGCGGAGAACTGGCCGGTGAGGCCGATCGCGGCGCGCACGCCGTCGTGGTCGCGCACGACGTCGCATCCGTTGACGAACGCTGTGCCGCCGTCGGGCCGCACGAGCGTGGACAGGATGTGCACAGTGGTCGTCTTCCCGGCGCCGTTCGGGCCGAGCAGCGCGGTGACGGTGCCGGCGTTGACGGTGAGGTCGACGTTGTCGAGCACCACCTTTCCGCCGTAGGACTTCCGCAGCCCGTGGACTGCGATCGCTGGCGTGTTCATGAGTGTCGTTCCCTTCTGTTGGGTGCCCGGATTCACCGCGCGCGATGGATGCTGATGTTGCCGTGCTGCGTGCGTGCACGTATTTCGACCGTCTGTTCCGACGCGTCGGGGGCGCCGTCGCCGTCGAGCTCGTTGCGCACGTGCCCTGCCTTCGAGGACAGGTCGAGCCAGGCGGGAACGCCGGGCCGCACGCCGATGGTGACCTGGCCGAAGCCGCTTTCGACTTGGATGGAACCGCTTGAGACCTCTCCCAGCTGGATGCTGCCGTAAGCGGTCTTCGCCGTAACGGAGCCGCGTGCCCTTGGGATCTCGAGGTCGCCGTAGGAGAGCTTCGCGTCGAGGTCGCCGCCGGAATCCCCGACCTGGATGGTGCCATGCGAGGCCTTGAGGATCGCGTCGCCGGTGACCGTGCCGATCCGGATCTGACCGTGGTCGGCCGTGATCTCGACCCCGCCTTCTGCGGTGCCCACGGTCGCGTTGCCGTGCGAGGCGCGCAGCCACAGGTCGCCGGTGGTGTCGACATCCACGGGGCCAAGCGAGCTCTTGATCCGGGTGGCGCCGAGGCGGCCGACGGTACGCAGGCCGCCGACCGCGATCTCGGCGGCGAGCCGCGACCCCGTCGGCAGCTCGACTTTCACATCGACCGACTCGGATGGGCCGATCCAGCTGAGGCGGGGCCGCGGGCCCGTGATGGTGAGCCGCTGGCCATCGACGTCGACCCTGGTCTCCTCCGCGCCTCGGCGGTCGACCGCCTTCTCGGGGTTCGTCGGCAACACGGTCACCACCGTGTCGGCGCGGTCGCTGGCGAAGACATCGATTGCGCCGACCTGCAGGTTGATGGCGAGGTCGATTGGGCCGGGGGTGTTGTAGGTGGGCATACTGACGCCTCCCTTTCTCTACGCGTGTTGATATGGCCCCGCGGGTCCGCGTGGCCGGGAAATGGTGAAGGTGGGTGGTTGAGCGGGTTAGCGCGCCCAGCCCGCAAAGTTGTCGCCGGTGCGCAGCGTGCGCTGCGTGGATCGTCGTTGCTTCGGTTGGATAGCGGCCGCAATCGCACGGACCAGCCAGGTGTTGACGGACATGCCGTCAGCCGCCGCCGCCTCGTCCACCCGCGCCTTGAGGGCATCCGGCAGGCGGAGCGTGGTGCGCGAGGTGCTCGCGTCCTCGAGGTCGACGGTTGCGGCGGGCCGCTCGTCACTGTCGGGCTCGGCGTTCGGCGGGGTAACTACGAACTCGATGTCGCGTCCGCGCAGCCGCATGTCAACCGATCCGGGTGCGAGGTCGCGGGTGATCTCGCCGGCCGCGGCCGACAGGACGTCGAGTAGCACGAGCCGCACCGCGGCATCCAGTCCGGCGGCGAGCCGCTCCGCGACGGCGCGAGTGTCCTCCGTGCCGTTCTCCGCGGTATCCACTAGCTGGCGCTGCAGGTCGCTGACGTACTGTCCAAGTTCCATGCCACCATAGTGACACCATAGTGGTGTCACGTCAAGGCATCGTGGTGTCATTGGTTCGGTGAGGCGGCTGGGTTTCGAAGCGATGGACCGTGCGGTTCTGCGTGTACTTTGCCAGCGATGCCCGCGCCTGGGTGATTTTCCAGGTCCCAGTTTGGCCAAGTGCAGGCCACGGCTAGCGGCCTGCACCCGGTCCTTTTTCTCAGGTCCAAACGTGACTGAATCGGAGCGTCTAGATTTGCGGACTAAACGGTGCCGGTGCCCGGGTCGTCGTGACGATTTCGGCTTCGTCCGAGCTCACTGGTATGCGAGCACCGCCGCCGCCGTCATCAGTCAGAACATCGCTAATTTTGTCCCAAGCGCGGCTGGCCAGGTCCTCGGCCGCGTCCCATATGCCTGACAGACTGAACGCAAGTACGTCAAACCCAGGGTTCTTCGTCCTTGAGACCACGAGATCCGGCGTCTTTCCGTCTGCTGTTAATAGTGCTGTTTGACCGTGCACCATTGCACGAAATCGATATCCCTGGCAGGATTCTGTAGGTTCAGATATAAAAACCCCGGGTGCGTCTGCAACCGGCTTAAAAGTAATTTTAGACATTTTTCTCTCCGTTGATCCCCAGATTCGGAGTTGATTAAACAGATGCAGAAGCATGAGCTTCGCGAATAGCGATATTCCACTGCAGAGTCAAAATCTAGCGCGGGAATAATCGACAAACATGCGTATTCTCGGCAGGTCAGACTCGGAGTTATTCCCCCCATCATCGACTTACACTCGACATCGTCCTCGCAGGAGACATGAAAGTCAACGACGCCTGTGACAGGTGATTCCGAGGGGAAGTTTTGACCAAAACAGCCAACCGGGGGTGCGCGTTTACGTAAGCAGGGATTATCTATTTCGGCGGCTTCCTGTAGCCGAACCAGCGGGTAGCACCACGCGCCTGGCGGCGTTAGAGGCAATAGTCATCGAGGACACGACGGCGCCGCGGAAGCAGCGCAAAACCGCCACGGGGATTCTGACTCGGCTCATTGCGGAGCGCGGAGCGGAAGAGTTGTCGTCTTCGAACCCAGCCGCTCTGCTCAAGGAATGATTGTGGTGGTTATGATTCGATCATGCCGAACCCGCGATTGTCCCTCGCCCTGGAACGTATTGGCCCTGGAGATTGGGAGGTATTTGAACAGTTCGCGTCGGAGTTCTTAGCCGTCGAATATCCCGCCCTGCGGACGATGGCAGCACCGAACGGAGACAAGGGCAGAGACGCCGAAATATTCACGGTTGACGGTGTGCCAAAAGTCGCATTTCAGTACTCTGTCACTGCGAGTTGGAAGACGAAAATTGCGAGCACGTTGGACACGCTCAAGAGGAATCTCCCTTCGGTCAGTACCATGATCTACGTGACCAACCAGGTGATTGGTCCGGCTGCTGATGAACTCAGGGAAGAGTCTCGCCGTGACCGGAACATAACCGTAGATATCCGGGACCGGTCGTGGTTTGTGGAGCGTGAGGAGTCCTATCCTCAACGACGAGTGGCAAGTGAAGAGCTGGCCAAGAGATTTGTCGATCCGCTTCTGTCCAAACGAGGGGTCATCGACAGAATATCGACCTTGACCGCGGATGAGAGCAAGGTCGCGGTGCTGCACTTGGCACTCGACGGCGTGGATCAGGCAACCGATCAGAGTCTTACCAAGAGCTGCTTCGATTCATTGGTCTTGGCGGCGCTTCACGATTCGAGCACAGATAGCAGGCTCAGCCTGAGCGAAATCCAGGACGGCGTCGCCCTGCGCATGCCCGTGGGGAAGCGAGGGCAGGTCGATGCCCTGACCCTGAGCGCATTGAACCGCCTGTCCCGGAAGGGGCCCGTCAAACAGCACAAATCAGCTTCCGGATCTGAGGACACTTACCATCTCAGTTTTGAGGAGGCCAAGAGGATAAATGATCAGACAGCCACGTTCCTTCTTGATGAAGCTGTTCTGGATGCGAAACTCACTGTGGCGGTTCGAGCCCTCGAAGCACCGAAGGCACTGAACGAAACACAGTTGACGGAGATTTCCCGGCAACTACGAACGGTGTTGGAAGAAACACTTTTGGAACGAGGTGAGTCTTTTGCCGAAGCCGTGGAAACAGGAGAACCGTTCCAACTCAGCCCTGTCGCCATAGCAGACAGAATTACAGCAAATGGCGGCATCAGCGGGCTCAGTTCTGATGCCGCGGCCGCGGCCATTATGCATGTATTGGAGCAACCTTCGCCTCAAACGCAGTCCCATCTTCGGCGGCTGGCTGATGCATACACTCTTTTCGCGTTCCTGAAACAGACCCCGGACGTCCAGAAAGTCATGCTTAACGTCTTCAGTGAAGGCGACATATGGATGGACACCACCGCGATCCTGCCGCTTATCGGAGAGAGCCTGGTAGACGATCCGGAGGAGCGCCACTTTACGGTTCTGATGCGAGCAGCGGTAGACGCCGGGTTGCTCCTATTCGTAACGGAAGGAGTCGTGGAAGAAGTTGAAAGACACCTCAACCTGGCCGTTGCGTATGGCCACAACAGAACGACGACTTGGACCGGAAGAGTCCCCTTCCTCTACTCGGCCTTCGTGCTCTCGGGCCGGCCAGAGAATGAATTCTTGGACTGGCAAAGGGACATCTGTGGACGCGAACAGCCGTTGCAGGACGTCAGCGACTACCTTGCCGACGAATTCTCTATCGAGACCAAAAATCTCCTGGAGTACTCTGATGCCGCATCGATGGAACTTAGGGGCGTAGTCCAGGAACTATGGAATGAGACTCACGAGAGAAGGCGTCAACGAGGTGACTACGGAGCCGACCGAGGGACGCGGTCCCGCCTGGTTGCCCACGACGTTGAAAACTCAGTCGGCGTCATCGAGTATCGACGGACGATTGGACCATCACCCATGGGCTACCTTGCATGGTGGCTGACGTTCGATGGAACAGCAATGAAAATGAAGGACCACCTACGGGAACGCCTTGGCCCCCAGGCGCCGCCGTCGCCGGTATTGAGTCCGGATTTCCTCACTCAATTGCTTCGACTGGGTCCCCTTCGCACTGCCATCGAGCAGGATCTGCGAGTGCAGTTACCCCTCCTCACGGACATGAGCGTCAATCACTACGCTCCGCACGCTCTGCTCGATCTAGCAAGGGAAACGAGAGAAAAGTCGTCGAGCCAGAATGAACGGGTAGTGCGTCGCGAAGTCCGCGACGCGGTGAACCGGGCCAGGCAACAGATGGGTCCGGCGGCGGTAGGCGGCGTTCGCGCAATGGAGGATCGGATTTCAGCTTCCATCAAATCGTCAGTCACCCGGATGAATCACCGCACACAAAGCTGACGACTGCGGGACTTCACGCTGCCCTCGGCGCGGCTCCGGAAAATGCCAACGACGCGGGCGCACAGTAAGAACATGAAATCACTACTAAGCGATGACGTCGTCGCTGTACGTGGCGTCCTTACTGATACACACCCGGTCGATTTCCATGCTCTTGGGCTAACCGGCGCAATTGACCGCCTGACCCTTCCCCTCCGCAAACGCGGCATCGTGGTGCATCTGGAGACTCCGCGCCACCGGATGGAAGTAGACCGACAGTCCGCAACTCTTCTGTACCGGGCGGCGCAGGAGCTCCTCAGCAATGTCTATAAATTCGCGCAAGCATCAACGGTGACGGTCCGGCTCGGTTGCGTCACCCACGGCATGAGCCACGGCGTTCAGCTGAAAGTGACCGACGACGGCGGTGGTTTCGACGTGCCGGCAGCCATGATTGGCCGGCACACGGGCATGGGACTGCGCCTCATGCGCGTGGCCGTGGGCCTTGCTGGCGGAGAGGTGATCATCGATTCATCCGCCGCCGCAGGAACCTGTGTGACGATAACGCTGCCCCTGGACTGAGCGTCGGCCCCCTTGCCAGCCGTGGCCCGCCCGGAGTCCTGATTGCTTCAGGTCCGGGTCTCTGCGGGACCGGCATCCGCGTCGGGGTTCGCGCCGCTGGTACGCTGCGCATTCACGGATGGCACCGGCTCCTCATCGGCCGGCCCAAAAAAGTGCCAGGCCGCGAGTCCCGCGGTCACCGCGACAGCCACCGCCCCGGCGATCAACCAGGCTTTCCCGGACGCTGTCCGCCGCGATTTAGCCTGGGCGGGTGCCGGGGCAACATTAGGTGCGACCCGCTTCAGACCCTCGTGGACACGGGGAGCCAGAGTTTCCACTCCGCCGGCGAGCTCGTCAGCGAGCCGCCGCAGACCGGCCTGGATCCTCGGGGACGCGGATTCAATCCCGGTATCGAGCCCCGCGATCGCCTTTTGCAATGCCGCCTCGACCCCGGGAGTGGCCCATTCTCTCCCCTTCGTGAGCTGAGAAATGAGGTTCTCTGAAAGATGCCGTACCTGATCGGCCTGCACTGTGGGATGTGCCGTGCGCATGAGTGCCTCCTCGGTGTGATGGATGCCCATAGCCTACGGCGGCCGGCGCCATCGAAACAGTCCCCTCCCGGCGGACCAGACGGGACGACGTGAACGGCAGGTGAATTCTTGCTCCGGGGCAACGAGGGCGGTGCGCCGCCTGCTATCGTCATGCCAGAGGGCACACCCGGCGCGGCGCATGACGTCGCAGAGGGTCGGTGGACCACGTCGTGGGCCGCCATCCGGGCATGTCTTGAGAGGTTCGGCCGGCACCGCTTCCTTGGGAGGACCCCATGACCGACGACACGACGACGCCGACCGCGGAACCTCGGGGTGTGACCGCGGAACATGCCCGGCTGGCCGAGGCCACGGGTGCGGCGGAGGATGACCTGATCACGGCAAATCCCTGGTACGAGTGGGGGCCGTACCTGTCGGAGCGGGCCTGGGGCACGGTTCGGGAGGACTACAGCGACAGTGGTGACGCGTGGGAGTATTTTCCGCATGATCATGCCCGGTCCCGTGCGTTCCGTTGGAACGAGGACGGCATGGCAGGGCTGTCCGATGTTCACCATGACCTGTGCTTGGGGTTGGCGCTGTGGAACGGGGCGGATCCGATCCTGAAGGAGCGGATGTTCGGGCTGACTGGTCCGCAGGGCAACCACGGGGAGGACGTCAAGGAATACTGGTGGTACCCGGATGCTTTGCCCAGCCATGCATGGCTGCGGTGGCGGTATCACTACCCGCAGGCAGCGTTTCCCTATCAGCAGCTTATCGAGGAGAACGCCCGTCGTTCCCGGGACGAACCCGAGTTCGAGTTGCTGGATACCGGTGTCTTCGAAGGCGGCCGGTACTGGTCCGTGGATGTCGCGTATGCGAAGGCCTCACCGACCGAGGTACTTGCCCGGATCACCATCGAGAACCACTCTCCCGAGGAAGCAGCGCTTTCGGTGTTGCCTACCATGTGGTTCCGCAACACGTGGCGGGTCTCGGGCGGTGAGGCGCCGTCGTTGTTCCTGGACGGGGACGGGGTCGCGGTCGAGCACCCACGGCTGTCCGGCTACCGGCTCGATGCCGCTCCCACCAAGGAGGGAGTGCGGCCGACGGCGTTGTTCTGCGACAACGAGACGAATACGGCCCGACTGTTCGGGGCGCCTCCGGTCACCGCCTATCCGAAGGACGGCATCAACGACCACGTGGTCTCCGGCGCGGACACCGTGAATCCGCACCATCAGGGTACGAAGGCAGCCTGGTGGTATCAGGTGACTGTGCCGGGCGGGGGGCGGGTCGAGCTGCGACTGCGGCTGCACCGGCCGGTCCCGGACCAAACCGCGCCCCCTACCCGGTGGTTCGACTCTTACTTCGATGACGTCATGACAGACCGGGAGCGGGAAGCGGACGAGTTCTATGCGGCGATCGCCCCCGCTGAGATCGGCGCCGAGCCGATGCGGGTGATGCGCCAGTCCTGCGCGGGGCTCGTCTGGAGCAAGCAAATGTACCCGTATCGGGTCAACCGGTGGTTGGACGGCGACGCCGCCCAACCGGTCCCGCCGGCCGGGCATCGTAACGGCCGGAACACGGGGTGGCGGCACCTGGACTCGTTCGACGTGCTTGCCATGCCCGACCCATGGGAGTACCCGTGGTTCGCGGCCTGGGACCTGGCGTTTCACGCCGTCACCTGGGCCCACCTGGATCCCGCGTTCGCCAAATACCAGCTGCTGGTGCTCCTTCGGGAGTGGTTCCAGCATCCGAACGGGGCGCTCCCGGCATATGAGTGGAGCTTCGACGACGTCAATCCACCCGTCCATGCGCTGGCCGCCCTCCGGGTGTTCGTCATCGACGGCGGCACTGACTTGGACTTCCTGAAACGGGTGTTCCACAAGCTGCTGCTGAATTTCACTTGGTGGCTCAACCGGCAGGACCCGGACGGAAACAACCTGTTTGGTGGCGGCTTTTTGGGTTTGGACAACATCAGCCCGATCGACCGCTCGCACCTCCCGCCCGGCTTCAAGCTGGACCAGGCCGACGGCACCGCGTGGATGGCGTACTACTCCGTGGCTATGCTCACCCTTGCCACCAAACTCGCCGAACACGACGCCGCCTATGAGGACATGGTCGTGAAATTCCTTGAACAGACCGTGCTGATCATGGACGCACTGGAGGATTCAGGCTGCTATGACACCGAGGACGGTTTCTTCTACGACCGGCTCACCGACCCCTCCGGGGTCAGCATCCCGATCAAGGTACAGACCCTCGTCGGGTTGATCCCGGCGCTGCCCGCGGTCGCGCTCCCCACCCAGGACACGGACCGGAACCGCCGGCTCCGGAAGCGGTTCGCCCTCCGGTTGGAACAGACCGATCGGCACGAGATCCTCGACTGGCAGGTCCGTGGCACCGGAAACTCCCGGCGAACGCTGCTGTCGGTCGTCCCGAGGGACAAACTCGCCCGGCTGTTCGGCACCTTGTTCGACGAGGAGGCCTTCCTCTCTCCCCACGGCCTGCGATCGATCTCCAAGCGGCACAACACTCCATACACGGTTCCAGGGCTGCCCACCGCTGCAATCCAGTACGAACCGGCCGAATCGCGGACCGCGATGTACGGCGGCAATTCCAACTGGCGAGGACCGGTGTGGTTGCCGGTCAACTACCTCATCATCCGTGCCTTGCTGCAGTACGACCAGTTCTTCGGTCCCGACTTCACCGTCGAATATCCCACCCGCTCCGGTCACCACCTGACCCTACGAGAGATTGCCGGTGACCTCGCCGATCGGCTGGTGGGCATCTGGCTCCCCGGGCCGGACGGACGCAGGCCGGTCTATGGTGGCGTCGATCTGTTGCAGAGCGATCCCGCGTGGAAGGACAACCTGCTGTTCTACGAGTACTTCCACGGCGACAACGGGGCCGGACTCGGCGCCATGCACCAGACCGGGTGGACGGCTCTGGTCGCGGATCTTCTTCTCGACCCACCCCGCCATAGCGACCGGATGGTGTTCCAGGACAACGCGGACCCAACCACCGCGGCAGGACCGCCGGAAACGGAACCGGGAACCCATGTCCAGCGAGACTAAGGACCCGGCCCGTGTCCGGAGAGCCATGTTCGGCGAGGGCGCTGTAATGGACGAGACGGCGGCGGCCCGACCACCGGGGCTCTCGCCACCGGTAGCCCACCCCTTTATCTACGAGATCAACACATGGGCATGGCTCGAATCCATCAGCGTGGAAGAAGACAAACCAATCGATCTGGGCTCCGTCCCGAACCTGCACTGGGACGCGATTGCCGGACTGGGCTTCGATGCGGTCTGGTTGATGGGGGTCTGGCGTCGCAGCCCCGCCGGCATCGGGATCGCACTGGCAAATCCAGCCCTGCGGTCCGATTTCCAGGCCGCTCTGCCCGATTGGCGTGCCGAGGACGTCGTCGGGTCGCCGTACTGCGTCAGGGACTATGTGGTCGATGACCGCCTGGGTGGCCCTGCCGGGCTTTCCACCGCCCGGGAGGCGCTGGCGGCGCGGGGCCTCCGGCTGATCCTGGACTTCGTGCCCAACCATGTCGCACCGGATCATCCGTGGACCACGGGGGCGCCCGAGCTCTTCGTACCGGGAACTGCCGCGGACCGGGACCTGGATCCGTCATCCTTCGTCGAGGTCGGCGGCCGGGTGCTCGCCAACGGGCGGGACCCCTACTTCCCGGCGTGGCCGGATGTCGTTCAGCTCAACGCCTTCGACCCGGCCCTGCGGTCGGCGGCGGTGGAGACGGTGAAATCGATCGCCGATCAGTGCGACGGGGTGCGGTGCGACATGGCAATGCTGGTCATGAACGACGTTTTCGCCCGCACCTGGGGTGCCCGGGTCGGTCCTGCGCCGAGCACAGAGTACTGGCCAACGCTGATCGCCGCCGTCCGTGAAACCAATCCCGGTTTCGTGTTCCTCGCCGAGGCCTATTGGAATCTTGAGTGGTCCCTGATGCAGCAGGGCTTCGATTACTGCTACGACAAGCGTTTGTATGACCGCCTTCTCGGCGATAATCCCGACGAGGTGCGGCTCCACCTGCAGGCCGAGCGCACGTATCAGGACGCCCTTGTCCGGTTCGTGGAGAATCACGACGAGCCACGGGCCGCGACGGCGTTCGGGGCCGGCCGCGCACGGGCGGCGGCGGTGACGGCACTGACCCAGACTGGGGCCCGGCTCATCCACCACGGCCAGCTGTCGGGGTGGAGGGTACGCCTTCCGGTGTTCCTCGGCCGTTTCCCCACCGAACCGGCCGATGACCAGCTCGCAGCCTTCTACCGCCGGCTCTTAGCGGCTGCCGCCGACCCGACCTTTCGGCACGGGCACTGGCAACCGTGTGAACGGTCGGGGTGGCCAGGCGAGAACAGCTTCGAACACCTGGTCGCCTGGAGCTGGGACGGTGCCACCCGGTGGCTGATCGTCGTGAATCTGAGCGATGCGCCAGCAACAGGTCACGTGAGAGTACCGTGGCCGGACCTGCGTGGTAACCGGTGGCAGCTCACCGACCCGACCCAAGACATGAGTTTCGACCGCGCCGGCGACGATCTCGTCGACGGGCTGTTCGTCGGACTTGACGCATGGCAATGGCATTTGCTCCGCCTCGACCCATCGCCAGAACACGCTGACCACGACTGACGGGGCCCCGGGCGACCGCCGTGTGCCGTCCCGGCGAGACGAACGACGGTCACCCCCGCACTCCAGCGATCCGCCGTCGGAGGGCATCGCGCCACCTCGAAAGGAGCTCGAAATGGCCGGAAACGTCGTCATAGGCCGGACGAAACAGGAGCTGGGCAGGGTGCTGGTGCCGCTCGCCCTGGCGCAGTTCATCTGCAGCTTCGCGGGCTCGAACATGAACGTGATGATCAATGACATGAGCGAGGATCTGAACACAACCGTCGAGGGAATCCAGACGGCCATCACGATCTTCTTGCTGGTCATGGCCGCGCTGATGATTCCGGGCGGCAAGCTGACCGATCTCTGGGGTCGCAAGAGACTATTTATCATCGGACTCTCGCTGTACGGGGTCGGGGCGGTGACAAGTGCGGTGGCGCCGAACTTGTTCGTGCTGATCATCGGCAACTCGATCCTGGAAGGTGTCGGGACGGCACTGCTGATCCCACCCGTCTACATTCTGACGACCATGCTGTTCACGGACGTGACCTCCCGGGCTAAGGCATTCGGAGTGATCAGCGGCATGGGCGGAATCGGGGCGGCCGCGGGGCCGCTGATCGGCGGGCTCATCAGCACCGCGATCAGCTGGCGGGCGGCTTTCATCTTCCAGGCGCTGATCATCGTGATCATCATCTTGCTCAGCCGCCGCGCGGTTCAGGACCCGGTGCCCGCGGATCCGAGCAAGCCGTTCGACTCCATGGGGGCTGTGCTCTCCGCCGCGGGGCTGGTGGTCCTCGTCACCGGCATCATGCTGGCGGACAACGACCTGCTGCTGATGGCGGTCTTCATGGCTGCCGGCGCGCTGCTGCTGCTCTGGTTCTTCATCCACGTGCGCGCCAAGGAGCGCAAGGGTGAGGAGCCGCTGCTGTCCACCGGGCTCTTCCGGAATCGAACATCGAATCTCGGTCTCATCACGCAGAACGTGCAATGGCTCCTCCTGCTGGGGACCTCATTCGTCGTGTCGGCGTACCTCCAAGTCGTGCGAGGGTACAACGCGATCGAGACCGGGGTGATCTTCACGGCGGCCACCGCCGGCATCCTGGTCTCGTCAATCGCTGCCGAGCGGCTCGCGAGGAGGCACAAGCAACGCACCCTGGTCATCGTCGGCTTCATCGTCACGCTGTGCGGGATCGCCTTGCTCGTCGCCATGGTGAACGGGAATCCGACCGCGTGGGCCTTCGCCCCCGGGCTTCTGCTGATCGGGCTGGGAGTGGGCGCGATGCTAACCCCGTCCGTCAACCTGGTCCAGTCGAGCTTCCCCGATGAGCTGCAGGGCGAGATCTCCGGCCTGTCGCGCAGCGTGTCGAACCTGGGCTCATCGCTCGGCACTGCCGTGGCGGGGACGATCCTCATCACGTGGTCGTACGGTCTCGCGATGATCACCCTCGCCGTGTTGGGACTCGTTGGGCTCGTGGCAGCGTTCATGCTCCCCATCAACCTGGTTCCTGCGAAGTCCGGCGCCCCGGCCGACTGACCCGGCGTGCGCGACGGGTAGCAGGGCGGGGACGCCGGCCACGCTTCACCCTGGGAAAAGGAAATCTGGGGTGCCGCGTCGATGCTGCAGGGGTTACGGCTCCTCGAGCCGGTGGTCTTCTACGCGAAAGTCCGCCGGGCCGGCGGACGGGCCTGCTGTCAGCAGGCTCAGCTCCAGCACGTCCTCGAGCTGGCTGGCGCCAGGGGCGACGGTGTCTTCCTCGGTCATGCGGATCTCATCGGCCACAGCTGGGATTCCTTGCCTGGGGTGTCGGACGGCGGGGTCCTTAACCCTAGCGGGAGTTCCTGCGCATTCGCCGGTGTTGGGGCTGCGCCAGCGTTACCGGCGGCCGGCGCAGCGGCGTGGCGGCGTGGCGGAGGCCGGCGCGCACCTGGGGAGGATTCCGACGAGTAAGGCCGGACCCTGATGTGTGGGCCCGGCCTCAGTTCCTCCGGTTAGCGGTTCTTGGGCGGGCGTAGGACTTTTCCGGGTTCCGCGCGCAGTCAGCGACGAGTCCGCGGTTCACGAGTTCGGCCAGCAGCAAGGCGAGGCGGTAGTCGGTGGCGTCGTCCAGTGCCAGCTTGAAGTACCGGGCGGCGAAGCTGGACTTGCCTTTGAGCCATTCCAGCCAGCCGATCAGGCACAGCATCGGGGCACGCTGTCCTTCGGGGGTTGCCTTCATCAGTTCGAACGCGACTTCCTGGGCGGTATCCACGCGTGCCCAGTCCGGGCGGGCAGGGAACACTCCAAGCATGACGGCCGTGAACTGATCCGGTGCACTGGTGATGACGTCAGTCATCAGGCAGTCTCGAGCGGTGGGGTGCTGGAATGCTCCTGCCAGTTCCTGCGCGATCCGGGCGGTCAGGGTGGCGGGGTTCCCCAGCACCTGGGCCCACGCGTCGCGACTGTTCTCCAGCCCTTCAGGCCATCCATCGGGGCGGTAGGCCGCGATGGCTTCGCGGGTTCCCGCGTCCCCGGTGAACGGTGCCGGTTCCGTGAATCCGCTGACGTTGCTTCCGGCGTAGATCACGGCGGCGTTTCCGGTGCTGGCGGTGATCGCGTCCAGGGGCTGCTCAGAACAGCACAGCGGGTTGGTGCAGAGGTAGTTCATCCAGACTTCGGCGGTCACCATCCACGCGTCCCGCAACGGAATCCCTGCGGTGGCCCGTTCGGTGCGCAGTGCGGCGACGTGATCGGAGTAGGAGCGCGGGATATTTGAGCTGTTTTCGTCGGCGTAGCCGACCGGCGTCCGGGCGTAGGCCAGCGGGTCGGTGCCGAACGGGGCGTCCATGCGGAGCGTGGCACGGAGCTGGTTTCCCTGCATGGTCAGCACGCGGCGGTCTTGCTAACACTCTTCACAAGAAACCTCCATCCTTTGGTTGCGTAAAGGCTGGCCGGCGCATCTTGGGGGCAGGCGCCGACCAGCACTTACAGCGGAAGGCCGGCCGGATGCCTGGTGGGGGTCCAAGCTCCGGCGGCGCTTACAAAGCCGTAATCGCTGGGGAACCCCGAAAGGTTACGCACCAATCGGAGTTTCTTTTTTCTTCCTTCGGCGCCTCTCCCTGCGTGTGCGGGAAAAACGCGAGGATGTCGTCGGCGGCGGAGAACCGCGAAGTCCCTGATGCCATGGCCGTCGCCGACTCGAACGTCATGGCTCTGATCACCTCCGGCATGAGCACCGCCTAGGACGAAGAGCAGACACCGCAACTCGCGACACGGGCTCTGTCCGACAGGAAGGGCGCCACTTTCGTAGACTCAATGGAGATCCGACACGTCTCCTCTGTAGAGACAAGCCCGCCACAGGAAGAACCATCGATGAAGATTATCGTCCTAGTAAAGGAGGTCCCCGACACGTACGGGGACCGAAAACTGAACCTTGAAACAGGCCTCGCCGATCGAGAAGCCAGCGAGACAGTCATTGATGAGATCGGTGAGCGGGCCTTGGAGCTGGCATTGACGTACGCCGACGCGAACGAGGGCACTGAGGTCGCAGTCCTCTCCCTCGCCCCCGAGGGTGCGACGGCAACGATACGCAAGGGGCTGGCGATGGGAGCGGGCAGCGCCACCCACATCTCCGACGAGGCGCTCCGGGGTGCGGATCTTGGACTTACCGCCGAAACCCTCGCGGCAGCGATCCGTCGCGTTGAGTTTGACCTTGTGATCACCGGCAACGTCTCCACCGATGGATCCGGCGGCATGATTCCCGCGATGCTCGCAGAATTGCTTGACGTGCCGCTTGCTACCGGCCTCAGCTCCGTACAGATCAGCGACGGCGCGGTGTCCGGCTCCAGGCCCGTTGAATCCGGCGTGCAGCAGGTATCGGCGACCCTGCCGGCGGTGATTTCCATTACCGAGGCGCTTCCCGGGCCGCGCTTCCCGAACTTCAAAGGAATTATGGCCGCGAAGAAGAAGCCCGTTGAGGTGCTGACCCTCGCAGACCTCGGGGTCACGGCCGACAACCCGGACGCGGCGCGTTCGATCATGCTGACCGTTGCAGAAAAGCCCCCGCACGCGGCGGGCGTCAAGATCATTGACGAGGGTGATGCCGGCGAGAAGCTCGCCGACTTCCTCATCGAAAACCGACTGGCCTAAGGACTAACGACATGACTGATTTTCCTCGTGACGCAATCCTCGTCGTCGTAGAAGCCCAGGCTTCGGGTGAACTCGAGAAGGCAGCCCCCGGACTCTTCGGCGCTGCCGCTGCCGTTGGCACGCCAGTTGCCTTGGTACTTGCCGCACCCGGTGCCGGGAGCGCCGCCGAGGCCGCGGTCCTCGGTGCCGCGCACGTACTGATCGCCGAGACGCCGGATCCGTCAGCGCTCGGAGTGCCGAGCGTTGACGCGCTTGCCGCCGCCGTGGAGCAGGTGCAGCCGGACGCGATCCTGATTTCGCATTCCCTGAATGGGCGCGACCTTGCCGGCCGTTACGCTGCACGTTCGCGTGCGGCGATCTCTGCCGATGCGATCGGCGTATCACGTGATGACGAGGGCGTCGTGGCACACCACTCCGTCTACGGCGGTGCCTACAACGTGACGTCAACGTCCACGTTCGGGGCGCCCGTCATTACGGTCCGCCAAGGCTCCGTCGATGCACGTGCCACGGCTCAGCCGCAGGCGTCGGAGACCTTGGCCGTGACGCCCTCCGGGAAGCCGGCCGCCCGGATCGACTCGTTCGAGGAGGCAGTTGCCGCCACCTCGCGGCCGGAGCTGCGTGGTGCCGCCAAGGTTGTCGCGGGTGGCCGCGGCCTCGGGTCGGAGGAACAGTTCGCCCTCGTCGGACAGCTCGCCGATACCCTCGGTGCAGCCGTTGGTGCCTCGCGCGCCGCGGTGGATGCGGGCTACATCCCGCAGTCGCATCAGGTCGGCCAGACCGGGGTTTCCGTGTCGTCACAGCTGTATATCGCGCTGGGCATTTCCGGCGCGATTCAGCACCGGGCCGGCATGCAGACCGCGAAGACGATCGTCGCCATCAACAAGGATTCAGACGCGCCGATCTTCGAGATCGCCGACTATGGTGTGGTCGGCGACCTCTTCAAGGTTGTGCCCCAGCTGATTAGCGCCCTTGAGGCTCGGAAGAAGTAAAGATGGCAACTCAGTCTCGGTCCATCCGGCGTGGCCTGCCGCGCGTCGAAGGCGGTGACCCCTGGCCTCCAGCAGGCGAGGCGCCCGCCCGCATTGTCACGGCAGGAACGGCCGCCGCGCCGGCGTCTGATTCAGGGGCGGGACCGGTCACCGCCGGGCCAGCGGCCGCCGCGCCCCCCGCGCCCGCGGCTGCCGCCGCTGCCTTGGAAACGGCACCGGGTGCGACGGCGGTGTCCGCTCCGGTCCCGGCCGTGAGCTCCGGCGCCGCGGTGCCGCGGCAGCTTCGCCGCGGCCTGCCCCGCCTGCCGGGCGGCGAACCTTGGCCGCCAGCAGGCGAGGTTCCGGTATCAGTGGCGGCTCTGTCCGGGGCTCCCGCCGCAGGCGCGCCGGCCGCAGCTGCTGTTACGGCTGCTGCCGCAGGTGCTGCTGAGAAAGCAGTGCCGGCAGCAGCGTCGACTGCAGTTGCCCCGGCCACCGCACCCGTCCCACTGGCAATGGGAACCACGTCGCTTCGCCGCGGGCTTCCCCGCGTGCCGGGCGGCGAGCCGTGGCCGCCGGCTGGACTTGCGCCGTCGCCCGCTGCCGCCCCTGCGGTGCAGGCGGAGCCCGAACTCATCGCTCCGGCCCATCCCTCGGCCCCGGCTGCCAGTGTGGTGGAGACCGTTGCCGAGGCGGAGCCGCCGGCGGTCGCGAGTGCACCCGCGGTCCCCGCCGCCCCTCCCGCCGCGCCGGCACCGGCACCGGCTGCCGTTACTGAAAAGCCCGTGAGGCCAAAAGCCGAGCCGAGGCTTTACGGGTCGCGCACCCTGGGTCAGTGGATCAAGCTCGTCGTGCTCCTCGCCGTCGGCGCCGTGGCCGCCGCAGCAATTCTTGTGCTCGCCGCGCGCGGTGTGACGACGCTGCCGGGCGTGTCGGAGTTCCTCGAAAAGTACCCCGGCGCGTACGACCTGCCCGATACGGCCGAGCCCGGGTTCCCGTGGTGGGCGCAGTGGGCGCACTTCTTCAACATCTTCCTGATGGTGCTCATCATTCGCTCCGGCTACCAGGTGCGCACTGAGCAGAAGCCACCCGCGTTCTGGACGCCGAAGCGCGGTGGCAAGAAGATCAGCATCAACCTTTGGCTGCACCAGTCGCTGGATATTCTGTGGCTGGCCAACGGACTCATCTTTGTGGTGCTGCTGTTTGCCTCGGGCCGCTGGATGCGAATCGTACCGACCAGCTGGGAGGCGTTCCCGAACACACTCTCCGCGCTCCTGCAGTACATGACACTCGACTGGCCCGTTGAGACCGGCTGGGTGAACTACAACAGCCTGCAGCAGCTCATGTACTTCCTCGTGGTGTTCATCGCGGCCCCGCTCGCGGCGATCACTGGTGTGCGCATGAGCGAGTTCTGGCCGAAGGACGCGAAGGCGCTGAACAAGATCTACCCGGTGGAGGTTGCGCGCGCGATTCACTTCCCGACGATGCTGTTTTTCGTGCTGTTCATTCTCATCCACGTGTTCCTGGTGTTCGCGACCGGTGCGCTGCGCAACCTGAACCACATGTTCGGCGGCACCGACGTGGTGAACTGGGTCGGCTTCTGGCTCTTCGCGGCCGCAATCGCCGTCACGGCGGCCGGGTGGTACGCCGCCCGCCCGCTCGTGCTCGCACCAATCGCGAAGCTGTTCGGTCAGGTGAGCAGCCGCTAGGCTTCACCGCCTACACAGGGAGGATCCCGCGCCATACACAGCTCAGGCTCTCTGGCACGGGATCCTCACCTGTCGTGATCCTGATCCAACGGGTCGCTTCTAGCCCGGCGGAGGGAGGGCACCATAGGTATTTGGCACCGCATGGGGATTGACCGGCCGGTCCTCGTCGGCTGAGGAGGGCTCCCTGGTGTCGTAGCTGCGCGCCGTTCGCAGGTTCCGGGATCGTTTGTGCAGACCCACCGCGACAAAACCGAGCCCACCGACCAGAAGACCCAGTCCGAGGACGAACAGCGCCACCGCACCCTGTCCTGCGATGCCCGAGAACACGTCAAACAACGGCATCGGCAGGACGAACACCGTGGCCGCCAGGGCTATTGAGCCCACTGCAATTTGCCATGTCCCCTTGGGCTTCATGGTTCCCCCTCCATGTCTTGCGTGTCAGCCTTGCGCCCCAGTAAACCCGACGCGTGCTCATTTAGAAAGGGCCGCCACGGACACGGAGTAAGGGGAGACGTCGCGGACGACGGCGGGACTTCCCGACGTCGTCCGCTGGCGTGGGGTGCCGCTCCCCTACAGCGCCGGCCAGCCGCCGTCGAAGGCAGCGGCGCAAGCCAAAAGTGGGCACATCTTTCGAACCTTTCATTGGACGGGGAGTCGCCGCATGATAGGCGCATGACCCTAAACCCATCAGCCGACGAATCCGCCGTTGCGAAAGCTCAGCGCGAGCTCGAAGCGGCCGGCGTCCGCACCGTGATCGGCACGGTGGTGAATGCTGCGGGCATCACGCTGGCCAAGAGCGTTCCGTTAGCCCGGCTCAAAGCCTTCCACCAATCCGGGATGGGCGCTGCCCCCGTCTGGCATGTCTTCACCATCGACGGCGGGATAGCGTTCACGGACAGCATCACCACCGTTGGCGATATGCGCCTCAAGATCGATATCACGGGACTCCGTGTCCTGCGGGGTGGCCGGGCATGGGCACCAGGCAGCCTTTTCGAACAGGACGGAGCCGCGTCTCCGGCCTGCGCCCGCGGCCTTCTGGCCGATGTCGACGGCAGCCTCGATGAGGCCGGATACAAGGCACTTGTGGGCCACGAACTTGAATTCTTCCTCGTCGCCCCGGACGGTTCAGCGCTGGAAACCGCGCCCTGGGTTCCGTACGGGGCAACCGGGCTCCTGGACCAATCGGAATTCCTCGATGATCTGCTGTCAGTTCTGAACCATGCCGGCATTCCCATGGAGCAGATCCACGCCGAGTACGGCAGAAACCAGTTCGAGTTTTCCCTTCCCCCTGCTTCGCCGGTTCAGGCCGCGGACACCGTGGTCCTTTCCAAGATCATCGTTGGCATCGTCGCCCGGGCCCACAGCATGCAGGCCTCGTTCTCCCCGTTGCCCTTTTCCGGCACCGTCGGAAACGGTGCCCACCAGCACTTTTCGCTCCACAAGGACGGCATGCCGCTGTTCTCCGGCGGCAGCGGACCGCACGGCATCTGCGCTGAGGGAGGCGCTGCCATTGGGGGCATCATTGCGGGACTCCCCGACGTCCAGGGTTTTCTCACGGGATCAGTCTTGTCCGGAAGCCGCTTGGCACCTGGCACGTGGTCGGGCGCCTACTTATGCTGGGGCCTGGAAAACCGGGAAGCCTCGGTGCGCTTTCTGAACGAGGGAAACAGTAATCCGCACGGAGCCAACGTCGAAGTGAAAATCGTCGACCCGTCGGCAAACGTGTATCTGGCCTCCGCGTCCATCCTGGCACTCTCCCTTGACGGCATCCGCGGCGGGCGCAGGCTTCCGGCAGAGATCCCGGGTGACCCCGGACGGCTATCGGAAGACGAGCGGCACCGGGCCAATATCCGGCTGCTCGCAGACTCCCCCGCCGCCATCATCGACACGCTGGACACGTCGCGCCTTGCACGCGGGCTTCTGGGAGACGCCATCGTCGATGCCACGGTGGCCGTCCGGCGCTACGAACAGCGAATCTCCGCGGAACTCTCGCCGGACGAGCTTGCCGAACGCTTTCGACTTGCCTGGTCGATCTAATGGCAGGCGGCTCTTTTGCGGACTTTGTCGAACAAGTCAGCCTTATTGATCACCACGTGCATGGCGCGTTTCACGCCGCCGGCGATGAGGCACGCTTTCAGAACTCGCTCAATGAAGGGAACACCGAACCGCTGGCCAACCCGGAGGACGCCTACAACACACAAATCGGGCTCGCCTTCCGTCGCTGGTGCAGCGGCATTCTTGATTTGCCACGCCACGCTTCCCCAGCGGACTACTGGAGCCGGCGCTCCGCGCTTGGGGAACTCGAGGTCAGCCGGCGCATGACCCGCGCTGCCGGGGTGAGTGACTGGCTGATCGATACAGGATTGGATGCCGCTGACTACCTCGGCACGGCCGGCATGGCCGACGTCTCCGGCGGGCGAACCCACGAGATCGTTCGGCTGGAACTGGTCGCCGAGGCGCTGATCCAGGAGATTGCCAACCCGGCAGATTACGTTGAAGAGTTCGGTCACCGGCTTCACGAGCTCACCCGCAGCGCCGTGGGCGTCAAGACGGTTCTCGCCTACCGCGCAGGATTCGACCAGAATCTCAGCCGGCCAACACCGGCTGCGGTCACTGAAGCGGCCCGCCGTTGGCAAGAGAACCTCCGCACCGGCACCAATGCGAAGCTCACCGACGTGACACTCATTGCCCACGGGATTCATACGGCGGTGTCGATGAAGCTTCCTCTGCAATTCCATGTCGGATTCGGGGACCGCGACCTGGACCTCCACAAAACCAATCCCCTGTACCTCTTGGACTTTCTCCGGTCCCCCGACGTCCGGGACACACCCATCATGCTGCTCCACTGCTATCCATTCGAGCGCGAAGCCGGCTATTTGGCCCACGCCTTTGAAAACGTCTACCTCGATGTGGGCCTTGCCGTGAACTTCACCGGGGCACGGAGCCCTGACCTGGTGGCCCGCTCGTTCGAGCTGGCCCCCTTCACAAAAGTCCTTTACTCCTCCGACGCCTTCGGCCCAGCGGAACTTCACTACCTCGGAGCGAGACTGTGGCGCAACGCGATCACCAAGGTAGTCGGCGGATGGATCGACGACGACGACTGTTCAGAGGCGGATGCCCGCAAGATCGTGCAACTCGTCGCACGCGACAACGCCCGCCGCGTGTACGCGCTTCCCTGAGCGGCCGACCCGACATCCCGAGCAGACAAAACGGACAGCCGCGGCTGTCACCACCTAAGCAGGTAGCCGAAATACCCGCGGTGGCCGGGTCCGCGCCCATGGCTTGTCAGTAAACTGGGACGCATGACCGAGCACGAACCGGCACCTGCCGGGGTCGCTGAGTCTGCAGGCCCGGCCGATCCCGACGCCATCGACACGTCCTTGCGCAGTCCGGCGCAGCGGTCCCGCACGTTCGCCGGGATCCTGGTAAACACTGCCCTGGCCAACATCACCACCAGTTATCTGTGGTTTGCCCTGACGTTCTGGGTCTATCTGGAGACGCGCAACGTGATCGCCACCGGGGTGATCGGCGGTGCATACATGCTGTTGATTGCCCTTTCCAGCATCAGCTTCGGCACGTTTGTGGACCGCTACCGCAAGCTGGCCGTGATGCGATTCGCCGCTGGTTTCACCCTGGTGATGTTCCTGCTGGCCGGGGTGATGTTCCTGCTGACACCCGCTGCCAGCCTGCTGGACCTGACACAGCCGTGGTTTTGGATCTTCGCCGTGATCATCCTGGTGGGCGCGGTGGTGGAGAACATGCGCAACGTCGCCCTCTCCACCACAGTCACCATCCTCATCGAGCCGGACCGGCGGGCTAACGCCAACGGGCTGGTGGGCATGGTGCAGGGGCTGGCGTTTATCGTCACCTCGGTGCTCTCCGGGCTGTCGGTCGGGCTGCTGGGCATGGGCTGGACGGTCGTCGTCGCAGTGGTGCTCACTGCCCTTGCCTTCGCGCACCTGCTCACGCTGCGCCTGCCGGAGGAAGTGCGGGTGGCCACCACGGACGCCCACGGCGCGTTCGACTTGCGCGGGTCCCTTGCCGCCGTCCTGGCCGTTGCAGGCCTGTTCGCGCTGATCCTTTTCACCACGTTCAACAACTTCATCGGCGGCGTCTATATGGCGCTCATGGATCCCTATGGACTGGAGATGTTCCCCGTGGAGCTGTGGGGAGCCGTGTTCGCCCTGGGGTCCACCGGGTTCATTGTGGGCGGCGCCCTGATCGGCAAGTTCGGGCTCGGGTCCAATCCGCTGCGCACCATGCTCATTGCGGTTATGGCCATGGGGGTCCTCGGTGCTGTGTTCACGCTGCGGGAGTGGGCATGGCTGTACATCGCGGGTATCTGGCTGTACCTGGTGCTGATTCCTTTTGTGGAGGCCGCCGAGCAGACGGTCATCCAACAGGTGGTGCCGCTGCCCCGGCAGGGCCGGGTGTTCGGGTTCGCCATGGCCTTCGAGTCGGCGGCGGCGCCGATCACCGCCTTCCTCATTGCCCCGATCGCCCAGTTCTGGCTCATCCCCTATGCGCGGTCCGCTGAGGGCGCCGCCCAGCTGGCCCCGCTGCTGGGCGAGGGCACCTCCCGCGGTATTGCCCTGATCTTCCTGGTGGCCGGCATCATCATGATCGCAGCCGCGTTGCTGGCCTTCCTGACCCCGGTCTACCGCCGGGTCTCGGCGTCGTATGCGCAGGCAGCTGCCGACGCGCCGGAGACGGCGGACTCTTCGTCGCCTGCAGACCGGGGACGGGCTGACTGAGCCCGGGCTCATCTTCACAGCGGACGACGGCGGGACTTCCCGCCGTCGTCCGCTTGCGTTTAGGTGAGGGGCTTTACAGCGCGGACCAGCCGCCGTCGGAGGGAGGATGGCGCCGTTGACGTTGGTGCCGTCGTCGCTGGGCAGGAAGGTGATGGAGGCGGCGAGCTGCGCCGCGACGGCAGGCGTCGGGACGGTGGCCTGCATCAGCGGGCCGAGGCGTTCGGCCGCGGGCTGCGATCCTCAACCTAATCCCACCCTCTAGGGCAATTTTCATCAAATTGGCACAGGGCTGCGCTACGGTTGGCAGCACTATCAATTTTTAGGGGGACAAATGGAGTTTGCAGAAAAACTTTCAGCTTTGGCAGCAAAGGTGCGCCAACAGCGAGGTGTGATCCAAACGGAAGAGGCAACGAAGAATGCCTTTATCATGCCCTTCATTTCCACAATTCTTGGCTATGACGTCTTCAACCCCATGGAAGTGGTTCCGGAGTTCATCGCGGATGTAGGGCTCAACAAGGGCGAGAAGATCGACTATGCGATCGTCAAGGACGGCGAGGTCCAGATCCTGATCGAGTGCAAGAAGTCCACGGAACCAGTGAAAATCGAGCACGCATCCCAGCTTTTCCGGTACTTTGCTGTGACCAACGCCAGAATCGCCATCCTTACCAACGGTGAGGTGTACCAATTCTTCACGGACCTCGATGCACCGAACCGCATGGATGCCAAGCCGTTCCTTGTGCTCGATTTGAACGACATTGACGAATCCCTCATTCCGGAGTTGCAAAAACTATCCAAGGAAGTCTTTGATCTCGACTCGATCATCAGCGCGGCAGGCGAGCTGAAATACATCGGTGAACTCAAGAGGACCTTGGCTGCACAATTTAAGGAGCCGGAGGACGAGTGGGTTAAGTTCCTTACCGGTCGTGTGTATTCGGGTCCCTACACCCAGAAGGTGCGTGAGCAGTTCACCGCTTTGGTGACGAAAGCGTCCAAGCAGTTCCTGAACGACCAGGTGAACGAGCGGCTGAAGAAGGCTCTCGGCGCCCCGGCCTTCCCGCAGAATGACGACGCAGCAGTGGCTGCCAGCGTGACTAGCGCACCCGTGGCCGAGGCGGACCTGGCCGAGGCTGACGGGCTGGAGACAACGCTGGAGGAAATCGAGGGTTACCAGATTGTGCGGGCCATCGTCTGCAGCGAAGTCAAGCCCGCTCGGGTAGTGCAGAGGGATGCCAAGTCCTATTTCGCGGTGTTGCTGGACGACAACAACCGCAAGCCGATCGCCCGCCTGCACTTCAACCGCACCCAGAAGTACATCGGCATCTTCGACGACAACAAGGAAGAGACGCGGGTGCCCATCGGCTCGCTGGAAGAGATCTACGAGCACACGGCAGCACTCCGCGCGAGCGTAAAGAGCTACCTGTGACTGCGTCCGCTTCTGACCTCGACCTGCTTCTCATTGCAATCGCGGCCATGCCGATGCCAATCAGCTCGGCGTAAAGGAACAAAACGTCGACCACTCCACCTGGAGCCACGCCAGCGCTACTGTGCGAAAGGGCACGCTGGTAATACACTGAGCCGCCGTGCAGGTAGTGCGGACGACGGCGGGACCTCCCGCCGTCGTCCGCTTGCGTTTGGCCGCTCCCCTAGGGCGCTGACCAGCCGCCGTTGGTTCGGTGAATGTGATGACTCGCTGGAGTCGTTGACACAGAGGTGAGGACCTCCGGTTGCACAGTGGAGTTGCTTAACATGAGACGCCGGGGGCGATGATCCATGTGGATGTGAAGAAGCTCGGCAACATCCCCGACGGCGGTGGATGGCGCTACGTCGGCCGGCAACATGGCGGCGCGAACCGGGCAGGAACCCCGGACAAACCGCGCAGCAGACATCGCGGCCCGCTGATCGGCATCGCCTACGTGCACACCGTCATCGATGACCACTCACGGGTCGCCTACGCCGAAATCCACAGCGACGAAACAGCAGCCACCGCAGTCGGAGTGCTCAGGCGGCCCGTGTCCTGGTTCGCCGCCCGCGGCGTCACCGTCGAGCGGGTTCTCTCCGACAACGGCTCAGCCTACAAATCCCACCTCTGGCGCGACACCTGCCGGGAGCTGAACATCAAGCCGAAGAAGACCAGGCCCTACCGCCCCAGACCAACGGAAAAATCGAACGCTTCCATCGCACCCTCGCTGACGGGTGGGCATTCAAACGCTTCTACGTCAGCGAATCAGCCCGCAGAAACGCCCTCCCGGCATGGTTGCACCACTACAATCACCACAGGCCCCACACCGCAATCGGAGGCCACCCGCCCATCAGCCGCTTGACCAACCTCCCTGGGCAGTACACCCAAAGCTGCTGCGGGCATGTGGTCAGTTCTTGATGACCTCCAGCTCAATCACAGCCCAGGACAGCGCCGGCAGCGTTGCCCGAAGTTCGGAGCCGCTCGCCTTCGCCCCTGCCAGCGGCCGGAGCCCCACCTGGTCCGGGCTGCCCTGAGTATTGACCGTGAAACGGTCCCCGCCTTCGGGTATTTCCAGGACCTCCGCGCGGAGAACTTGGCGGGCGTCAAAGCCGCGCAGGGCGACTTCAATATCTGCCGCTTCCTCCAGTCCGCGGTTGGCGAAGAACAGCGCCACCCGGCCCGTTTCCTCGTTCCACGTCGCACTGACATCCACGAGGTCGGTGCCGCCGAACCGCGCATTTTCGTACTTGTCCGAGTCAACGGACAGGCGCAGGATCTGGCCCTTGGCCAGTTCGGCCATGCGCGCGAAGGGGTGGAAGATGGTCTGCCGCCAGGCCGGGCCGTTTTCCTCGCTGAGGATCGGGGCGATGACGTTGACCAGCTGTGCCTGGTTGGCGATCTTGACCCGGTCGCCGTGGCGGAGCAGCGAGTTGAGCAGGGTTCCGACGACCACGGCATCTGTCACGTTGTACTTGTCCTCAATGACCCTGGGGTGCTCACGCCAGCCGGCCTTGGCCACCTGGTGCGGCTGGTCCTCGGTGTCGAGGCCGCGCTGGTACCAGACGTTCCACTCGTCGAAGGACAGGTTGATGGTCTTCTTGTGCTTTCCCTTCGCGCGGACGGCATCGGCAGTTGCGATGACTGATTCGATGAAATAGTCAGTGTCCACTGCGCTGGCGAGGAAGCTGCCAACGTCGCCCTCATGCTCCTGGTAGTAGGCATGCAACGAGATGTAATCCACTTCCTCGTAGGTGTGGGTCAGTACTGTCTGTTCCCAGGCTCCGAACGTGGGCATACCGGAGCTGGAGCTTCCGCAGACCACCAGTTCGATGTCCGGATCCACGAACCGCATCGCTTTGGCCGCCTCCTGGGCCAGCCGGCCGTACTCATTCGCGGTCTTGTGGCCGATCTGCCAGGGCCCGTCCATTTCATTGCCGAGGCACCACAGCTTGATGTTGAACGGGTCCTTATGCCCGTTCTTGGCGCGCAGGTCCGACAGATAGGTCCCTCCGGGATGGTTCGCGTACTCCACGATCTCGCGCGCCGCATCCACACCCCGGGTGCCCAGGTTGATGGCTTCCATGATTTCGGTCCCTGCCTGGCGTGACCAGTCCACGAACTCGTGCAGTCCGAAGGCGTTCGTCTCCAGGGTGTGCCAGGCGCCGTCGAGCCGTCGTGGGCGGCCTTCCCGGGGACCTACCCCGTCTTCCCAGTTATATCCGGACACGAAGTTGCCGCCGGGGTAGCGGATGACAGTGGCCCCGAGTTCCTTGACGAGCTTGAGCACGTCCTGGCGGAAACCGTTTTCGTCGGCCTCCGGGTGGCCCGGTTCGTAGATTCCGGTGTAAACGCAGCGGCCCATGTGCTCAACGAAGGAGCCAAAAAGGCGGCGGGGCACTTCCCCGATGGTGAAGTCTCGGTCCAGGGTGATTCGTGCGCGGGACATGTGGCGTATCTCCTTTTGGTTGAACAGGTTCGTTGGAAGTAATCGGAGGTCAGGTTCAGGTGCCGGCGAGCCCGGTGGTCGCAACGCCCTTGATGATCTGGCGCTGGAAGAACAGGAAGACCAGGATGAGCGGCAAGGCCGCGAGCAGTGCGGATGCCATGTTTTGCGCGTACTGGATGCCATAGGCACTCTTAATGGTCTGCAGTCCAACCGGAAGGGTCAGGATGGACCCATCGTTCGTGGAGATGAAGGGCCAGAGGAAGTTGTTCCACGCGCTGATGAAAACGAAGATCGCGACGGCGGCGAGAATGGGGCGTGAGAGCGGCAGGATGACCTGAATGAAGATCCGCATCCGGCTGGCACCATCCATCACCGCAGCTTCCTCGAGTTCACGCGGGATCTGATCAAAGAACTTTTTGAGCACGAACACCATGGCGGGGTGGATGACCTGCGGCAGGATGACGGCCCAGGCCGTGTCGATCATGTGGAGCGCCACCATCTGATAGAACAGCGGAATCATCAGCACTGGCGGCGGGATGATGATCGAGGCGATGATCACCGTCATCAGGACTTTTTTGCCCCGGAAATCGATGCGGGACAAGGCGTAGGCGACCAGCGCGGAGATGACCAGCGTGATCGCGGTGATGGCGGCCGAGGTGTAGAGGGAATTCCACGTCCACAGCGGGATATTGCCGTCTTGGAACACTTTGACGAAAGCATCCGCGGTAAAGCCCGACGGCGGGATCCAGCTGACCTTCGGCGCTGCGGCGTCGGTCTCGGACTTGAAGGCGGTAACCGTGGCCCAGGCGAAGGGAACGAGCCACAAGACTGCCAGGAGCGCCGCGACCGCGGTGACGGCGGCCTTGCCGGCCGTGATCTTCCTGCGGGGTTTTCGGGCCGCTGCTGCGCCGGCGGTGTGCGGGGCGGGGCGGGTGAGTGTCTGGGTTGCCATGGTTATGCACTCCTGCGGCGCGTGATGACGAACTGCATGACCGAGACGATCACGATCAGCCCGAAGAAAATGTAGGAGACGGCTGCGGAGTAGCCCAGCCGGTAGCCGGTAAACCCGGTTTCGAAGATGTACTGCACCACTGGCCTGGTGGAACCGCTGGGGCCGCCAGCCGTCATCTGGTACACCTGATCAAAGATTTTCAGTGATGCCAGAATCTGGAGGAGGACGATCATCACGGTGGTCGGAGCCAGCTGCGGCAGGGTGATGGAGAAGAACTGCCGCCAGGCTCCGGCCCCGTCCAGGGATGCCGCCTCGTAGTGCTGGTGGGGGATGTTCTGCATGGCCGCCAGGTACAAGAGAAAGTTGAAGCCGACGGTCCACCACAGCGTGGCGATGACGATCGCCCACATCGCCACGTTCGGGTCGTTCAGCCAGGCCACCTTCGGAAGCCCGATTTTCGCCAGGGAGTCGTTGATCAGCCCCAGCTGCGGGTTGTACATCCAGGTAAAGAACAGTGAGACCACGGTCGAGGCGAGCAGGTACGGCGCAAAGTAGGAGAGCCGCCACAGCCATTGCGCGGGCAATCCGACGTTAAGCAGGGCGGCCATGATCAAGGCGACGATCACCAAGGGAACCGTGCTTATCACCGTGAAGTAGAGCGTGTTGCCCAGGGAACGCCACATGTCCGCATCGGCCAAGGCCTCGGCGTAGTTGGCCAGGCCAATCAGGTTGTCGTTGGCGCCAGTAAGGGACTTGCCTGTCAGGCTCATGAAAAGGCCGTAAAGAATGGGCCAGACCAGGAAGACAAGGAAGAACGCCAGGAAAGGGGCGGCGAAGCCCCAGCCGGTCAGGTTGTCCCTGGCTTGACGGGACGGGGCCGGACCGGGCTGTGGACGGGTCCGGGTTGGACGGGAAGATGCCGTACGCTCTGCGCTCCGGCCGGATGTTGCTAAGGAACTCATCAGGGACTCCTTTGTCACTCGGGTGGCTCAGACCGGGTTGGGCCGGGAGAGAAGGGTGTTGGTGCGGCGCACGAATGCGTCCCAACCGTCGGCGGCCTTGTCGCGGCCGAGGAGTACGTTCTGCACGTTTTCCGCAAAGTAGGTTTGCCAGTCCGAGCCGGAGCCGCTGAACCAGGATTCCGGATCGTAATTGATAATGTCCGCCGCGTTGGCGTAGTGAATCTGGGGAGTGAGTTCCCGGTACGCATGTGACTGCACAATCGGCTGATAGGCCGGAATGTGTCCGGCTTCCGCCCAGGACAGCGACCCCTTGAGGACATCGCTCACGAACTTGTACACGTCGCGCCGCTTCCCGTCGTCGGCGTTTAGTTGCCGCGGCAGGACAAAGGAATGAGAGTCAGCATAGGCAGCCGGCGTCCCGTAGAGCGTGGGGATAGTTGCCGCGTCGACCGGCAGACCGGCCTTCTTGAAGGTGGGGAGTTCCCAGACGCCGCTGAAGAGCATGCCAGAACCGCCACGGGCAAATTCGGCGATGCCCGTACTGATGTCCCCGCTCTTGGCGGCTATGGTGTCGTCGAACAGTGATGCCATGAATTCCAGGGACTCGACCGCCGCATCCCTGTCAGCCTTCATCGGTTGCCCCGGGGTGAGTTCCATGTCCACACCGTGCTGCTTGTAGAGGGTGTAGAAGAGACGCCACATCTGGGACCCGCTGCCAAGGTAGCCGAAGGACAGGCCGTGCGCCTGTGTCACCTTCTGCATCTCGCGGGCCATCGAGAGGAACTCCTGCGGGGAACTTGCAGCCTGCAGTTGCCCGTCGGCGGCCAGCACCCCGGCCTTGCCGGCGACGTCGGTGTTGTAGAACATGACGAACGGGTGCGAGTCCAGGGCGATGGAAAAAACCTGGCCGTTCTGCTGGCTCTTGTCCCAGATCCTCGGTGCGAAGCTCTGGGAAGTCACGCCGTGTTCTGCCAGCAAGGACATGTCCCACGGGTCAATGAGTCCCCCTGGGGCGTAGCCGGGGACCCGGCTGGCATGCATGATGGCCAGTTCCGGCGGGCGGCCTCCGGCTGACGCCATCGCCAGCTTGGTGTAGTACGGCGGACCCCACGCCAGGACGGTCGGATGGACGGTGAAACCGGGGTTGCCGGCGTTCGCCTTACTGATCATTGCCTGCATCTTGATGCCGTCACCGCCGGACAGCAGATGCCAGAACGCAATGTCCCGCACGGCCGCCGCCGAGGCGGTACCGCCGCAGCCCGTGAGACCGGCCGCCGCGAACACGCTGCCGAGAGCCGCCGAACCTGCCAGTAACTGCCGCCGGGTCACTTGCTTGCCGGCAAAAAAGTCAATCTGCTTCACCCGTCACTCCTTTGGATGGGTCCGCTGAAAATAATCCTGATGGCACAAAACACTGCCGTTCCGGTGCGCTGAAATCCCGGGAGCGGCAGGTGCGATGTGACGCGGGACTCACATTACATCGATGTAAAACGGACCACAAGAGAAAATTGTTAGCGTGAACAATCTGATGCAGCCATCTCATTTGGGAGCGCGTTTAGCCGCTGCTGTCCCGCTCCACGATTTTGTAGTCGACGGTGACCACCCTCTGCTCGCCGACACGGTCAGCCATCCGCTCGGTGAGCAGGCGGAGGGCTTCGCTGGCCACCCGGCGCTTGTCGAAGGAAACGGTGGTGAGGGATGGCACGGCATACTGCCCGTCGGCGATATCGTCAAAGCCCGCCACGGCAACGTCGGACGGAACGCTGATTCCCCTCTTCCACAACACGCTCATCGCGCCAATGGCCATGGAGTCGGTGAAGCAGAACAGCGCCTCGGGGAGCGGGTGGGAGTCCAGATAGGAGGCGAGCGCGACGGCAGCCGTGTGTGGTGTCCATTTTTCGCACGGGATGAGCAGTGAGTCGTCCCGGTCAATGCCGAGCTCTTCGAGCGCGGCACGGTAGCCACGGGTCCGCAGGATTGCCGCGGCGGAGCCTCGGCCTTCCGCAGTTCCGAGCACGGCAATACGACGCCGGCCGGTCCTGGCAAGCGCCAGGGTCATGTCACGGGCGGCAGCAACGCTGTCCACCCACACACGGTCGGCCAGCTTCTGGGACACCTCACCCAGCAGGACCACCGGGGGCAGTGAGACTCCCACCTTGACGGCACTCTCATCCAGCACCACCGGGTTGAGGATCAGGCCATCAATGAGGTTGGACCGCGCGCGGGACATCAGTTCGTATTCGCGCCGGGGATCGGAACCGGTTTCCTCGATCTGGACGCTCCAGCCTTGCTCGTGGGCAACTTCCACCACGTTGTGCGCAATCTCGGCCGAGTAAGGGGTCGCCAGGTCCGGTAGGGCCAGGGCGATAACACCCGACCTGCCGTTGCGCAGTCCGCGGGCGGAAAGGTTGGGCACATAATCGAGTTCCAGAATGGCCTGCTCCACCTTGACCCTGGTGGCTCCGCTGACCGGAACAATCCCGTTCATCACGTTCGAGACAGTCTTGGGTGAGACGCCGGCACGACGCGCGACGTCCTTGACCGTTGCGCGCACTGCTYCCCTTTCAAAGCATCCTGGGCCAAAGCCAAGCGGCCAATGGCTGCTGCTGCGGATGACCTGCTGACGATGTTACCCGTCTCGGYGGGTTGCGGCGGAAACGTCTTGACAGGAAAATTGTTAGCGCTCACAGTGGTGAGAGCGAAACGTACCTTCACCGGAAAGCCGAATGAATGAAGAACTGGGCAGGCAACCTCAACTACTCATCAGCGGACGTTATGCGCCCGGCGTCGGTGGCTGAACTCGCCCGCGTGGTGGAGCGCGCCGACCGGGTCAAGGCCCTGGGATCGCGGCACTCCTTCAACCGCATGGGGGACACCGACGGTGTGCACGTGCTGCTGGACGCCCTGCCGCAGCACATCGAACTGGACTCAGAACGGAAGACGGTCCGCGTCAGCGGCGGCGTGAGCTACGGCGCCCTGTGCCGCACGTTGCAACAGTCCGGCGTCGCCATCCACAATCTGGCTTCGCTGCCCCACATTTCCGTGGCAGGAGCAGTCCAGACGGGCACCCACGGCTCTGGTGTGAACAACCCCGCCTTGGCCGGGGCGGTGGAGGGCATTGAGCTGGTCCGGCCCTCCGGCGAGCAGGTATCGCTGACCCGCGCGGACGGAGAGGAGTTTTTGGGCAGCGTGGTGGGTCTGGGCGCCCTTGGCATCGTCACCGGCCTCCAGCTTGCCGTCCGGCCGAGCTTCAGCATGCGCCAGCGTGTTTTGGAGAACCTGCCGTGGGAACGGGCACTGGCGGACTTCACTCAGCTGGTGTCCAGCGCCTACAGCGTGAGTCTATTCACCGATTACGCAGGCGATTGCATCAGCCAAGTCTGGCTCAAGGCGGTGGACTCGGAGCCTCCCATCGGTGAACTGTTCGGCGCCACGGCCGCCATCTGCCCCCGGCACCCTTTGCCGGGGATGTCGGCCGAGAACTGCACAGTCCAGATGGATGAGCCCGGGCAATGGCTGGACCGGCTGCCGCACTTCCGCCACGAGTTCACGCCCAGCAAGGGTGAGGAACTGCAGAGCGAATTCCTCCTGCCGCTGGAGCAGGCCCCTGCTGCACTCCAGGTGGTGCGGAGTCTGGCGGACAAACTTGCACCCCTGCTTTATGTCTCGGAAATCCGGACCGGCGCCGCAGATGAATTCTGGCTCAGCCCCTTCTACCGGCAGCAGAGCGTTGCCCTGCACTTCACCTGGAAGCCGCTGCAGCCGCAGGTGGAAGCCGTTCTGCCGCAGCTCGAGGACCTGCTTCGGCCGTTCGGGGCCAGGCCGCACTGGGGCAAGCTTTTCACGCCCGGCGGTCACGACTGGGAGTCCCTCTACCCCCGCTTTGCGGACTTCCGCGCGCTGGCATCGGCGCACGATCCGGAGGGAAAATTCCGCAACGGGCTGCTGGACAGCATCCTCGGCGTCCCGGTGGTGAACTCACGCTAAGCGGCTGGCCACACGGCTTAAGCGCTCCAGCACACACAACCAGTCCTGCAGACGGTCGACGGCGGGACGTCCCGCCGTCGTCCGTCTGCGTTTCTACGGCGCGGAACGGGGCCAGTCAGCCGCCGCCATCATCGAAGCGTTCAGCCCCGGCATGCAGGGCGGCCGGGCCATCGCCGAACTTGTCCTCGGCCTGGTCGACCCCACCGGGCGTCTCCCGATCTCCTTCGCCCGCCACGCCGGCGTTTGAGAAGTAGATACCTACCGAGCGGACGACGGCGGCACGCGCCGGCGTCGTCCGCTTGCGTTTAGTGCCGCACTTTTACAGCGCCGACCGGCGGCGGAAACCCAGGTCCGCAACTATCGGCGCGGCATTAGAAATGCCAACTCCGCAACGCACAGTAAGAACATGAAATCACTACTAAGCGATGACGTCGTCGCCGTACGTGGCGTCTTAACAGATCACACCCGGTCGATATTCATGCTCTTGGGCTAACAGGCCCGGAGTCTTGATCGCCTCAGGTCCGGTCCTCGGGTGGTGGGGTGGTGTCCGCCTCGGGGTTCGCGCCGCTGGTACGCTGCGCATTCACGGCGGGGACCGGTTCCTCATGGGCCGGCCGAAAAAAGTGCCAGGCCGCGAGTCCCACGGTCACCGCGACGGCCACCGCCCCGGCGATCAACCAGGCTTTCCCGGACGCTGTCCGCCTTGACTTAGCCGGCGCCGGGGCAACATTAGGTGCGACCCGCTTCAGACCTTCGTGGACACGGGGAACCAGAGTTTCCACTCCGCCGGCGAGTTCGTCAGCGAGCCGCCGCAGACCGGCCTGGATCCTCGGGGACGCGGATTCAATCCCGGCATCAAGCCCCTCGACCACTTTTTGCAATGCCGCCTCGACCTCGGGAGTGGCCCACTCCTTCCCCTTGGTGAGCTGAGAAATGAGGTTCTCTGAAAGATGGCGGACCTGATCGGCCTGGGCCGTGGGTTTTGCCGTGCGCATCGGTGCCTCCTCGGTGTGATGAATGCCCATAGCCTACGGCGGCCGGCGCCATCGAAAAAGGCCCCGTCGTTGACTCATGGGAAGGTCCGCGTGGCCGGATTCGTTGCCTCATTTGTCTCGGGATGTGAGTTGAGCCCCTCCGAATGACACCGCGAATTGAACGCACCATAGATCGACGGACTTGTACTTGGACAGATCAACGTCATCGGAGATTTTGTACACTTGGTTGCCTTGGTTTCCCTTGATTAAGCCGAGGTCAACGTGGTCGGCGGAGCCAGCGGTGAACCACCCGCCCGGTCCCTCCACCACGTCTGCGGCGCTCAGCCAGACGTGCACATCCGGCCCGTTGGAGGTGTCCAGACTCTCCAATGCAAGCACGCGCGAGCCGTCCGGCTGTTCAATGATCCGAACGGCTCCGGTCGTCGTATGTTCATGGCTGATGAACGAACCTTCAGCGAGCTGGACCGGGCCGGAGGGCATCTCGGCAGTACTGGACCCGGATGGTTCTGCCTGCTCCGCGGAGGCGGCAACGAACGGGATCTCTTCATCCACCCGGACGTCGACAAACAGAAGCCAGGGTTTGAACACCGCCAGTCCGATAGCCAGCACAACAACGGCAACCGCCGCCGCGGCGATGACCCAGACCCGCTTGCGCCCACCGGACTTCACTGTGGACATCTAGCATTCCCCGATAGTGAAAAGACCAGGTCCGAAGTTATCTGCGCTCATGAAACCATCGTCCGCGTGCTTATCGTTGCGGGCAACGGGCTGAACACGCCGGAGACACGGCCACGATGTTGGTGATGGTGAGGTTCGGGCGGCGGGCTCCTGGAGTCCACGCAGACCGCCGACTCCGTGCCCAGCGATTTCAGGCAGCCTCATATGCCTGGTTCTTCTTCCTCCGCCAGTCTGATCATGCGCAGTTCGTCCTCCACCGCATGGGAAGGCCAATAGCCCTTCGCCAGCTCACTTGCCCGGATTTTATCTGCTGCCGGTACGAGCTTGCCGAGCAGCCCGGCAGCCTGAAGCAGGGCGATCAGCGCTGTGGTCCTGGCATCGGGTGCCTTGACATCTGGCTTCGCGGCCTCGGTCGCCGAGGCGTCAGTCGGGGTGGAATCAGACGCCCCAGCCTCAGTCGTGATAACAGGCGCCTCAGCCTCAGCAGTGGCATCAGGCGCCTCGGCATCAGCCGGCGCACCGCCGAGTGCGGCCTGGATCTTTTTCAGGAGCGCCGCCTCCGGAGCGTGGTCCTTCTCCGGGTACCGCACGGTCCGGAACAGACCCAGGTGTTTTTCGCCGACGTGTTCCACGATGCCCAGTGCCGCCATCCCTTCGTACACACGCTGCACTTCGGCGCGGCCCTCCAGCATGGAGACCCACCGCTTGGGAGTGTGGGGCCGAGACTTGCCCCGGATGAGTTCCAGTTCGTGCTGGAGGTCCGTTTGCGGGGAGGTGCCGGTAGCCCTGACGTGCTTCCCCTGCAGCCCGATTGCACCGATCAGGTCCAGCTCGGCCAATATCGCCCCTGCCATCGTGGTCCTGAGTGCGTACATCGGCACCGAAGGTTTGCCGTCTTGGTCGTTCGTTGCGAGAAGGAGGAAGGCCTGGGGAAGGTTCAGCTCCGCCACCTTCGGCGTTTCAGCGTTCATACGAACATGGTGGCGCGGTTGGGCAGCCGCCACAATGATGATTTACAAGCATCCACGTCGGCGTCTACGTCGCCCTGCCCCTGGCCAACCGCCTCCAACAGTTTCCGGCCCCAGTGAGCGGACGACGGCGGGACCTCCCGCCGTCGGCCGCTCTCGGCTGCCGGGGGCAGCGGCGTACACACTTGCGAAATCGGGTGCAGCCGCTGCTACATTCCGAAACTCTGCTGGACCTAGTGGACCTTGGTCCTACGGCTGCTGGGCTTTGAGGAACCTTTCGAGTGCTGCGAGGTCGTCAGTGTTGACGTGGTCAACACCCGCCCGGTGAAGCTCGGTCCAAAGAGCTTCACGTGCCTCGCCCGGCTGGTCCGGAGTCGCCCAGAAGCGGACCCGGTGTCCCTTGGCGTGTGCGTCCGCGACATAGGCGTGGAGTTTGGCGCGTTCCGCCTCGGGCATCGGGCCAACACCCTGCCACGTGAACAGCTTTGTCCAGTTGTCACTGACCAGCGGCATGAGCGTTGACGGCATCCCGGAAGCAAGGTCGGCTGAGCGTCCGTCGAAGAACCCGTAGCGTTTGTCTTCCGCCTGCATGGTCATCAGCGGCCTGTTGCCGCTGATCACGGCGGTCACCGCGCCCGTGCTGACTTTGCCCTTGCTGTAACGGGTCATGAGAGCCGGGTGCTTGCTCAGTTCCTGCTCGATCGCAGCGTAGGTGCTCTCGCCGTCGCTCTTGATGTCTATCAGCAGCTGCAGGCTGCCGTCCCAGCCAGGATAGACGCTGTGGCCTTCCTGCTGGACAAGGTTGTCCAACGGATCCAGGTACAGGCTCGCCAGGGTCTTTCCAGGCTGCGCGTTCTCCCGGTCGTGTGCGACCAGAAGTTCTCCGTCAACTAGCCAAACGTCCGCCTCGACGCTGGTGAACCCATGCTCCAAGGCGTCAAACAGCGGACGGCCGTGCTCGTAGTCGTTGTGCGCATGGGCCTCCAGCAGCGGCTGGTCCAGCACAACATCCCGGGATGAGGTTGCGGCAGACGAGGGGACGGCGATTCCGGTCAGGGACGTGAGGGCCACGAGCGCGGCGACAGCACTTTTGATAAGCACGGGGTTCTCCTTGGTGCGGTTCAGGGGGCATGGTTCAGCTCGACCGATCAGGCGCGCCGATGCCTCAAACAGGCTCCCCGATCCGCACTAACAGGGAAGGGCCACGCGGTGGAGGGCCGGTAAACAGCAGTGAACGGCCACGCTGAGCCGTTTGGAATCCAACTTATTCAGGGTCGGCCTTACGGTGCCGGTGGTGCAGTTGATAGCTGTGGAACACGGCAGAAGAGGTACTCCCCTCATGCCCGAAGTTCCCGCGGAGAACCTCGGCGAGATCCTCCAGCGCTGCGTATAGCATCCGTCCGGCGAAGCGGAGTTCTGCGTTGTCATGGTCCCGGGCTTCAGTAGCCAGGTGCTGTGCATACGTCACGGTGGCCGGCAGCGACCCCCTGCGCTCTGCTTCGTGGAAGTAGTAGGTTTCATGGAAGGACAGCAGGTCTATGCTCACCGATGCCACGTTTCCGGCCAGGGATTCGAGCAACACCGCGGCATGTGCCGGAGTCAGCGACGAGAGACCTTCGGCCCCGGCCGCTTCCCTGAACTGGCTCAGCCGGTGGGCCAAAGCCCGGCGACGGCTAAGGGCAGGGTAGGTCTGCAGTATCCAGGACACCGTAGCGGTTAGAAGCCCAAAACCGGCCACGGCCTCGGCGGCCGCGACCAGCCTAAGCAGAGGCAGTGCCGGCACGATGTCACCGTAGCCGACTGTAGAGAGGGCGACCATCGAGATGTAGAGGGCTTCAGTGAAATCGCCGTGCTGCGCCACCCCGTCTCCGTACACGAATCCTGCAGGCAGAAACGGGAAATACACCAGAGCCCAGCCCAGAATAGCCAGGGCGGCCCAGGCACCGATCACGGCAGCCATGGCGAGAGGGGCTGCGATTGTCGATGCCCGTCCCCGGACTTTATTAGTTAACAGCCAGAGTCCCCGGATTATCGCCTTGCAGACCGGGCCTGTCCCGCGCGGATACAGGAGTGTGTGGAAGACATCCGTGACCATCAGCAGAATCAGGCCTGCCCCGGCCATGATCCAGAGTGCGTCGGTGAAATCCATGCTTCAGCTTAAGGGTCCGAAGCCCTCGCGTTACGGCACCCGGCGCGAGACCGTGGCCGCGCAAGTCAGAATAAGTCGGTATTGACCTGCTGCCGCTCCCCTACAGCGCCGACCAGCCGCCGTCGGAGGCAAGGACGCGCCGTTGATGTTGGTCCCGTCGTCGCTGAGCAGGAAGGCCGTCCTCTGGCCTGTGAGAACCGCCTCAAACCAATACGGGCGCAGCCGGGAGCCGGCCGCGGTGAGGTAAAGTTATCTGTTCGTAACATAATCTGACTGAAATGTGTTTGAATATGCCTGCAGACTCCACTACTGAAGACAAGCCGAAACAGTTCCTCGGACTAAGCGGCACCCAGACTATTGGCTCGGCTTTGGCAGCGGTGACCTCTGCCTTGGTGGGGTCCTTTCTAGGCGTTGCCGGGACCCTTATCGGCGCCGCACTCGGCTCTATCGTTGCCACGGTGGGCGCCGCTCTCTATGCCCGAACACTCAGTTCGGCCGCCGCCGTGGCATTGACGAAAATCCCTCAGCGACGCAGGGGCGGTCTGCCCGCTGACGACGGCGACGCGCTGGCCCCCAGCGCGCCGGCCGAGAGCGACGGACCTCGAGCCAAACGCGCGAGGTGGCAGTTGACACCGAAGACCTGGATCAAGCTCGGGGCGGTCAGTGCGGCCGCATTCGTGATCGCGATGGTCGGTGTCACTGCAGTCGAATTCGGAACCAATAAGCCCATCTCCAGCCTTGTCTCGTCGACGTCGAGCATCGACGGCGGTGCGACCGGGCCCACGACGACGCTGGGCACAGCATTGGGCGGCAACCCGACGGTCCCGGACGAGACGGACGCCTCGACGAAGGACGTGGCGGAAGTGCCTGGGCCAGTCGAGGAAGTACCTGGGAAAGTCGAGGAAGGCGCTAACAACGAACCGGGCCTGACGACGGACGGTAGCCCCAGTGGCGCGGACAGCGGCTCGGCCGGGACTGGAGAGCCGGCAGCCGACACATCAAGCGACACCCCCGCGGCGGACCCCGCCCCCGAAACCGTCCAGAGCCCGGAGCCTGCCCCCGCGACCGAGCAGACGTCGCCGCCCGAGGTGCTCTCGGATTCGGGATCGGCCGAGCAGCCCGCACCGTGATGGCGAAGATACGGATGCAGGCACGATAGGAAGCGCCTCTTCATCGGCACTGCGCGGCCACCGGTCCGCCTCACCGGGGCGCCTAACCTGTCAGTGATGGTGGGCCGGGGCGGCTGTGTGGTGGCGGCTGACTCATCCGACGAGGACCACCGGATTCTCAGCGGTCAGCCCGCGCCCTGGCCCTCGCGGGCCACCTCCTCCAGAATCCTGGCTGTCGGCGCTGCCGTCATGAGCTGCCCTATCACCTCGGGTTTGTCCCATACCTGGCTGCGCAGCCGTTCCAGAAAGCCGGTCGCGGCGTCCTTGGTGTCGAAGTCAAGGAGCACGGCCACGCTGTTCTGGTCCTCGGTATCCCGGAACAAGCGGACAGACCGGGCGCCGGAGGCGGCGCGGCCTGCGGGATCCGTGTCGAACACTTTCTTGAAAGCCTCGTAGTCCCGGACCGGATAGCTAATCTGCAGCGTGAACATCGTCGTTCCTTCCCTCGGGCTGTGGCAGGGACCACGATAGGCCGTCCAGCGTCATCCCGGTAGGGCCGGAGGGCGGCCTCGATCCGGTGCCGCGCTGCCCTCCTGACGCGTGTATCCGGGCCCCTAAGCGGACGACGGCGGGACTTCCCGCCGTCGTCCGCTGGCGTTATGGTGCCGCTCCCCCAAAGCGCGGACCAGCCGCCGTCGGACGCGAGGATGGCGCCGTTGATGTTGGTGCCGTCGTCGCTGGGCAGGAAGGTGACGGAGGCGGCAAGCTGCGCCAGTCAATCCGCGGTAACGGCGTCCCCGCTCATGGATTCCGGAGCTGCAACTCCGTCGTCCTCGTAGTGTGTGGCGTTGGCGAGGTCGCGCCCGGCGATGTAGCCGAAGGTCAGTGCTGGGCCGAGGTTGATGCCCCCGGCCGGGTAGTGCCCGCCCATGACTGAGGCCTGGTCATTGCCCGCGACGTAAAGGCCGCCGATGGGTTGGCCATGGTTGTCCAGAACCCGTGCACGCGAATCGGCCGCGAGTCCGGCGAAGGTACCGAACGATCCCGGGACAATCCTGACGGCGTAGAACGGCCCCTTGTCCAGGGGGCGCAGCGAGGCATTGGGGGTGTTCTTGGGGTCCCCGCCATAGCGGTTGAATTCACTGGCGCCGCGATCGAAGTCGGGGTCAATGCCCTTGCGGGCGTTGTCATTGAATTCCGCGACGGTCGCGGCGAGCCCTTGCGGATCGATGCCGCAGGCTGCCGCGAGTTCCTCGAGGGTGTTCCCCTTCTTGAGGTAGCCGGATCGCAGGTAGGGGAACAGCGGCACGGGCAGCGGCTTGGCCATACCCAACGGGAACTTGCGCACGAACGCTGCGTCAGCGACCTGCCAGGCCTCCACCGGTTCACCCTCGGGTGTGGCGTTGATCAGGCCTTCGACGTAGTCGTAATAGCCGTTGGCCTCGTTGACAAACCGCTTGCCGTCCCGGCGGACGCCGATGCTGCCGGGCTTGGCGCGGTCCATGATGTGGGGGAACGTTCCGGTACGTCCGTTGCGGTACGGGACCAGCGAGACCGGGCACCAGGCGGCCGGAGACTCCACATCGGTCTCGAAGCGGGCGCCCACGGCCTGGGCCATGGTGATACCGTCGCCGGTGGTTTCCTTCGGCGCAAGTGTCCAGTGCTCGCGTCCGGTGGGCGTCTTGGGGAACAGCTCCTTCCGGCGGGAGACGTCATGGGGGAACCCGCCGCAAGCCAGCACGACGCCGCGGGAGGCGTTGATCTGCAGTTCGCCTTCCGGGGAAGTCACGACGGCGCCCGTCACCTTGCCGGACCCGTCGGTGAGCAGGTACCTGGCCGGCGTGGAGACGCGGATCTCCACGCCGAGGTCATCGGCGGACTTCAGCAGCCGGCCGGTGAGCGCGGTCCCGTTGACCAACTGCATGTTGCGGCGGTGCGTGAGGAGGTCCAGGAGGTGCAAGCCCACCCGCCAGGCTGCGTGGAAAATGCCCCGGATGTTTCCTTGGGAGGCGGAAAGGAATTTTGTCAGGTCCGGACCTGCCATGATGCCCATGCCCAGAAACGAGGTCTCATAGAGCTGGTGGCGCATCTTGGCGCGCAGTTCGGGCTTGATCCGGCGGGCGTTCAGCGGCTTTGGTCCTACTGAGCGGTGCCCTGTGCCTGCACCAGGGGTGCTGCCGTAGATGTCCTTGATCTTGGCTCCCGGCACAAACTGCAGGCTGGTTTTGTCCTGGAAAAAGCCCACCATGTGAGGTACCGCCTCGAGGAACGCCTCCACCCTGTCTTCCTGATAGTTCCTGCCGAGCCGGTGGCGCAGGTAGGTGCGGAAGAGTTCGCGGTCCTCGTTGACCCCATCGGCTTTGGCCAGCGGGTTGCCGGGGGTCCAGGCCCAGCCGCCGGACCAGGACGTGGCACCGCCACAGACGTCGGCCTTTTCAACGACCACAACTTTCAGTCCGTGGTAGGCAGCGGAAACTGCCGAGGAGAGGCCGCCGGCGCCGGAGCCGATCACTAGGACATCGCAGTCCAGGCTCGGGAGGGCAGATGAAGAAATTACGGGTGCCGTCATTTTCAGTGCTTTCTCAGTGGAAGTAGGTGTCGGAGTCCAGGCGCGGCGGCGCACCGGTTTCGAGTGCGTCAATCGCGGCCATTTGCTGCTGGGTCAGGGCGAAACTGAAGACGTCCAGGTTCTCCCGTTGGCGTTGATTGTCCGCGGACTTCGGCACAGCCACACGGCCGTGCTGCACATGCCAGCGCAGGACGATCTGGGCCGGGGTCCTGCCGAGTTCCGTGGCAGGGCTGCGCACGGCGGCCTGCTCAAGAAAGCTCCCGTTACGGCCCAAAGGGCTGTAGGCGGCGGTCAGGATCCCATGTTCCCGGTGAAACTCAAGCTGACCTGGTTGGCCGTGCTCAGGATCAACCTGGACCTGGTTCAGCGGCACGGCCAGGCCTGCGTCCTGGACCAGCCGTAGGTGCGCGGGTTTGAAATTTGACACGCCCCAGGCCCGGATTGAGCCGTCCTTGACCAGGTCCTGCAGTCCTTCGCAGGCTTCAACGAACCTCCCCTGGGAGGGGTTGGGCCAGTGAACCAGGAACAGGTCCAAGTAGTCGGTTCCGAGCCGCTTCACCGCCTCGCCGAAGGCATCGCGCACTCCGTTGCGGCTGTGCCACTGGGTGTTGAACTTGGTAGTGAGGAAAAGGTCCCCTCGATCAATTCCGTTGCGGCGGATCCCCTCCCCCACGGCGGCCTCGTTGGCGTAGTTCTCGGCCGTGTCGATGTGCCGGTAGCCACTGCTGATGGCCTGGTGCACCGCCGCTGCGGCATCCTCACCCGTCAGGGGCCAGGTTCCCAGGCCGATGAGCGGGATGTGCACGCCGGGAGTGACTTCTGCTGTCGTGATCTCTTTTGTCATGCCGCTCATCTGGTTCCCGTCCCTTGGAGATTTGCTGTTGTCTGGTCAATTCCGGCCGTTGCCAACACGGCGTCCACCCCTGTTTTGAGCAGGCGCGCCCACCCAAGCTCGCCGAGTTCAGCCACCCGCCGGTCCGACGGCGTCTCCGCACTGACCGGAAGCCCGTCCGGCAAAGCGGCCACCGCCTCCGCAAGCCTGAACTCACCCTCGCCGGGCACCTCCCGCTCCGACCGGGATTCGACCACAAGTGCCTCGCGGCCGGCTGGCCGTTCCGCGGGCCCGTCGCACAGCTGGAGCAGCGGTACCAAATCTGCGTTGGCATGCAGTGCGGCCCACTGGCCGGCAGCGCCGTCACCGTTGAAGCGGTTGAAATGAAGGGTGTCCACCACGAGGCGGCAGCCGGCCTGCCGGGCAATGTCCGCAGCCTGGGCCATCGAAGCAACAGGCTGATAGGAAATCGCTTCAAGGGTGGGGGTGATCCCGAAACCGTGCCCGTCCTCGGTCATCCGGGCCAACGTGTGGACCAGCCGGGAGCTGTCCGGATCGGCTCCTGCGACTGTGAGGGAACTCGCCCCCAGTGCCTGGCCCGCTTCCATCATGCGCAGCCATGCTTCACGCTGGTCGCTGCCATCCAGCAGCAGGAATTCGATGTCCCGGACCGTGACGCCCGTGTCCCGTATCCGTGTGAGGGTCTCCCGTAAAAGTGAAGACCCCGGCTGGAGGTTGTACGGCCGTTCCACGGGCGTCACCGCGCGCACCCGGACGCCAATGAAATCAAAGCCTGCCTGGGCAGCGACCCCCACCAGTTCAGGCGGCGCGGTGTTCAGCAGCGAAAGCTGTGCCAGGCCGACGGACCTGTGCGCGTTTCCGGTCATGACTGTGCTCCGTTCAGGCTAAGTTCATTGTTGGCGGCAGCCCCGGCTCTCAGAAGAGAGGCGATCCGCTGTGCTGCGTCGTAGCCGCTCTTCACTGCGTTGGAGGCGATGGCGGGCGTCTGGTCCACCACTGTCCCGGCCAGTGTCACCGGCACTCCGGCCTCGCAGCTCAGTTCGGCGTCGCGAATGTCCGCTGGGACAGAGCCGTCCAGGGGAACCACGGAGCGCGAAACCAGGAGCGGTCCCGGCGCCTCCAGCCACTCGCCTCCAGAGGCAACGCCCGGACCGCTGATCCGGATCCGGCCGCCGTCGTATTCCTCGATGGTCGCACCGAGCCGGATCCGCACCCGCGGGTTGGCTTCGAGCCGGGGCACGGCCAGGATTTTGGCGCGGCGGCCGGACTCGGGGGCAAGGGCTGCCTGCGGTCCGATGAGCAGCACGGCAGTCCCCCGGCCAGCCAGCGTGTCCGCCACGCTCATGGCAACGGAGTCCGCACCCCAGATCGTCACGGCATCCGGAATGACGGGATGCGGCGCGTCAGGGTCGATGACCTCGGGGTGGGCGGTGAGCCATTCGCGCACATCCAGGACGCTGGCGCTCTCTTCGCCAATGAACCCGGCGGCGGGCGCGAGCCCGCCGGTTGCCAGCACGATGGCGTCTGCCGCGGTGTCGCGGACAAGGCCGTCGAGGTGGTCAGTGTCCACGCGCGAACCCAGCCGGACCTCGATGCCAAGCCGCGCGTTCTCCCCGGCAGACCATTCGGCGAACCGGTGGAAGTCCGGGGTGGACTTCATCCGTTCCGCGAGGGCGAACTGGCCGCCGGCGCGGGGGCCATCGTCGAGTACGGTCACTTTCGCCCCGGCTTCGGCAAGCTCGCGGGCGGCGGTGAGGCCCGCGGGACCCGCGCCCACCACCACAACGCGGGACCCTTCGCGGACGGCTGGTGTGGGGACCGGGACGCGGGAGCGTCCCACCGCGGGGTTGACTGTGCAGGTCACCTGACCCAGGCCCAGGTTGTCGATGCAGACGTTGCAGGCGATGCAGGGGCGGTAGCGCTCATCACGCAGGACGCCGCCCACAAACGTCGGGTCAGCATGGATGGCCCGGGCCAGGCTGACGAAGTCGCAGGTCCTCTCGGAGAGGACCTGCTCGATGATTTCCGGCGAGTTCAGCCGGCCGGCCAGGCCAAGCGGCAGGCCGAACTGCCGGTACGCCTTGGCGTAGTCGGCGAGGATGCCCGGCTTCCATTCGCCTGACTGCACGATCCATTCGCCGGCCTCGTAGCTGCCGGCGGAGATGTCCAGGAAATCCAGGTGCTCCAGGTGCGCGTTCGCAATGATGGCCACCTGCTGTTCGGCGGAGATGCCGTCTGCAGGACCTTCAACTACGGACACACGCATACCCACGAGGGTGTCCGGGACCGCTGCCCGCACGGTGTCGATGACCAGGTTCAGGAAGTGTTCGGGTGCGGCGAACTCGTCCGTGCGGTGGTTGGAGATCGGTGACATGAACTGGTGGATCAGGTAGCCGTGGGCGCCGTGAATGTTGATGACATCGAAACCGGCCTTCACCGCGCGGCGGGCAGCTTGGGCGTAGGCTTCCACCAGTTCGTGGCATTCCTCGACGGTGAGTTCACGGGGAACTTCGCCGCCCGCCACCTCGCACGCCACCGGTGATGGCGCCACGTTTTTGTACCCGGAGAGGGCGGACTGGGCGGTGCGGCCGCCGTGGTTAATTTCGACGGCGGCCAGCGCGCCTTCCGCGTGCAGGGCGTCGGTGAGCCTGCGCAGGCCGGGGATCATCTCATCTGTGTGCAGGCCCAGCTGGTGGGTGCGGCCCTTGCCGTCGGCGCGGACATAGGTGGCCTCTGTGGTCACCATGCCCAGTCCTGCCTTGGCACGGGTGACCAGGTAGTCGATGTACTGCTCCGTGATGTAACCGTCCGTGGTGCCGTAGTTGCGCTCCATCGGTGCGGAGGCGAGCCGGTTGCGAAGGGTTTTCGGGGTGCGGCCATTGCGGCCCAGTGTCAGGGGGCGGGCGGCGTAGCGTGTGTTCTTTTCCATTGCTGTTCCTTAACCCGCAATCGGTGCGAGGGGTCGTGTGCTTTCAGGCAGCGGGGCGAAGCGGATTGGATTGCCTGTCCGGGACGATTCGTAAATTGCCAGCAGTATCCGCAAGGCCTTCGTCGCGTCGTGGCCGGTGATCGCCGGTTCACCGCCTCCGCGAAGGCTCCGGACAAAATTGCGGACCTGCGCGGTGTGGTGCGGGATGAGCTGGCCATTAATCGTCGTGAGGCTGACGTTCGGGTCAACACCGTTCGGGTAAACAGGATCGGTGCTGATCGTTCCGGACACGGCCCACAGGTCCACGCGTCCGTCGCTGCCTTCCGGGAATTCGGTCAGGGAGGCGGAGGCGCCGGTCTCGCCCGTGACCCGGATCTGCACGCCCAGGCTCGGGGACACCGCCGTCGACGCTTCGAGCGTGGCCATGGCGCCGGAAGTGAAGGTGATGACGGCGGTCGCTGAGTCTTCCACTTCGATGTGTTCGCCGTGGAAGTAGGTGTTGATTTTGCCGTAGACCTCGGCCACGTCTCCCATAAACCACTGCAGCAGGTCGATGTAGTGGATGGCCTGGGTCATCAGCACCCCGCCGCCGTCGTTGGCCCACGTCCCGCGCCAAGCGTCGCGGGAATAGTACTCCGGATCGCGGTGAAGCATCACCGAGCATTGGCCCATGATGGGCCGGCCGAGTGTGCCGTCGTCGATCGCTGCGCGGATGCGCTGGGCTGCCGGCCAGAACCGGCGCTGGAAGAGCACACCCAGCTTCACACCGGCATCGTCGCAGGCCTTCACCATGCGTTCTGCGGACGCCAAGTCAGTGGCGATGGGCTTTTCACAGAGCACGTGGACTCCTGCCGCAGCGGCCTGCAGCACCACATCCTGGTGGGTGGGGTGTGGGGTGCAGACCGAGACGATGTCCAGGTCCAGGCCCAAGAGTTCCTCGACTGTGTTGACCGCTGCAGGGATCCCCCATGCTTCGGCGGTGTCTTGGGCGCGCTGGAGGTCGATGTCGCAGACACCCACGATGGCCACGTCGTCAAGGGCACGGAACGCCTCCAGATGGTTGCGGGAGATCGCCCCGCACCCTGCAATTCCGATGCGAAGGGGGCGGGCGGTGACAGGTGATGGGGTGATCATCAACAGGTGCCATCTTTCTGGTGCTGGTAGGAAAATGTGGTGCGGTCCGGCAGGAGGCTGGGGCCGGGCTAGTACGTGGCCCGGCCGCCGGACAGATCGAAAACGGAGCCGGTGGTGTAGGAGGCCGCCGGCGAAACGATGAATTCGATGAGGGAGGCCGCTTCGGCGGGGGTCCCGAACCTGCCCATGGGGATTTTGGCGGCCTGGGCCGCCTGCTGTTCCGCCGGCACTTCCGCGAAAAGCGGGGTCACTACATTGCCCGGGGCGAGGGCATTGACGGTGACGCCGGAAAGCGCGAACTCCTTGGCGAGTGACTTGACCAGGCCTAGAATCCCGGCCTTGCTGGCAGAATAGGCGGGCATATTGACCACGCCTTCCTTGCCCGCCGTCGAGGAGATATGGAGCAGCCGCCCATAGCCTGCCTCAGCCATTCGCGGCAGGACGGCCTGCGAGAGAATGAATGCCCCTGTCAGGTTGATCTTCATGATGCGTTCGAAGTCTTCGACCGATGTGGCGGCTGCCGGGGCCACGGGCCCCAGGATGCCCGCGCAGTTCACGACCGCGTGGAGCCCTCCCATCTCCAAGGCCGCCGCCGAGACGGCCGCAACAACGGATGCCGGGTCGGTGACGTCCATGGCGAGTGCTGAGGTGCCTGGTTCATCGGGCCACGCGGCCGAGGGCAGGTCCGCTCCGACCACCGTGGCGCCGGACGCCCTAAGGCGTGCCGCCGTCGCCCGCCCGATGCCGCTGGCCGCCCCGACCACGAGGCAACGGGACTCGGCGATAGTGCTGGGTGTTTGAGGATCCATGGCTAGCTGACCGCCTGTCGAAACGTGGCCAGCATGCTGTCGGCGTCGGCGCTGATGCCGGTGAAGAGCTCGAAGGCGGCGGCGGCCTGACCCACGACCATGCGTCCGCCGTCGAGTACGGCGCAGCCCTTGCCCCGCGCTGCCTTGATCAGTTCGGTTTCGAGCGGCCGGTAGATCACGTCCGCTACCCAAAGCCCGGAGTGGATCAGCTCGGGATCCACGGGCACACCGGGGTGGCCCGTCATGCCGATGGGTGTTGAGTTCACAAGCCCATCTGCCTCCCGGATGCTTCCGGCGACAGCATCCGTCCGGGTCACTGACAGGTGGCTTTTCGGAAAGTGCGGGGCAAGCCGGGCGGCGAGGGCCTCGGCCCGGGCAGGTTCGATGTCGGCGATGACCAGGCGCCGGGTTCCGGCGCTGAGGAGCCCGAAGGCCACTGCCGCGCCGGCTCCTCCCGCTCCGAGCTGCACCACCGAGTCGGTCACGGCCGACGGGAGGCCGGCCCGGAGGCCGCCGATGAATCCGGTGTGGTCCGTGTTGTGGCCCACGGCCTTGCCGTCGTGAAAGGTGATGGTGTTGACGGCACCCAGAATCCGGGCATCGGGCGAAAGCTCATCCAGGCCGTCCTGCACGAGTTGCTTGCTCGGGTGGGTGACGTTCAGTCCGTCGAATCCGAGATCAGCTGCATGCCGCACCAGGGCCGCGGACCGTTCTGCAGGGTGTCCGATGGAGTCCAGATCGATGACGCGGTAGGTGTAGGCAAGGCCCAGCCTGTCGGCTTCGGCCTCGTGGAGGCCCGGGGTGAGCGATCCGCCGATACCGGAGCCGAGCAAGCCCACCACGAACCGATGGCACATATCGGCTTCCCGCGGCCGGACGGCCCAGGTGCCCGCCAGGGTCTGCTGGCTCATGCCCGTGCCGTATCGGCAACCGCGCCGGAAGCGTCGTCGGCCGCACGGGACTGCCGCGTTGCCGGCTCCGGGGTGACGGACGACGCTGTGTAGAGCCTCGGGTCGGATTTCTTCAGTCCGAGCAGGGCCGTCGGAGTCTTGAACGTCTCGGGTGCCAGCAGCGCTGCGATGGCGGAGATGGCGCAGGCCACGGCGGCGAACGTTGCGACAGGAACCCAGTTGGCTTTGTTGCCACCGATCAGCAGCTCGGAAATGACCGGCGCGAATCCTGCCAGGAGGAGTCCGAACATGAGGCTGATGGCCATACCGGAGTAGCGGACCTTGACTGGGAACTGCTCCGGGAAGTACGCGGGGTAKATGGAGTTTGTGGCGGTGTAGGCGAAACCGATCAGGAGGATGCCGGTGACAAAGATCAGCGGAACATTCGCCGCCGACAGGGCCGAGAAGAACACGAAGATCATCGCCATCTGCAGCACCAGACCGGTGACGAAGACGGGTTTGCGGCCGATCCGGTCCGAGAGGATGCCGGCCAATGGGCCCATGGCGACGGCGGCGAGGTTGGCGACTGCGATGACTGTCAGCATCAGGCCCTTTTCAACGCCGACGACGGACGTGGCGTAGGACAACGCAAAGACGTTGATGATGGTGTTGATGATGGTAAACAGCGACATGGCGGTGACACGGAGAACGGTGGCCCAGTGGTGCCGGAACAGGGTGACGAGTGGAACCTTGACCACGTCGTCGTGCGCTTTGACTTCCGCGAATACCGGGGGCTCTTCCAGGAGGCGCCGAAGCACAAAGGCGATGACGGTCACTACGGCGCTGGCGAGGAACGGGATGCGCCAGCCCCAGGCAAGCAGCTGTTCCTCGGGCATGGATGCCACGGGAATGAACACTAGCGTGGAGAGCACGATGCCGAACATGATGCCGCTCATCGTCCAGCTGGTGTAGAAGGCTCGCTTCTTGTCAGGTGCGTGCTCGAGCGTCAGGGAGCTTGACCCCGGCGATTCGCCGCCGGCGGAGAGGCCCTGCAGAAGCCGGAGAGCCACGATGAGGACCGGCGCTGCCATTCCAATGTCGTTGTACGTGGGCAGGCAGCCGATGAGGAATGTTGATGCGCCCATCAGCAGCAGGGTGAGCAGCAGGACCTTCTTGCGGCCGAATTTGTCGCCGAGGTGTCCGCAGATCACTGCCCCCAGCGGACGGGCGACGTAAGCAACGCCGACGGTTGCGAAGGACAGCAGCATCGCGGAAGGGCCAGGGGCGAAGAACAGTTTGCCGAAAATCAGGGCGGCCGCCGAGCCGAAGATAAAGAAGTCGTAGTACTCAAGGGCGCTGCCCACGAACCCCGAAACCGCTGCGATCTTCGCATTGTTCTTGGGGCGTGCTGGCGCCAATGTCGACACTGACATGGTGTTCCCTTCAGGTAACGGGACCGTCCCGGGGGCTCTTGGTATAGGCCCGCTGCAAAAACGGTGTGCCGCGCTATGCGGCTTCTCCATCCAGTGTGGCTGCGATCACTTAGTTAGTCCACGACTAAAATGATCTATCACTATGTTGCAATTCGACTTGATGAGGTGGGGTCAGTTGGGGGTTCTCGGGAAAGATCTCTTCGACGACGGCGAGCACAGCCGTCAGCACGGCGGAGTCATTTTCCTCGGACCACGCGATGGCGTGATTCATGAAGTGCTGCGGGTGATCGAGGGCCACGTACGTTGCCCCGGAGGGTATGATCCCGGCTATCCCGCTGCTCATGAGGGTGACTCCCACACCGGCGGCCACGAAGGTCAGCACCATGTAGGGGTCCGATAACTCCTGGACAATGTGAGGGCGGAAACCGGCCGCCATGCAGGATGCGAGCATCACTTCGGTCATGGAGGACGAGCCGTCCAGTGGCGGCGAGATGAAGTCATCAGCCGCCAGAGCCTGCAACGGTATGGATTTTTCCTGTGCCAGCGGATGATCCAGCGGCAGTACCGCACCGACTTCCTCGCTTGCGACCAAGCGCGTCATCACCGAGGGGACCGGGGTTTCGGGACGGCCCACGAAGGCCAAGTCCAGGGTGCCCTTCGCGACGCTGGCCAATCCGTCGGCCGTGCGCACACCGCTGGTGAGGTCCATTTTGATGTCCGGGTGACGCCGGCGCACAGCGCGCGTGAGCGGTGGGAGGGTCAGGTGGTTCACAGCTCCGGAGAATCCGATCCTGATGTTGCCCCGGACGCCCTCAATCTCCGCCTGGGCCGCCTCGCGGGCCAGCCGCATCTCGCGAAGCACACGGTACGCGCGCGGCAGGAGGGCATACCCCGCCGGCGTGAGGGCCACGCTTCGCGTGTTGCGCTCAAAGAGCCGCTTCCCCAGATCCGCCTCAAGCTTCCGGATCGTCTGGCTCAGTGGGGACTGTGAAGTGTGCAGGCGCTGCGCAGCACGGCCGAAGTGCAGTTCTTCGGCCACGGCAACGAACGCTTCCAGCCAGCGGATCTCTGTCATGTCTTCAGAATGTACTCTTTACCCGAACATCGAACCGACAAGGGGGCTTGGGCTTCCAGGTGGCCGGAGGAATCTACTCACGAGTTGGCAGGAGCGCCGGCACCCTCGCGGCGCCCGCGGGCCTCGGCACAACCACCCGCACCGCGCCCGCGGCGGGCTAGGAACCCGACACTGGTTCAGAAGCCGGAGCAGCGGGTACGGCATTGCGCGCGGATCGACCACTCAGGCCAAGTATCTGCCATACAAATAGGTGGCATCAGGAAACGCCTCTTCACCGAATACCTCTTTTGCCTCAGTCTGGTTACTAGACCTGCAGCGACCCCACTCAAGGCAATCAGTACTTAGAAGGAATTCAACGTGGAAACTCCCCTCTCCCATCTTGCCCATCTCGAGATCACCACCCCCGACGTCGAAGCCTCGGCACGGTTCTACGAGGAAAAGTTCGGCATGCGCATCATCGACCGGGTGGACGGCAACGTCTACCTGCGCTGCTGGGGTGACTACTACCGCTACAGCCTGGTCCTCACCGAAGGTCCGGAAGCTTCCCTGGGCCGGATGACCTGGCGCGCCAACTCCCAGGCCGCCCTGGAAGCCGCAGCCCAGCGCGTCGAAGCAACCGGTGTCCAGGGCAGCTGGACCGCCGGCGGCCACGGCTACGGCAAGGCCTACGAATTCACCGGCCCCTATGGCCACCCCATGCGCCTCTTCTTCGACGTTGAGAAGTTCGTGGCTGAGCCCGGTTTTGAATCCACCTACCCGGACCGGCCGGAGCGCCGCAGCAGCCACGCCGCAGCGCCCCGCTTCCTGGACCACGTCACCGTGGCCTCCTCCGATGTCCGAGGCTTCGCCAAGTGGTACAACGAGGCCCTGGGCTTCCGCGTCATGGCCTTCGTGGACCTGGACGAGGCACCCATCACCGTCTTCTCCGTGCTCACGACCAACGAAAAGTCCCACGACTTGGGCGTAGTCCTGGACACCTCCAGCCGCGCGGGACGCGTTAACCACATCGCCTTCTGGGTGGATGCCACCGAGGATCTGCTCCGCACCGCGGACGTCATGATGGAAAACGGCACTCCGATGGAATACGGCCCCTCCATCCACGGCGTGGGCGAGCAAAACTTCCTGTACTTCCGTGACCCGTCAGGCCTGCGCGTCGAGCTCAACTCCGGCGGATACCGCAACTACGTCCCGGACTGGGAAGCCAACACCTGGAAGCCCTCCGAAGGCTCCAACAACTTCTACAAGAACGGCGCCATGCCGCACTCCATGACCGAATCCTTCCCTCCCGCGGAAGGCTTTACCGCCACCGAAGAAGGCGCCTCCCCCGAAATGAAGGAAGCCCTCCTGAACCCCTACGCCAAGCAGGGACGGGGCTAGGACACCATGGCCGAAACACAATATGCACTCATCCGGTTCCAGGAGACCGGTGACAGCAAGGCCCGCGCGGGCCTGCTGGTCGGCGACCGCGTCGTGCCGCTGGATGGGGAGATCAATACACTGATCGAGCACTGGGACACCACCGAGAGCCAGCTGGACGCCATCGCCGCATCGGCCGGCGAGGACACCGGCCTGGCGATGGCCGACATCGAGGTCCTCGCCCCGGTAGAGCCTGTCCAGGTCCTTCAGACCGGCGCCAACTACCGCAAGCACGTCATCGACCTCGCTGCAGCCCACCGCGAACCCGGCCAGGACGAGGACGAAGTCCGGGACCGGACCGCCGCGATGATGGACAAGCGCGCGGGCCAGGGAACGCCGTACTTCTTCATCGGGCTCCCGACGGCGATCGCGTCCGCCACGGACGACCTCACCCTGCCTGCCTACTCCAAGTCCCACGACTGGGAACTTGAACTGGCCGCGGTGATCGGCAGGACGGCGTTCCGGGTCACCCCCGAGGAAGCCCTGGACTACGTCTTCGGCTACACCATGGTCAACGACATCACAACCCGTGAGTATGTCTTCCGCAAGGACATGCCGGCGATCGGCTCGGACTGGTACCGCGCCAAGAACGCCCCCGGCTTCCTGCCCACCGGACCGCTGCTGGTACCCGCCAAGTTCTTCGGCGACCCGCAGGACGTCCAGGTCACGCTGAAGCTCAACGGCAAGGCCATGCAGGACGAGTCCACGTCAGACATGATTTTCGGTGTCGCCAAGCTGATCAGCGAGGCCTCCCAGATTATGCCGCTGCGCCCGGGAGACCTGGTGCTCACCGGAAGCCCCGCCGGCAACGGCCAGCACTGGGGAAGGCTGCTCCAGGACGGCGACGTCATGGAGGGCACCATTACGGGCCTGGGCACCCAGCTCATCCACTGCAAGGACGAAGTTGCAACTGAAGGCAGCCAGCAGTGACCAGCCAGGACACAGCACGAATCACCACCGGCACCGGGGAATCAGCCACTGATTCCCCGGTCATCCGGCGTGAGGACCCGCTCGGCAGCATCCGCGCTATGGCCGAGGCCCACAACAACTGGGGCCGCTGGGGCCAAGACGACGTCCTTGGGACCCTGAACTTCATCGACGCGGACAAGCGCATTGAAGCAGCAGCCCTTGTGAAGACGGGCGAGGCCTTCTCGCTGTCCCAGCCGTTCGACACCAACGGACCGCAGAAGGGCTGGCGGCGACGCACCAACCCTGTCCACACCATGACCGACACCGGCGTGGACGCAGAACGGGGCAACCAAGGCTTCCCGCACGGCTTCGGCGGCGCGGACGACGTCATCGCCATGCCGCTGCAGTGCTCCACCCAGTGGGACGGCCTGGGCCACATCTTCGACCAGGGCAAGGCCTGGAACGGCCGTGCCGCAGGGGAAGTGGTCACCTCCGAAGGCGACTTGGTCACCGGCATCGAAACCGCCGCGGCCAAGATCGTCACCCGCGGCGTCCTGCTGGACGTCGGCCGCGCGCTCGGACCAGAACTGGGAAGGAACGACGGCGAGCTGCCGGACGGTTTCGCCATCACCCCCGAACACCTCCAGCGGACCATCGACCTGCAGGGCCCCAGCTCAAAGGTTGGCCGGGGCGACATCCTGGTGATCCGCACCGGACAGCACACCCGGGTGCGCCGCGACGGCTGGGGCGACTACGCCGGCGGCTCAGCCCCGGGGCTGTCCTTCAGCACCGCACCCTGGCTTCACCGCAGTGAAATCGCGGGGATCGCCACGGACACCTGGGGTTTCGAGGTCCGGCCCAACGAGTTCGACGGCGCCTTCCAGCCCCTCCACCAGATCGCCATCCCCAACCTCGGGCTTTTCCTCGGCGAAATGTGGGACCCGGACGGCCTCGCAGAGGCTTGCGCGGCAGACGGCAGGTACGACTTCCTGCTCACCGCGGCGCCCCTGCCCATTACCGGCGCCGTCGGATCGCCCGTCAACCCGATCGCCCTCCGGTAATCACCGTCCGGTAGCTTTCAGTACCACAGCACCACAACCATCATCAGTTACGCCGTCAATACAAAGGAGTCAGCGATGGCAGCAGTACAGAACGTCGGAATCGTCGGGGCGGGAGCCGCGGGACTGACCGCCGCCATCCTGCTGGCCGACGCCGGAATCCAGGTTGAAATCCTCGAGAAGGCCGATGCCCCGCAAACCCTTGGCTCTGGAATCACATTGCAGGGGAACGCCCTACGGGTCCTCCGCCAGCTAGGCGTCTGGGAGCAAATCGAGGCGAAGGGCTACGCGTTCAGCACCCTCGGCCTGCGCGCCCCGGACCCCGCCGGCACCGTCATCGCCGTGTTGGATGACATGCGGACCGGCGGCGATGACCTCCCGGCCACCCTGGGCATGTACCGCCCCGACCTCACCGCCATCCTCCGCGAGCGTGCCGCGCAGGCAGGCGCACGGATCAGCTACGGCAAGACGGTCACCGAAATAACGGACGACGGCGGTTCCGTCACCGTGAGCACCGCCGACGGCGGCACCGCCCGCTACGACCTCCTGGTCGGCGCCGACGGCCTGCACTCAGCTGTCCGCAAGGCCATCGGCATCGATAGTGAACCCCGGTCCACGGGCATGGGCATCTGGCGCGCGTTCGTGGAACGGCCGCAGGACGTGGTCCGCACCGACCTGACGTACGGCGGGCCTTGCTTTATTGCCGGTTACTGCCCCACCGGCCCTGACACCATCTATGCCTACCTCGTGGAAAGGGCGCAGGAGCGCAAGCACGAGGACGGCCCCCGCATTATGGCCGAACTCGCCGCCGCCTACGGCGGCCCGTGGAACGAGATCCGCGCCAACCTGGACCAGAGCGCCCGTATCAACTACACGTGGTTCACGACCCACCTGGTTGACGGGCCGTGGAACCGCGGCCGCACGATCATCATCGGCGACGCCGCCCACAGCTGCCCGCCAACCATTGCGCAAGGTGCTGCCATGGCAATGGAAGACGCAGCCGTGCTGGCCGATCTCCTGATCGGCGCCGACGACATTACCGAGACACTCTGGAAAGAGTTCACCGACCGCCGCCTGGACCGGGCAAAAGCAGTGGTGGACGCCTCCGTCCAGCTGGGCCAGTGGATGCTCGACGGCGTCCGGGACGCCAACGTGCCGGGCCTCATGCATTCAGTCTCCAGCTTGGTTAGGGAGCCCGCATGAGCACCGGCCCCGCTGAAAAACCTACGGTGGACGTCCACGCCCACATCCTGCTTCCGGCCCTGCAGCAATTGGTGGCCGAAGCTGATCCCGAGGGGTTCGGCGCTCAACAGGCCCTGGAAGTCCGGCGAAACGGACCAGAGTCGATGGCCGCTTCGGGAAAGATGATCAAGGAGCGCTGGCTGCAGCTGACGGACCTGGACCGCCGTCTTGCGGACATGGACGCCCAAGGTGTGGACGTGCAGCTGGTCTCGCCGTCGCCGTCACACTACTACTATTTCGCCGGGGAAGAGCTGGCCCTGAAGGTGGCCAGGTCCGCCAACCAGGCGGTGCGGGAGTTCGTGGACCGCGCCCCGGAACGGCTGAACGGCCTGGGCCTGGTGCCGCTGCAGCACCCTTCCTTGATGGTCGAAGCCCTGGAACACGCCATGCTGGAGTGCGGGTTGTTAGGCGTGGAAATCGGCTCGTTCGCCGCCACCCCCGCAGACCCGGAGCGCAGCACGGTTGAGCTTTCCGACGCCAGGCTGGAACCGTTCTGGCGCCGCGCGGAAGAGCTGGGTGCCCTGGTGTTCCTGCACCCGTTCGGCTGCTCGCTGGACGAACGACTGGACCGCTTCTACCTCGCCAACACCGTCTCCCAGCCCGCGGAAAACGCGGTGGCTCTCTCCCACCTGATCTTTAGCGGGATCCTGGACCGGCACCCCGACCTGAAAGTACTCGCCGCGCATGGCGGCGGGTATCTTCCCACGACGATCGGGCGCTCCGACCATGCCTGGCGCGTCCGGCCGGAGGCACACGGCTGCGCCCAGCCGCCGTCGTCGTATCTGAAGAAGCTGTACTTCGATTCGCTGGTCCACAACCCGGCTGAACTGCGGGCGCTCGTGGCCGCCGCTGGCCCGGGGCAGGTGCTGCTCGGCTCGGACTACCCGTTCGACATGGGCTCCGACCGCCCCGCGGCCGAGGTAATCGAGTCACAGCTTTCCGCCGAGGACGAGGCCAGGGTGCTGGCCGGCAACGCGGCTGCCCTGGGCATTACGCCCGCTTCAGTCCTCGCCGACCGCCGCACAGCCTAAGGAAGAATTTCATGGCCAAGATCGCACGCTGGAACCACGACGGCCGGACGCAGTCCGGCTTCGTTGACAGCGGTAACTGCTACGCCCTCCCCGCAGGCCAGACGGTCCAGATGCTCTTGGACGCCGGGCTCGAAGAAACGCTGGATGTTGCCCGCCGGACCATCGGTTCTGGCCCGGCCGTTCCGCTGGCCGCCGTGCAGCTGCTCGCCCCACTGGCGCCAACCACCATCCGGGACTTTGTCGCGTTCGAGGAACACGTCGAAGGCGTGCGGAAGAGCATCGATGGCGTGGCCGGCGTGGTGCCCGAATGGTACGAGGCGCCCACCTTTTACTTCACCAACCCGCATACGGTGACCGGTACCGGCGAGGTGATTGGTATTCCGGCAGGCTGCGAGGACCTGGACTTTGAAACTGAAGTCGCCGCCGTCGTCGGACGCGTCCCCGGAAGCGACGGCCGGAACCTGACCGCAGCTGAGGCGCACAGGCACATTTTGGGCTACACGGTGCTCAACGACTGGTCGGCGCGGGACTTGCAGCGCCGGGAGATGAAAGTCAGCCTGGGGCCGTGCAAGGGCAAGGACTTCGCCAACACGCTGGGACCCTGGATTGTCACCGCGGATGAGTTCGAGGACCTGCACGACGCCGAAGGGTTCCTGCCGATCTCCATGGCCGTGGAAGTCAACGGGGAAGCCATCGGGCAGGACCTGCTGTCCAACATGGGCTGGCCGTTCGCCGAGCTCGTCGCCTACGCCTCGCAGGACTCCGTGGTGCGGCCCGGCGACGTGCTGGGCTCCGGCACCTGCGGCAGCGGCTGCCTCGCGGAGCTCTGGGGACGGAACGGCGCGAAGACTCCCCCGCCGCTGAAGACGGGAGACGTGGTCCGCATGACGGTGGAAGGCATCGGGACTATCGTGAACACGGTTGGTGAACGCCGTAACTCCGCGACCCGCGTGCGTGCCCGGCAGCGTCCGCGCAACCGGGTGGCCTTTACGGTTCCTTCCGGGACGTAGGGTGGTCTCCCTTCAGCTCGATGGCCGGACTGTGGTGGTCACCGGCGCGGGCCAGGGCCAGGGCGCTGCCGAGGCGCGCATGCTGGTGGAGGCCGGGGCCCGTGTCATCGCCACAGACCTCGCGCTGACCATGCCAGCCGAGCTGGCCGTGTCATCGTCTTCGGCCGGTGCGCTGGTGTACCGGCAGCTGGACGTCAGCGATGCCTCCGGCTGGTCCGAACTCGCTTCCTGGATCGAGTCCCATGGGTGGCAGGTGGACGGGCTGGTCAACAATGCAGGCATCACCCAGCGGAGCCGGTTGCTGGATGCCTCGGTGGCTGACCTGCAGCGCGTCTATGAAGTCAATGTCGCCGGAAGCCTGCTGGGGATCCAGGCGCTCGCACCGCTGATGGGCAGTGCCGCATCCATCGTCAATGTCGGTTCCGTCGCAGGCCTGACCGCGCACTATCCGGTGGCCTACACCGCCAGCAAGTGGGCGTTGCGGGGACTCTCGCAGGTGRCCGCCATGGAACTCGGCCCGCGGGGGATCCGCATTAATACTGTCCATCCGGGCTTCATCGAAACGCCCATGACGGCGAGCGCTAAGCCGGAATTCAGGCAGGCCACCCTGGCAGAGACTCCGCTGGGGCGCACTGGAAGCGTGGAGGAAGTGGCCGGCGTCGTGCTGTTCCTCCTCAGCCCGCTCTCGTCCTTCGTGACCGGTGCCGAGATACCGGTGGACGGCGGCCAGTCAGGCCACGGCGGAGCAAAGTCTGTCTCCGACGCCATGCGCTGACGCGGTGCACGATTTCAACTAGCCCGGCAGCACGGCCGACCAGCCGCCGTCGACCATCAGGTTGGCGCCCGTCACGTAGGACGCTTCGTCGGAGGCTAGGAACAGCGCGCATTTGGCCACTTCTTCCGGCGTGCCGATCCGGCCCAACGGGATGCTGCCGGCGATGGACCGCATGGGGTGGTCGGCGGCCAGGAGGTTGCCCTCGGTGGCTGCGGTGCGGATCATTCCGGGGCTGACAGTATTGACGCGCAGTCCATACGGAGCCCCTTCGGCCGCGAGCTGCCTGGTCATGGCCACCACGGCCCCTTTCGTGGCGGTGTGGGCCAGCCGGCCGTTAGTCATTGAACCGGTAACTCCTGCCGTGGATCCCACCAGCACGATGGCGGCGTTCTGCACCCGGATCAGTTGTGGCCAGAAGTATTTGACCGGCAGGAACACCACATCCATCTCGTGTTCGACATTCCACTTCCAGTCGGCAAACGTGAGCTGCTCCACCGGGGCGAAGCGGGTGACCGCCGCGTTGGCATACAGGATGTGGACCTGGCCGTGGTTTGCGGCTACGTCCTTCGCCCATGCCGCCACAGCGGCCTCGTCCGTGAGGTCAACCCGGCTGCTGCTCATCCGGCCCCCGGCTGCGGCGACCTGGCGGACGGTGGCCGCGGCGCCGTCGTCGTCCATGTCACAGCCCACCACCACGGCGCCCGCCTCGGCGAAGGCGAGCGCCGCCGCCCTGCCTTGGCCGCTGGCCGTTCCGGTGATGACGGCGGTCTTGCCGGCCAGGCGCTGGCTGGAGACAGGCATGGGGGATTCCTTTCGAAAGTGCGTTTCTTCGACTCTCGCAGGGATGGTCCGGATGGGGAACGGCGCTTTAGCTCTAGGTGGTATCTGCCGCGTGGATAGTTACCGGGTGGGCGGTGATGGGGAAAAGTTCGTGCAGCCGCGAACAGGCCCGCTGGACCACGGAACGCAGCCAGACGCTGGCAGGGTCCTCCGCCTGGGACGGGTGCCAGTACATCGCTTCCACGAGGGACGCTTCAGCGCCTTCGGAGAACCCCAGCACAACAATATCCGCGCCGCGTTGGGCCCGTGCTGCCAGCATCCCGGGGACGAGCGCCACGAGGTCTGTCCCTTCCACCAGGAGTGGCAGAGACAGGAACCCGGCCACCACAGCCGCCACTCGGCGCTGAATACCTCGCGATTCGAACAGCTTGTCCGCCGGGGTGCTGATTCCCTCACCGAAATAGCCGACGGCGTGGGGAACAGTGGCCAGGTCCTCCACAGTGAGCCGGGGCTGCAGGAGCAGGGGATTTCCGGTGTCAGCCACAGCAACAAAGCTGTCCCGGAACAGCTGCTTGCTGGCTCCCTGCATCTGGTACCCCGTGGGCCCGACGAGCAGGTCGATTTTTGAGTAGTCAGCCATCTGGCCCTGGATCCCGGACTTGGCTGTGGGAACGAAATCCACCGACACTCCGGGGGCCTCCTCGCGCAGGATCCCCCGCAGCGGCCCCACGATCAGGGCCGCCGCGTAGTCCGAGGCGGCGATGATGAATTCCCGCTCGCTCGTGCCGGCGTCGAAGCCGGACCGCACGCGCGTGGCCCGCTGGATGTGAAGCATGGCTTCATCAACCAGCGGGACCAGGGACTGTGCGAAGGGCGTGAGGTCATAGGTGCGGCCGTTCCGCACCAGGAGTTCGTCGTCGAAATGGCGCCGGAGCCTGGCCATTGCGGCGCTGGTGGCCGGCTGGCTGAGCTGGAGCCTCTCGGCTGCCCGGGAGATGTTCCGCAGTTCCAACAGGACCTGCAGCTGGGGCAGCAGGTTGAGGTCCAGGTTCTTCATACCCACAGGTTATCCGTGCTTCAACGTCAGCCCAGCCACAGCCGGCGGGCGTCTGAGCCCCAACGAGCAGCTGACCTAGGCAATCTGCGAACTAAGCTCCTCGGCAACCTTCCGGGCGCCGCGAACGGCGATGGCCACGCTCATCAGCGTGGGATTCATGGCCGTTGCCGTCGGAATGAGCGCATTTCCGCCCACCACCAGGTTGTTGTAGCCCCACACGCGTGACCACGGGTCCGCCACAGAGGCGCCGTCGTCGGTTTCACCCATGCGCATGGTGCCCTGGTAGTGCAGGCTCGAGCCGTTCGGCATGAGCCGGGGCTCGGCAACGAAGGCGCCAAGGGCCTTGCCGGCACGCCGCAGCCGCTCGGTTGCCTCGGCGATTTCCGCGTCTTCCCGTTCTGTGAGGGCGTACTCGATGGTCATGTTGGGGAATCCCCGGTAGTCCGGCTCATTGTCGTCGAACGTGACGGCATCCTCGTAGCGCGGGTGCTTGCGCATGCCGTAGCCCATGTTGACGTAGCCCCAGCGGTTCTCGGAGTACGGGGTTCCCGGCTCCATCGGGAACGGCGTGGTCTCGGTGTACATCACCTGGACGGAGAAGGGGTGTTCCGGCTCTGAGAACGGGATGCGGTTGACCGCCGCGACGGCGTCTGCCGGGTTCAGTGCGCGCCGGGCCAGCTCGGCCTTAAGGTCCCCTTCGGTGGCGTACCGCCCCATCCTTTCGGCGTCCAGCGCCACCGTGGAGATGACCACGGGATGCTCGGTCAGGTAGTGGCCGAGGGCCTGCGGCCGCACACCGGATGCCCAGAGGAGCTGCGGGGAGCGGAAGGCATCGGCGGCCACCACCACGATGTCCGCTGCCACGAATGACTTCTCCCCGGTGCGGAGGTCCTCGACGGTGACACCGGTGACCCGGTGTCCGTCCAGTTCCACGCGGCGGACCAGGGTGAGGTCACGGAGTTCGAACTGCTTCGAGAGCGGGCTGTCCTTGTCGACGAGCGGGCCGAGGACGACGTCGGCGCCCGCCCAGCGCACGGAGCCGTCCGCTTGCGGGTCCCCGGCAACCGGAAGGGTGCCCACGCCGTACCCATCCGGCAGCTCCGCGCCGAACTCTTCATCGAGGAGGGTCCGAATGGCCTCACCAACGGCGGAGTCGGCAAACGCTGCGCTGTGGACGTGAAGCAGCTGCTTCGCGTCCTCAATCAGCCCGTCCCATTCGTCGTCCGCTATGAAGGGGATTTTTTCACTGAAGGCGGGCGACGGCGTCGCGCAGGTCCAGTGCGCACCCTGGCCGCCGACGTTGGTGGCCGCAGCCGCCGCGGGAAAACTCGAGGCGTGGGCGGAGCCCGCGCCGCCGAAGTCGAGAAGGTGGGTGCCCTGGCGGGCGGTGAACGTTCCCTCGGTGACTGTGGCTGCCGGGATGCCGAGCGACTCACGGTAGGCGCCGGCCTGCGGCCCCTGCGACATTTCGCGCGCACGGGCCTTTTCGCCAGGGTCGGCAATGTTGCGGACGCTTTCGCCGGGAACCTCCGTCACCTGCGGTCCGGCTTCGAACATCACCACCCGCGCGTTCGGGACCTGCTCGAGGAGCACCCGCGCATAGGTGGAGCCGATGGGCCCGCTGCCGACGATGGCGATGGTTGGGTTGGACATGATGTCTCCTTTGAAATCAGGCCGAAAGGGATTCGGAAGTTGTTTGGGGGGCGGGAACGGTTTCGTCAGAGAGGCGCCCGTGCGGAAGCAGGACCGCCGCGACTATTCCCACGGCGTACGTGGCCGCCAAGGCAATAAAGATGGGTGTGAAGACTGAGCCGTAGATCTGAGCCACGCTGGCCTGGACTGCCGGAGCAGCCCCTTGGACCAGTTGCGGGGTCAGGGTGGAAGCGTCCAGGCCCGCCGGCAAAAGGGCCGCCACGCCGAAGCCGATCACCCCGCCGATAATCGCCGTCGCCACTGTTGATCCCACCTGCCGCACCAGGTTGATCGTCGCGGTGATGGTGCCGGTCTGGCTGGCCGGAGCAGCTCCCTGGACCACAGTGACGATCAGGCTCATGAACGCGCCGGTGCCCATCCCAACAACGGCCATAACGATCATGGGAACCCACAGCGGAAGCCCGGCGGGCAGCACCGCCATCACAAATAGTCCGGCGGCCCCCAACGATGTTCCCAGGATGGGGAAGATCCGGTACCGCCCCGTCCTGCTGGCCAGCCATCCGGTCAGCAGGTTGCTGGTCAGCATGCCGAACACGGTTGCGATCGGTACGAGCCCGGACACGGTGGCGGTGGTCTGGTACGCCATCTGGAAGTACGTGGGCAAATAGGCGGTGATGGAGAAGAGGCCCACGCCGATAATCGCCGAGAGTGCGGTGCCTGCAGCGATGGTCCGGTTGGCGAAGAGCTGCAGCGGGACGATGGGTTCGGGTGCGCGGCGCTCAACAAAGTAGAAGGCAACAAAGCCCAGCATGCTGACCGCGAGCGCGGCAGCGGTGGCGGGGCCCGCGCTGCGTTCTGCGGCCCAGGTGGCGGCGAGGACAAGGGCCACCAGTGCAGCGGTAAATACAGCCGCCCCGGCAACATCGAAGTGGCGGGGCATGGGGCCAGGCTCCAGGTGGGGAACGGCAACCAAGGCAAGGGCCAGGGCTGCAGCGCCCACCGGGATGTTGATCCAGAAAACCCACTGCCATCCCCAGTAATCGGTGATGGCGCCGCCGAGAACGGGGCCAACCAGGACCGCGATGGGGAAAGCTGCGCCAATGATGGCCATGTAGCGCGGACGTTCCCGCTGCGAGGTGACCCTGGCGATGATGGTCTGCGACATCAGCTGCAGGCCTGCGGAGCTCATCCCCTGCAGGACGCGTGCGGCGATAAGCCATGCCATGTCCTGCGAGAAGCCGCAGGCCAGGGAGGCCGCCAGGAACATCACCAGCGAACCGAGGAAGATCCGGCGGGCTCCCAGGACATCACCTAGTTTGCCGAGCACCGGCAGCAGCACTGTGCTCGCGAGGGTGTATCCCACAACAACCCAGCTCATGAGCTTCAGCGCGCCCAGCTCACCCGCAACCGTGGCCAGGGATGTCGACACCACGGTGTGGTCCAGGGCCCCGAGGAAGGAAACCGTGAGCAAGGAGATAACAAGGAGACGGAGTCTCAAAGGTGAAAGTGGCATAGTGATCTACCCGAACGATCGGGCCGTCGACGCGACGTATTGTGCCTCCGGCGCACCATCACGACGGAGAACGGGTTCGGAAGGAACCCCGGCGCCGTTACTCATGTTACCCGACTTTAGTTGAAAAGCAACAAAAGAATGCGTGAATTAGACGCCGGTGGCGGGCGCCCCTTTATGTAGCAAGCACTGCGCGCGTGAGGGACATGTCCTCGAGCAGCTCATCCAGTTCCGTTCCGGGCTGACCCGAAGACTGCGCCTCGATGGCCCGGCGCAGCGCCAGACGGGCTGATGATTCATAGCGCTCCGGAGCCCTCAGTGTCCCGTCCTCGGTGGACGTCTCCAGCCTCGTCAGCCCGGCCTGCCGGTCCACGGTGACTTCAGTTCGCACCTCGCCGAGGGCCAGCACCTGGAGCAGGCCGTCGGCGTGAAGGCCCGCTGCGGCCGCCACCCCAAGGGTGACCGGTATTGCCCCGCCCGCGGATCCCCCTGAGTCCAGCAGAGCAATCCTGGCTTCCGCCGTGGCACTGCACACCTGGAGCGTCAACGGGCCCCGGACCAGGGACCGCGCCCAGCCCAAGCCGTCGCGGATTACCGCTTCAAGACCTGCCGCGGGGGCGGCACACTCGACGGTGACGATCCGGGCCGGGCCGCCTCGTCTGGCCCGGAGGGCATCGGCAACCACATCCGGGCGCAGCCGGGGACGGTCAACGATGACCGGGATGTCAGCTGGCCAGGGGCGTGATTCAAGCGCCTCCTGCGGGAGCACAGCAGGGTCCGCAATCACCACTGCTGCCGCTCCCCCGGCCCGGGCGGCCAGCATGCCCTGCCACCAATCGCCGGATCCAGGCACCACAGCCACCGCCCCACTGATGTCATCGGTGAGCGCAGCGCTGACGGAAAGCTCGGCGACGGCGGCGACATAGGAGGGTAACGCCGTGAAGATGCCGAACCCTAGATCTGCTGAACTCATTGCGACACCCCTTCAAGAACTTTCGCTGCGGCAGCCTCGGCCAGGTCGATTGCAAAGTGCGAGTCAGCCAGCAGTTCGTCGTACTCCACAGGAGCCCCGCCTTCAAGGAGTGACGCAAGCAGGCGCCACTCGGCCACATACCCGTCTTCCGGATCCCGCCGGTACTCCGTCCACTGCCCGTCCGCGCTCCGCACCCGGGCGGCCGCGCTTCCGGCATGGACAAAGGCGGGCGGGAAATTCACCTCGATGCGGTCGTGGGAGGTGGCGATACCCATCCTCCAGAGGGCGTCTGGCCCCTCCGGAAGCATGGCAAGCGCCAACTGGACCATGACTCCGCCGGCCCGGTACCCCACAAGGTAGCCGATCGGCGGAGCGACCCGCGCGTAGACAACCTCATCGACGCCTGGCGCGATGTCCCTCACGGCCGGAAGATCATGGATCGCAAGACCGGTCAGCAACTGCCGCAGGACTCCGGCCGCAATTGCAGGACTGCCGAGGTCCAGACGTCCCCGCCGGGCTGCCTGTAAAGGACCACCCTCGGCGACCAGCCGGTGGTACCTCTCATTCGGTGGGAGTGCCAGCGTCACGGAGACCGCCTGCACCCGGCCCCCGAGGGCCACGAGATGATGCTTCGCCCGCCCCCACGCGGCGTCAAACAGGTGGTTCGTCCCCACCAGAAGAACCGTTCCCGCGACCCGGCAGGCAGAGATGACTTCATCGGCTTCTTCCCTGCTGGTGGCCAACGGCTTCTCGCAAAAGATGGCTGGCTTCCCCGCGGCTACAGCCGCCAGGATTTGGCGGGCGTGTTCAGCGGGCGGGCTGCAGATGGCCACCACCTGGACAGCCGGGTCCGCAAGCAGGTCTGCCTCCCCCACCGACCACCGGGCATCAAGCCTTTCGGCCAGGCCCTGGGCGCGCCCGCTTCCCGCATCGGCAATGTGCACCACCTTGAACAGCTCCGCCAGCCGCCCCAGCACCGGCAGATGCAGGGCCGCGACGCCCGGCCCGGCTCCAAGAACTCCTATATTCCAAGGCATCGTCGCCTCCCCCTCTTTTGTCCTTATTATTCATAAGTACGGAAATATCCGGCTATAGTCGCGTTCAACCCCACCTTAGTCCCCTCCTATGTGTGAGAATTGTGATCATGACGACAGAGTCCACACTCCGCTTTGGAGCACAAACGGATGAAGTGACGAGCCTGCTGAGGATCGTCAACCTGGTGCGAACGGGCGAGGCCACAACGCGCCCTGAAATCGGCAAGGTCACTGGGCTGGGCAGGGGCGTTGTCAGCCAGCGTGTGGACCAGGCCATTGAGATCGGCTTTCTCGGGGATGGAGAATTCGGCGCCTCCTCCGGTGGCCGCGCGCCCCGGACCCTTCGCTTCCGCGCGGAGCAGGGACGGATCGTCATATGTGCCCTCGGAGCCGCTCATATAAGGGTTGGCGTCACTGCCCTTGACGGCGACATCCTGGAACACACGCACCGCACCTGGGATATCGCCCAGGGCCCCGAGAAGACCATTGACGCAGTGATGGCCCTCGTTGACGACGTGCTGAAAAAGGATCACGAAGTGCCCGTCTGGGGTGTCGTGGTGGGCCTCCCCGGCCCGGTTGACTTCGCCACGGGACAACCGGTGGCACCTCCGATCATGCCCGGGTGGAATGGATTCGATGTCCGCACACCCTTCGAGGACCGCTTTAACGCACCGGTGTGGGTGGATAACGACGTCAACCTGCTTGCCCTTGGTGAGCGCGCCCGGCGTCGCGAATCCCTTGCGAACCTCATCTATTGCAAGATCGGTTCGGGCATCGGTGCCGGGCTGCTGTCCCAGGGCAGGATCCACCGCGGTGCCAACGGCGCGGCCGGCGACATCGGCCATGTCCGGGTTTCCGACTCCCATGCCCAATGCCGCTGCGGCAAGATCGGCTGTCTCGAAGCGGTGGCCAGCGGTTGGGCCCTGGTCAGGGACGCGGAACAGGCTGTCACGGAAGGCACCCAGAGCTCCCTGGCTCCGCTGGTAAAAAAGGGGACACTGACCCTCGAGGAGATCACCCTCGCGGCCCAGGCCGGGGACCCGCTGGCCATCACACTGATTCAAAAGTCGGCCCGGGTAGCGGGTGAGACTATTGCAGCCCTAGTGAACATGTTCAACCCCGGAATCATCGTCATCGGCGGGGCCATGGGATCGGCCGGCGAAGTATTCCTGGCCGAAGTGCGCCAGCGGGTCTACGAACTGTCCCTGCCGCTCGCCACCCGCGACCTCACCATCACCTTGTCCGTCAACGATGAGCGCGAGCCCCTGCGCGGAGGAGCTGAGCTGGCGCGCGAGCAGCTGTTCGATGTCACCTTCCCGCGCTGGTTTGCTGACGGCAGGCCCTCACCGGAACGGGCCGCTGTTCCCGCCTAGGGTCCACTGCGCGGCCTGGGCATAGCCGCTCAGGCCACGTCGCGGGAGACGCTGGGCACCGGTGCCCGGTCAAGCTCCAGCCGGGCCTCCAGATGGAACGGCAGGACCAGCGGCGAACCGGGATGCGTCTGAAGGTAGGGCACCAGCAGCTGGAAGTCGACGGCGATGGCGTGCACCCCGCGGGAAAGCTTGCGCCGGCCGGCCAAGACCAGCCTGTCCTGCACGAACCACCACCCGGACTCCGCCTGCAATGCGTCCGCACGCACGCGCCGGGCCCCCAGCACCACCGCCAAATCCCCTGGTGCCACCGGGATGCCGTCGACCTCAACTGCGAGCTCAGCTACGCTGGAAAGGGGCATTGAGCGGATCCATGACAGGCCGAGCCGGAGTTCAAAGCCTTCCGGCGTGGCCGTCAGCGCATCTTCGCGCAAAGCGGTTTGCAACATGGCTTCCATCCTTTATCCTAAAAGTGACATAAGTTTGTCATTAACAAGCGTAATTGGGAAGGCGTCACATGGCCCCCGCACTTCCTGACAACTGGACCCTCTGCGCCAGCTCGTTCAACTGGACTCCGGAGATCACGGCAGCCCGGCGGACAGCCGCGGACGTTGTGATTGGCATCGCGGATTCCGTGACGAAGACAATAGAACTCGAACCTGGGCTGCTGTGGCGGTCCTTCCCCGCTACGCAGGACGCCGAGGTAGACGAACTGCGGGATTCGCTGGCGGCAAGAGGGGGACGCGTCAGCATCGTTGGCGCCAGCCTCGACGACTTCACGTCCCCAACCGACCGCCGCTCGCTGCAGGAGCGTCTGGACTTCCTGGTCCCCCAACTCAGCGCCGCCCGCCGGGTGGGCGCCCGCGGGATCCGGTTACCGATCGGACAGGCGGGCACGGAACTGCTCACGCTGCTGCAGCCGCTGCTGCATGAACTCGATCTGGTGCTGTACGAAGAAATCCAAGGGCAGCAGACTCCAAACAACCCTTCGGTGGCACCAGCCCTGGATGCTATAGCCGGGCTGGCAGATGAGCACGTGCGGGTACTCGTTGACATCAGCATGCTCATGCCGGCCCTTCCGGTCACCTACCTTCATGAGTTGCGGCAGGGCGGCGTTTCTTCCGATCTTCTGGCGCGCCTGGAGAATGACTGGCGCGATCCCGCCACCCTCGATGCCGTCACCGCCCTGCTCCGCGCAGGGAAGGTTCCGCCGCGCATCCACACCCTCTTTATGAACCTGCTCATCCGGTTCGGCCGCAGTGACGCCGCAGACCTGCAGGGCATCCTCCCCCTGGTGGGCGCCTTCCACCTGAAATTCTGGGACCTGGACGACGACGGCGGCCGGGTTTCCCAGCCGCTGCATGACCTCGGCAGCCTGCTGCGCGGGACCGGCTTCACGGGCACGCTGACCAGCGAATGGGGCGGCCACGAGTGGCTGCAGGACGACCCAACGGAGATGACGCGGAGCCACCTGGCCCTGGCGGGAGCAGCCCTCGCAGAGCCAGCATTCGTGGAGCCGGCACCAGCGGCCCGCGCTGCCCTCTGACCGGATACAAGAAGCTCATGGCACAGGAAAGGCCGGCCCCGCGGGGCCGGCCTCACTTGTATGCGAATTACGTCGTGCTGAAAGCGGCGTCGAAAGCCGCTGCCGAGGGTTCATAGCTGGAAAGCCTTCGCACAAAAGCCAACGCCTCGGGGGCACCGTCCAGGCGGTCCATGCCGGCGTCCTCCCACTCCACGGACAGCGGGCCGCGGTAGCCGATGGAATTCAACATCCGGAACGCATCCTCCCACGGCACGTCACCGTGGCCGGTGGAGATGAAGTCCCAGCCGCGGCGCGGATCAGCCCAGGCCAAATGGGAGGAGAGCCGGCCGTTGCGCCCGTTGGACAGGCGCTCCTTCGTGTCCTTGCAGTGCACATGGTAGATCCGGTCCTTGAAGTCCCACAGGAACCCCACAGGGTCGATGTCCTGCCACACCATGTGGCTCGGGTCCCAGTTCAGGCCAAAGGCCTCGCGGTGCCCGATCGCCTCGAGGGCGCGCTGCGTTGTCCAGTAGTCGTAAGCGATCTCTGATGGATGCACCTCATGGGCGAACCGGACGCCCACCTCGTCAAAGACATCGAGGATGGGGTTCCACCGGTCGGCAAAATCCTGGTAGCCGGCGTCGACCATCTTTTCGGAGGCGGGAGGGAACATCGCCACGTACTTCCAGATGGACGATCCCGTAAAGCCGGTCACCGTTTTCACGCCCAGCTTTGCGGCGAGCCGTGCAGTGTTCTTCAGTTCCTCGGCGGCACGACGGCGGACCCCTTCAGGATCGCCGTCGCCCCATACGACGTCCGGCAGGATGCCGCGGTGCCGTTCGTCGATCGGGTCGTCGCAGACGGCCTGGCCCTTGAGGTGGTTGGAGATGGTCCACACTTTGAGGCCGTGGCGTTCAAGAATGTCCAGCTTGCCCTGCACATAGGCGTCGTCGTCCCAGCGCCAGGGGTCCAGGTGGTCACCCCAGCAGGCGATCTCCAGCCCGTCGTAGCCCCACTCGCCGGCGAGCCGGGCCACCTCCTCGAACGGCAGGTCGGCCCACTGACCGGTGAACAAGGTAATTGGTCGTGCCACGTACTTCCCCTCCTCAACTGGCCGGCACGGGAACGCCGGCAGCGACGCGTGTCCAGGCGGAATCATTTTCGGAACTGCGCTCGACAGCGTCGAGCACCCGCTGCACCCTCAGCCCGTCAGCGAACGACGGATGCGGGACGGTGCCGCCCACGATGCCCTCCACGAGGTCCTTGACCTGGTGGGAGAACCCGTGCTCGTAGCCGAGCATGTGGCCTGCCGGCCACCACGCCGAAACGTAGGGATGCTCCGCTTCCGTGACCAGGACTTTCCGGAAGCCCTGGCGATCCGCAGGTGCCGTACGGTCGTAGAACTGGACGCTGTTGAGGTCCTCCAGGTCGAAGGCCAGGGCGCCCTTGTCCCCGGAAACCTCAATCTGCAGCGCGTTCTTCCGGCCGGTGGCAAACCGGGTGGCCTCGAACGACGCCAGCGCGCCGGATTCGAAGCGGCCCGTGAAGATGGCGATATCGTCCACCGTCACCTGGCCGGAGCCGACACTGGCAGCGCCGGAGAGCCCGGAGCCTGAATCCAGGAGCGGCCGTTCCTTCACGATGGTGTCGATAACGCCGGACACCTTCTCCAGGTTCAAGCCGGTGACGAACTGGGCCAGGTCGATGGCGTGGGCACCGATATCCCCCAGAGCCCCCGAGCCGGCGTGTTCCTTCTGCAGGCGCCACGCCAGCGGCATCTCCGGGTCCACCAGCCAGTCCTGCCGGTAGGAGGCACGCACCTGGTTGATCGTGCCGACGGCGCCTTCGGCGATGAGGTTGCGGAGGAAGGTGACGGCCGGAACGCGGCGGTAGGTGAAACCGACCATTGCCTGGATGCCCCGGGCAGCCGCCCGTTCGGCAGCTTCGGCCATCGCTTCGGCTTCCGCCACGGTGTTGGCGAGTGGTTTTTCGCACAAAACGTGCTTCCCGGCTTCCAGCGCGGCGATCGCGATTTCGGCGTGGGAGTCGCCGGGGGTGACGATATCGACGACGTCGATATCGTCCCGGGCGATCACGTCCCGCCAGTCTGTTGCTGACTCAGCCCAGCCCCACTTGCTGGCAGCGGCAGCGACCGCTTCAGTGTTGCGGCCGACAACAACCGCCATTTCCGGCTCGGCAGGCAGGTCGAATACCCGCGGCGCCGTCCGCCAGCCCTGGGAGTGGGCAGCACCCATGAAGCCATAACCGATCATGGCTACGCGCAAGGCTTTCATGCGAGCACCACTTTCCGGTCAACCGCGACACGGTTGCCCACGTAGCGCAGGGGCGCGATCTGCATATAGAGCAGGCGCAGGGTGAGGATGACCTCGACGTCGATCTCCTCGCCGGCGTCGGGGACGCGGTCCAGGGGGATGATCACGTCGGGCTTGTCTGCGACGAACCACAGGGTTTCCCATTGCTCCGGGAGTTCAGCTATGGAGTAGGACTTTTCCTGCAGTTCGAAGCGGAGGGACTCTTTGGGAATCTCCACACCGTTGACGGTTGCAACGACGTCGTCAACGGCGGACAGCCAGAGGCTGCGGTACCAGGGCAGCTGCACCGACACGGCAATCCCCTCGGGGTGCCTGCGGACGTCGGTATCCTGGAACAGGGAATTGTGAGTTGCCATGACTTTCCTTACTTAACTGTCTCGACCAGGGTCGCGTGGGAGTCGGGTGCATTTGGATCAACGGCCTCTTCGATGGCATGCCGCATCAGCGTGTGCTGCTTCTTGACGAGGTCGATCGGATCGGATTCGCCCAGGTCGGCGAACGCGTGGCCCTCCCACTCGCTGGACAGGTAGCCCTGGTAGCCGCCCTTGACGAACTGGCGCACAATGCGGGGAATGTCCATCGCGGGTTCATTGCCGTGTTCGTCGATGTCGTAGAACTTCGCGTGGACATGGAAGATCTGCGGCATGATATCCAGCCACTCCTCCGGCGGAACCAGTCCATGCATGTTGAATGCCAGCCGGGTGAACGGGCCCAGACGGGCAGGATCGAAGTTGTTGGCACTGAGGTAGTCCTCGAACTCCTGGTTGCGCTCATGCATGGGCGACGGTTTGCGCCAGATCTCCTGCATGACGGCGAAGTGCTCCTCGGGCAGCCCCATTTGCGTCAACGTGCGGAAGAGGGTCGGGGAAAGGCTGTGCATCGTCGAGCTGAAGTCTGCGGTGAAACCGAGCCGGTCGCTTCCCAGTTCCTCGTACATCTCGCGGATCTGCAGGATCTTGGGATCGTTCGGGCCCTGCGGTGCGTGAATTTCGTAGCCGAGCTTCTGGTCGTACTTCTCGGCCAGGGGAAGCAGCCGGCGGAGCAATTCCTTGCCCGCGGAGCGGATCACCACGCGGTGGAAACCAAGCTTGTTAGCCGTGTGCAGCTGCGCGGCGAAGAAGTCGTACTCCTCATCGGGTGTCATGTCCCGGTCCTTGCGGCGGCCCATGTCCAGGTTGGTGCCCACTGCGCTGGGGGTCAGGCCGTAGCGGTCCATGCTGTCGCGCCACAGGCGGACGAAGTCATCGTCGACGTCGGGGTAGGTGCGCAGCATCTGCGCGATGTTGAACTCAACCCCCGGGCCGAGGCCTTCATCTGCAACAGCTTTGATCAGCGTCTCAGGGGTGTAGAGCCCGGCGGCGAACTCGGAGGTGAGCGAATAGAGGGTAATTCCAAGCTCGATACCCGAGCCTGCGATGCCTTCTGACATAATTTCTGGTTCCTTCGTTGTCAGCCGCGGACGGGCTGGGCGAGATGGCTATTGAGGATGCGGCGGGCTTCTGAAGCGTCGGTGATCATGGCCGAACCGGCGTTGGCGGCCGCTGAGCGCTGGACGGCCTGCTCGCCGCGGATGATGTCGAACGGATCCTGCCAGTTGTTCCAGTGCCAGCCTTCGTATTCGCTGGAGATTGCGCCGGTGTAGCCGTTCTCAACCAGTTGCCGGACAAGGCCCCGGACCGGTACTGAGGGCTCTTCGCCGGTCTCGTCGATGCCGAAGAACTTGCCATGCACGTGGCGGACCCAAGGCATGATCTCCAACCAGGTGTCCAGCGGTGCAGGACCGAAAAGCCCTGTTCCGTTGATGGCGAAGTCAATGCCAAGATCGGGCCGGCCGTTCCGGGCCGCCAGGCCGATGAAGGCACCGAAGCGTTCGCCGTGAACCTTTTGCGTGTTTGGCGGTCCGTCGGCGTGGAAACCATTCCACAGGTCAACCACCTGTCCGAGAAGTTCCTCCGAAGCACCACGGCGGCGGTAGGCCTCCAGCAGGGAGGGCGCAAAGCCGGTAACGGTGGCACCCCAGTCGGCGGTGAAGCCGAGCAAGGGGGAATTGAGTTTCTCGTAGCGGTCGCGAAGGGCCAGGACACGTTCGTGGGCGCCGTGCTGGTCCGCGTGGACTTCGAGGGCCAGGGTGACGCCGTACTTCTCGGCCACGGGCAGCAGGCTTTCCATGGCGTCCGGAGTCAGCGAGATCTGCACCCGGGCGATCGGGAAGCCGAGCCTGGCGGCTACTTCGATCTGCTTGCGCATGTATTCGACAAGCTCGTCATGGTTCATGAGCCGGTCGCGGCGAATACCGGTGTCAACGTTGACTGCGAGGGAGGTGGGGACCAGGTCAACCTCGGCCACAAGATCACGGAACCGGCCAACGAAGTTGTCATCGATCCGGTCCGGGAAGCCGCGCAGGCTGGAGAATCCGATGACTTCGAGCCCTGGGCCGAAGCCTTCGGCCGCCACTTTGCGGATGAGGCCATCGAGGTCGTACTGCCGGGCGTGGAAGGCCCGGGTGAAGCTGTAAAGGGTGACGCCCTGGATCGGCGTGCCGAGGCTGGTCATCGCTGTGCCACCTTCATGGTCTTGGTGTCGTGCTCTTCGATGTGCAGCACGCCGTGGTCGGTGATGATGTAGGGGATGTAGAGCTTCAGGTCCACCCTGACCTCGTGCTCGGTCCGGCTGTCCGGGACGGGAAGGTCGCCCGAAAGGACTGCCGAGTCCAGCGGGAACCACCATTCGCCGGTCTCGTCCACGAGTTCCTCGAAGCTGAAAGTGCGGTTGTTCATGGTCCAGCGCAGTGAGCCCTCGGGGGCGCTGACGCCGTCCACTGTCAATGCAGCTCCAGCGATGCAGGAACCCGGCAGGGCCCGGTACCAGGGGATGCGGACTTCGACGGCGGTACGGCCGTCCTGGGTGATCAGTGTTCCCTGCTCGATTATGCGGTCGGCGATCATCGAGACCTCCTTGTCTGCGGCATGCCTTGCCTGTGATTGAACGAAATAGCAGCGGCATCGCGCCACTTATTCATTATTTAGTCAGTCTATTGTCTGATTCAGACATAAGTAAAGAGCTGTTGAGTTCTTCTGTGAGTTTCCGGGCCCCGCGCACGGCGAGGGCGACGGCCGTCAGCGTGGGATTGCATGCCGTTGCGGTGGGAATGACGCCGTTGCCAGCCACGAAGAGGCCGGGGACCTGCCACACCTGGCTGTCGGGCGAACACACGCTCTCGCCGTCGTCCCTTGCACCCATCCTGGTCGTGCCCTGGTAGTGAAGCGATGCGCCGGGCGGCATGACGAACGGACGCTCGTCGAGTGGTTCGCCTACAGCCTTGCCCAGGCGGACAATTTCCTGCTTGGCGCGGTCCAGTACCTCATGGTCCCGCCCGGTGAGGCGGTAGTGGATGCGCATGGCGGGCATCCCGTACGAGTCGCGGGTGCCGTCCTCGAACACCACCCGGTCCTCTCGCTGCAGATCCTTGGCGCAGAACAGGCCAAGCCCCACGATAGAGCCCGGGACAACGGGGTCATCATCGGCCAAGGGAACAGGTGACGCATCCAGTTGCATGATCTGGCCGTGGAAGGGCGCCTCGTCCGTGTAGGGAACCCAGGCAACTCCGCTCTGCTCACTGAGCGCGCCGTTGGCGGCTGCCCGGCCCTGCGGAGCCGTGACATCGCGCAGCCTGCTCGCGAACACCACCTGCGCCTGGTCGTTGAGGTAGCGGCCCAAGGCGTCGGGCCGGATCCCGGAAGCCCACAGCAGCTGCGGCGTGCGCAGGGCATCCGCACCCACCACAACGTAGCGGGCGGCCACCTGATGGGTTTCGCCGCTGCGGCGGTCCTGGACTTCGATGCCGGCAGCAGCGCCATCCTCCAGGAGCACGCGCGTCACCAGCGACTCATCATAAAGTTCAAACTGCGGATTTTCCCGGGTCACATCCCCCATAACCACGTCGGAACCTGACCAGACCAGGCCGCCGTCCTCCCGCCGGTGTACGGCGAGCGGCATGGGCTGGACGCGATGGGCAGGGTCCCGACCCTGATCCACCGTGGCTGAAAGACGTTCGCGGACGAGGTCGGAGAACGGGGCCCCGTCAAAGGCGCGGGTGGTCACCCCCAGCAGTCGGTCGGCGTCGTCAAGAAGCTCTTCAAGGTCCGGCAGGAACGGAATGCGCTCTTTGCCGCCCGGGCGGGGGCAGGCAGCGGTCCAGTGGGCGGCCATGCCGCCCACGTTGCTGGACATGGCGGCAACGGGCATCCCGTCCTCGCCGGGGAAGGCGTAGCCGTCCTGCAGCAGGTAGGTTCCGGGCCTGGCCCTTCGCTCCCCGCTTTTGACCGCGCCGGGTGAGTTCACCGTCTCGGCACCTGCACCGGGGCCTTCCGATGCCCGCTGCGCGAGGCTTCGGCGTTCAGGATCCTCAATGTTCTTGACGTGCGCCCCGGGTGGATTGCTGACTGTGGGGCCCACCTCGAACATGGCGATGGTGGCGCCAGGGGCTTCCTCGCTGAGGATCCGTGCGTACGCCGATGCCGTGGGGCCGCTGCCGACGATGGCGACGTCGACCGCAGCGGGATACCGGTTCCCGCTCACCGTCCCGCCACCAGTTCCTGGATGCGCCGGACGGACTTCGCCGAGTCGATGGTCGGGTAGTACTCAAGCCCGATGGGGCCGGCGTAGCCGCTGTTCCTCAGGTCCGTGAGCCGGGCGCGCCAGTCGATGGAACCGGAACCGGGCTCCCCGCGCCCCGGAGCGTCGGCGATCTGCACGTACTTAATGAGGTCGCCGGCATTGGCGAGCTCGGCCGCCACATCCTCGCCCTCGACCGTGGAGTGGTAGAGGTCGTAGAGAACGCCGAAGTTGGGCGAGTTGACGCCCTGGGCGATGTAGACGGCTTCCGAGGTCCGGTCCAGGAGGGCTCCCGGGTGGTCAACCCTGACGTTCACCGGCTCGAGGACCAGCGTGATGCCCGAACCCTCGATGTGCGCTGTGCCCTTGGTAAAGATCTCGATCAGTTCGTCCAGCTGGTCCTGCCGCTTGCGCCCACCGAATCCGGTACCGCTGCCCACTACCATCCGGGGGCAGCCGAGCTGCTGGGCAACTTCGACGCCGGCGTCCAGACCGGTGTAGAAAGCATCGTGGTTGCGGGGCGGGATCATGAACTGCATGCGCGGTTCCGCCAGTTGGGAGGTGAGCTGGACTCCGGTTTCCTCGAGTGCGTCCTTCAGGGCCGGAATGTCTTTGCCCGTCGGGCCCCACATTTCGACGGCGTCGAAGCCGGCCGCTGCCGCCGCGCGAACCCGGTCAGCAGCACTTTCGCCTGCTTCGGCGAACAAAAGGTCGATATTGGGCGAAAGTTGGAACATGGATGTCTCCTAGAGAATTGAAATAGTGGTCTAAAACATGGGGTGGTCGTGGACCGGATGCTCAGGAACCGGCTGAAGCACGTCCCAATGCTCAACAATCCGCCCGTTTTCGAAGCGGTAAATGTCTGCGACGGCGGCGTCGGGTCGCCCGGGACCTGAAGCGCGTACATGCACCAACGCCAGGTCACCGTCCACCAGGATGCGCTGAACCTCGAACCGGGAGTCTGGCGATCCGTCGAACTTCGGCGTCAGCATTCTTACTGCCGCCTCAGGCCCGTCAGGAATGGTCGGGTTGTGCTGCCGGTAGTCGCCGGCCACAAGGAAGTCGAAGGCTTCACGCACCCGTTTTTGGGTGTAGAAGATCTCCACGAAGCGCTCGAACGCTGCGGGGTTGTCCACCATCGCGGGTCAGCCCTTCAGGCCGCCGGAGAAGCCCTGGATGAACCGCTTCTGTGCGAACAGGAACAGCGCCAGGATGGGAATCATGGAGACGATCACTATCGCGAAGATCGAGTTCCACTGGGAGACCAGGGAACCGATGTAGTAGTACATGGCCACCGGCAGTGTCTGGTTGGCGGAGCCGCCCAGGAAGATCAGCGACGTGAAGAAGTCGTTCCACACGATGAGCCCGGCGAAGATGGTGACCGTTCCCGTGGCTGGGGCCATCATGGGGAACACCACCTTGGAGAAAATCTGGGATTTGCTGGCGCCGTCGATGGTGGCCGCTTCTTCGTAGTCCGTGCCGAGGCCGCGGAAGAAGTTTGCGTAGAGGAAGATCGACAACGGCAGGAGCATGCCCGTGTACAGGATGATCAGGCCCCAAGCGGATCCGGTGAGTCCAAGGGCCCGTGCACCCATGTAGAGAGGGACGGCGCCGAGCTGGCCGGGGAGGATGATGGCGATCAGGAAGAGGTAATACGCGCCCTTGCTCCAGCGTCGGGTGCTGCGGGAGATGACGTATCCGGTGATGGAACCGAGTGCGATGAGCCCCACGATGCTGCCCGCAGTGATGATGGCACTGTTGACCAGGCCCATCACCACGTTGGAGTTGCCGGTGGCGGTGAGGACGTCGACAAAGTTGCTGAAGTCGGGGCTTGTTGGCGGAGCCAGGGCCGAGGTGGTGAACAACTCGTTGTCCGGTTTCAGGGCAGTTGTCACCAGGAAGTAGAACGGCGCGAGGAACAGCAGGGCGAGCGCCCACAGGCCAACTTCGCGGAGCAGGGTGAGTTTGGTGTAGCGGAACATGGCTTAGTCCTCAGGGTTCGAACGCGTCAGCCGCTGCTGGAGAACGGCGAAGATCAGGATGATAGCGGCGAGCACCAGGGCCAGGGCGGCACCGCCCCCGAAGTTCCCGAGCGCAAAGGCCTGCTTGTAAACCAGCGTGGCCAGCGTTTCCGTCGCTCCGGCCGGTCCGCCGCCGGTGAGCGCCATGATGGGATCGAAGACGCGCAGCCCCTGGACGATTCCCAGCGTGGTGGCGATGGCGACGGCGGGGCGGATGGCGGGCAGGGTAACGTTGCGGAACCGCTGCCACAGGTTGGCGCCGTCAATGGCCGCCGCCTCCTCCACTTCCACGGGGACACCTGCCAGGCCGGCCATAAAAATCACCATGGCAAAGCCGGTGGAAGACCAGACCAGCACCACCAGGACGGTCCAGATGGCCCACTGCGGGTCGGCCAGCCACGGCTTGGCTTGGTCGCCGGCGCCTATTGCCGTAAGAAAAGCATTGAGCGGACCGTCGAAGTCGAAGATATATTTCCAGATGTAGGCCGTGGCTAGCGGGCTGAGCACCACCGGCATGAAGAAGAGGGTCCGGAGGATGTAGCGCGTCTTGAGGACGCGGTTCAGGCCCAGCGCAATGACCAGCCCGGCGATGTTGCCCAGGAGAACCGAGCCAGAGGCCAGAAAGAGGGTATTGGAGAGGGCTCCGAGTTTCGTGGGGTCCTTGAAGATGGCCTCAAAGTTTGCCCAGCCCGTGATTTTGAACGAGCCGATGCCCGTCCAGTTGGTAAAGGCGAAGAATCCGCCGATACCGGTTGCCACGTAGTGGATGGCAAACACCAGGGCGATCCCGGGCAGCGCCCACCACCAGTGTCCGAACTGCATGGGCCCACGCCGGGGACGGGTGTTCTCACCCGTCCCCGGCGTACGCTTGCCTCGCCGGGGTGCTTCAGCTGCTTCGCTTTTCGGTTGCATCGTCGCAGTCATTGGTATTCCTTGCTTGTCCCTTTGAGTCGTCGGAACGTTGATGGTGAAGAACTGCTACTGTTCCCAGGCCGCGTCCATGGCCTGCAGGACCTGGTCGGGGCTCTTCTGGCCGGTGATGATGCCCTGGACCCCCGTGGCCAGTGCGTCGTAGACGGCGGAATTCGGCCACTGGATGTTGGGCAGGGGGCCGTACTTGCCGTCCTTGATCAGGACGCCGACGTTCTTGTAGGCGCCGCCGTCGAAATCGTACTTGTCGAGTCCGCTGACCGGCAGGGCACCGTCGATTTCTGCAAAGGCCTTGGTCTGCTCAGGCTGGGCGGCCCAGTCGAGGAAGGCCTTGGCAGCGTCCTTGTTCTTGGAGGCTGCGTTGATGGAAAAGGCGTAGTTTGCGCTGGCAAATACGTAGCTCTGACCTGAGCCCTGTTCCGCCGGGAACGGCCGTACGGCGAACTGGGAGCCCCCAGCGGCGGACTGCAGCTGCTTCCAGCTTGGGGCCGGGATGAAGCCGCTCAAGGACGTCCCGCTGGCAAGCCCCTTGGTGATGGCGTCGAAGCCGCCTCCGGCAGCACCTTTTTGGAAGCAGCCCGCGTCCTTCAAGGTACTAACCGCTTCGAGGGCTGACTTCCAACCGTCCGAGCCGGCGAAGGTGGTTTCCTTGGCGGCGCGCTTATCGTTCCATTTCGGGTCTTCCGCGTAGACGCGCGAGGCTGCCAGGGACATCGCCATCAGCCCCGTGTTGGGAGGGGCTGATCCGGCAAGGGCAAAGAGGGATTTACCGGAGGACTCCAGAGCCTTGCACTGCTGCTGGAGGGAAGAAAAGTCGGCGGGGAAGCCACCGGCTGCATCAGCTGCCGTCTCATTACTCACCAAGGCAGAGATCGTGATTTCCGTGGCCTGGCCGTACACCTTGCCGTCGGATCCAAAGGTGCTGGCGCTTCCTTCGGGGAGCAGTTGCTTCGCGGCATCGTCAAGCGGTTCAAGGAAACCTGCCTGGACGAGCGGCAGGATGCTGCGGCCGGTGCCGGAGCCGGGTGAGGTCACTACGACGTCTGAGGCGTTTCCGGCCTGGAGCTGTGTGCGCAGGGTCTGGTCGTAGGAGTCGTTCGGCTGAGGATTGAAGGTGATTTTCACGTTCGGGTGTGACTTCATGTAATTTTCTGCCAACACCTGGAAGGGGCTCTCGATGGTGTTGGACGTCGCGAAGGACAGTGAAAATTCCTGGGAACCACCCGAAGAGGAGCTGCTGCCGGTGGAGGCCGAGCAACCGGTAAGAATGAGTGCTGCGACGGTGGGGACGGCGAGGGCGCCGACCTTCAGGCCCGAATAGCGACGGTGCTGTGTCATGTCCAGCCTTTCTGACTTCATTGTCCAAAATCCGGGTGTCGTGACCCCGGTCACTCACAAGTATGCAGGAGATGTGCCTAAAACACACATAAGTATTCGCTATGACGGACATAAGTCCAACGGAGGTCCGCGGAAGGTCTATCCAGATGCCTGATGACTTCGCCTATGTTATAGATCCCGCTGATAAACTCACTTGAAACGGTTCCACTTCCAAAGGATCGCTGCGCCGTGACGAAACATGTCCTGCTTTCCCGTCTCGACCTCAACCTGCTGATCTCGCTGGATGCCCTCATTACCGAGCGAAGCGTTACTAGGGCGGCCGAGCGGCTCCACCTCAGCCAGCCGGCGCTCAGCGCCTCGCTCGCCCGGCTCCGATCCCACTTTGGGGACCCGATCCTGGCCCGCCGCGGTAATGCTTATGAGCTCACCCCCTTCGCCCTCCGGCTCGCGGAGCACACCACCACCGCGCTGGAGGCCGCCCGCCGCGTCTTCGAAAGCCAGGCCACCTGGGAGCCCACAGAATCCGAGCGCGAGTTCTCCATCTACGGCTCGGATTACGGCTTCACTACCATTGGCCGGGTTGCTTCCGAGCTTGCAGCCGAGCGCGCCCCAGGAGTCCGGTTCCGGTTTATGCTCCACAATCCGATGGTGGTGGAGGATGCAGCCAACCGCCTTCGATCGGTGGACGGCATGGTGATTCCCCATGGATTCCTCACCGGGCTGCCCTACCTGGACCTGTGGAGGGACGGGTGGGTGGCCATGGTCTCCACGTCCAATGAAGCCGTCGGCGAGCAAATCACCATGGAAAACATCGCTGAACTTCCCTGGGTGATGACCTATCAGACGCGCTCAGCCTCAACATCGGCGGAACGGCAGATCCAGCAGTTGGGCGTTGAGCCACGCGTGGACGTGGTTGTTGAAAGTTTCCAGTCCTTGCCGCACTTTGTGGTTGGGACCAACCGGATCGCGCTCATCCAGGCGGCCCTGGTGCCGTTCGCTCTGCGCGTGGGCGGGATTCGGATCCTGCCGCTGCCCTTCGATGCCACGCCGCTGGTTAATGCATTGTGGTGGCACCCCGTGCACAACCGCGACTCCGAGCATGAGTGGATGCGGGGCCTCTTCAAAGAGGCTGCTGACATCGTGGCAGCCGCCGCAACCAAGGGAGCCCCTTAAATGCCTCGATGCCCGGCCGGCTAAAACGGACGGGCATCGAGGCTATGGGACGTCGGTCTTTCAGGTCAGGCTGATGCCAGCGCCGTCCGCATGCTCTTGCGGACAAGGTCATGCTGCTTCCGCACCAGCAGCAGCGGATCCACCTCACCGAGCTCAGCGAAGGCATGGCCTTCCCATTCGCTGGACCAGTAACCGCGGTAGCCACCTTCGACGAATACGCGGACCAGTTCCGGATAGTCGATGGCCGGCTCGTTGCCCTGCTCATCAATGTCGTAGAACTTCGCGTGGACGTGCATGATTTGCGGCATGATGTCAGCCCACTCCTTCGGGTTGACGTGGCCGTGCATGTTGAACGCCAGGTGTGCGAAGGACCCAAGCCGGGCAGGATCGAAGTCACGTCCCCGCAGGTACGCAATGAACTCCTCCTGCCGCACCCGCATCGGCGCCTCAGTGCCCCAGATAGCCTGCAGCCTTTCCACCGCTTCATCGTCCAGCCCGGCACGGCGAACCGCGCGCAGGAGCGTGGGAGACATGCTGTGCATGGTTGAGGAGAAGTCAGCCACGAAGCCCAACAGCGGTGAATCAAGCTCGGCGTAGACGTCGCGAACCTTCATGATCTCGGGCGAGTTGGGTCCCAGCGGTGCATGGATCTCGTAGGCAAGTTTGAGTTCGAGGTCCTCGGCGAGCGGCAGCAGCCGGCGAAGCAGCTCCGGCTTCGCGCTCTGGATGCGGACGAGCGGGAAACCGAGCTTCTTGGCGCCGTGGAAGAGTGTCTGCGTGAACTCGTACTCCTCGTCCGGGGTCATGTCGCGGTCACGGCGGCGTCCCATGTCCAGATTGGCGCCGAAGGAGCTGGCGGTGAAGCCGTGTTTGTCGAAGGCCTCCTGCCACGAGCGCACGAAGTCGTCAGTCACGTTGGGATAGGTAGGCAGGACCTGCGACGCCACAATCTCGATCCCGGGGCCGATGCCCAGCTCGGCCACGCGGTTCAGCAGACCGTCGAAGTCGTACCAGCCGGCCCGGAATTCGGCACTTGCCGAGTACAGGGTGAGCCCCAGCGAGAACGGATCGTCCTCCGCTTTCGGTGGGGGCGGCGTGACCACCGTCGTCAAGTCCGGTGCCGCCGCAGCCCTGTCCGTGACAGTCAGCTCCAGCGCCTGGTTCACGAAGTTGGGAACGTACATGCCGGGACCGCCGTCCTGGCCGGGAGCAATCTGCATGTACGGCAGGCGCAGCTCACCGATGAGCCGGACGGTGTGCTGCTCGCCCAAGGCAACAGGGCTCTCCGTTTTGGCGATAAGCAAGGGATGTTCCTGGAGGTACCAGAGCGTTTCGCTTTGAGCGGGCAGGTCCGGGAGCGCATAGCGGACACCGCCCAGTTCCAGGGACAAGTTCTCGGCGGGGATATCCTGGCCGTCGACGGTGAGCCGCAGGCTGGAGACCGAGGAGAGCCACAGACTCCGGTACCACGGCAGAGTCAGGGCAAGCGCGAGACCGTCGGGGTGGGTGCGGAGGCTTGCATCGTCAAGAAGTCCGTTTGGCATTGTTGTTCTCTTTACTGGGAAATGGGATGGGTCAGGTAAGTTCGCCGGTGATGCGGCGGATCAGGGCGTGTTGGCGCCGCACTTGCTCAATGGCGCGCCACGGCGTGCGTTCGCCTTCATATTCACTGGAGAGATAACCGGTGTAGCCGGATTCCTTGAGGGCCTTGAGGACGGGCAGCCAGGGAATCTGCTGGTCTTCCAGCTGCTCGTTGATGTCGTGGAACTTCGCCTGCACGAACACCACGTACTGGGCGATATCGGCGAAGTCGGCGGGGTCGACGCCGATGCCGTCGAGGAAGGCGGGCCGGGTCTCGCGGGTCTCACCTGCGCGCAGCGGGATGGGCCGGTCTTGGAAGATTCCGGTGTCGATGAGCAGGCCGAAGTTCTTGGTTCCGGTCCGTTCGATGAGTCCGATGTAGTCCTCGACGACGGGGTGCTTGATGGGCGTCGGGGAGTGGATCTCGGGGCAGATGATGATCCCCAGCTCGTGGGCCAGATCAAGGGAGCGTTCCACGGACTCGGTCCAGATGGGGTCTGGGACCAGATCGCTGGACACCACGCCGATCTTGGGGCGGACGAAGCCGAAACCCAATTGGTTGGCAAGCCGCAGGTCCCGCTGCAGGGCCTCCGCACCCTCCGCGACCGTCATGGTGCGGCCCGGGTGAAGACGGGTGTCTATCCAGGAACCGTAGTTCGTCGGCACCAGCGAATACTTCTCCAGCAGGCCGAACCAGTTATCGATCCAGGCCGGCGACGGTTCCGGATAGTTGGGAACGTGGCCCTCGCCGAGGATCTCGACGCCGGTGGCGCCCACGTCAGCGACGGCGGCCAGCGCCGCCTCAAGGTCCATCACCGTGCCGTAATCGCCCATAAAGCTGTAGAGGGAAACGCCGTAGCGGAAGGTACCTTCGCCGCCTTCCGGCGCGAGCGTCACCTTGCGGCTGGTCCGGTGCACGGTGGGCTGGTGCTCGACTGGTATGTAGGACATCCGCAGCCGCAGCTCGATGGAGAGCTCGTGGACGCCCTGCGGCAGGCCGCCGTCGAGGGGAACGGTGACCACTGCCGCTTCCTCAAGGGGCCAGCGCACGCCATCACTTTCCCAGAGCTGCCGCAGGGTGTAGGTCCGCCCGCCGAAGGTCCACAGCGGAACGTCAGGTCCGACGTCGACGATGCCGCCAACGCGAACGGCGATGCCATCGATGAGGGACGCGGCCATGCCCCGGTAGGAAGGCATCCGGACCCGGAACTGAAAGCCGGTTACACGTCCGCCGTCCGTTACGTTGCGGAAGCCGACGGACTGGATGAGGTCTCTTTCGAGAAGCATCATTGCTCACTCTCTCTAGGTGCAGAATCCAGAGTAGCAACCATTCCGCCTGTTTTGTACCTAAGTTAGCTCATAACCGCCAAAAGTTTCCCAGGCTCGGCGGAGGGTGCCAGGCCAGGGAGCCTGGTGGAGGGAGGGCGGCGGCAACGGGCAGGAACATGGAGCGCCGATCCTACGCCGCGATGAACAGCGCCCAGTCAGGAAAGGGATCCACGGGTAACGGCGGCCCGGTCTGTCCGACGGCGCCGGCAAGTACGTCGAGCCGGTCGGGCGGTTCCAACTCCCGGCCTTCACCCGCGTGGCCGAGGAGCTGTGGCCAGCGTGGCGGCTCCCAGTCTTGTTGTTCGCTTGGATAGGAGCGTCCCGCAGGTGAGATCCAGCCGGGTGGCTGGTCCCGGGTCGCGTCAACCGGCCTCCACGCTGTGGTGTGTCTGAGTCGGTGGTGCCGCCGGCATGGCTGGCCCAGGTTGGTGACCCCTGTGCCGCCTCCCTCGGACCAAGCCAACAGATGATCCGCTTCGTTATCCAGGGAATGGTTATTACAGCCTGGAAAAGGGCACCGGCCGTCCCGAAGCCGCAACCATTGGCGCATCGCCTTCGGAACCCGGTAGCTGGTCCGTCCGATCTCCAGCGGCGCTCCGTTGCGCGGATCGGTCAGCACACGCAGGAACGATCCGGCGCCATCCCCCACAAGCCGGCGGGCGATGCTCGGCGGCACGGGACCATACCCGTCCAGCGTGGCCGGTTCAGTCACGGCGCCCAAAAGAGACAGCACCGGCACGGTCACCAGGACCCGCGCCTTGGGTGACGGAGTTCCTTCCGCCACCCCCGCCAGCAGCCAGTCAGCGGCGACGTCCGCACGGAGCTGGGTCAGGGTCCGGGATTCATCCGGCTCCTGCAGGGCACGCGCCGCTTCCGTGGCACGGGACCATGCAGCCACCGCCACATCCGCAGTCAGATATGCCGAGAGCCAGGCCATGCCGTCCCGGTCCGGCACATCTTCCAGCCGACGGTCCTCCACGCCCTTGCGGTGGCGCGTTTCGATGCTCACGGGATGGTGCAGCTCACGCCATCTGCGCGCTTTGACCCGGAATCTGCCCGGCACCAGCTCCCCCGCCGGGCAGCCACGCGCGGCAAAGGGAGCTTCAACGTCCAGGAAATGAGCCTCCAAAGCAGCCGCCGCAGCGGGGTCCAGACCGGACGTTTCATCACACATCACCCGCGCGTGTTGCCATGAAATGCTCCCTGCCTGCAGCGCAGACAGCGTCAGGGGCAACACAGTGGTCAGGGTGGCTGACTCCGCCAAGAGCGCCGCCGCCGATCTTTCACTCACGGTCAGGACACAGGCCACCTCTGCTGTCACCGCCATTTCCTGGGCGGTGCGCTCCTGCGGGGAAACGGCTGGGGCCGCCATGGCGACGGCAGCGCGGGCATATCCGGCGGCGAAGTGCACTTTCAGCGCGGCCAGCCTGGCTTCCATGCTGCCCACCTCAGCCATACCGTCCAGGCACGCGTCCGCTTCGTCCCGAAGAGGGTCAGCGCCAGTCGAGTCCGCGTTCCCGGCTCCGCGACCGGCAAATGCAGCCAACCTGGCAAGGGAAGCCTCCATGGCCTCCAACGTCTCCGCAGCTGCTCTGCCTTCCATACCCACAGCATGGCAGGAGCCACTGACATTTAACGCCGGCGTCAGAGTTGCAGGCGAAGTCCGTCATCCAGGATCTGCCTGATCCCGAACTTTCCTACGCTGAACATCCGCGGATTGTCGTCGGAGTTGCTCAGCATGGCGGTGGACAGGATAAGGGCCCAACCGCGGGCCCTCATCCAGGTGTCCCCTTCCACTGCGGAGCCAAAGGCGCCCCTGAAGCGGTGGCGAGTGCCGGCGTCGAACATCAGCCACCCCACCRCAAGATCGACAGCCGGGTCCCCTGCCCCGACGTCGCCGAAATCGATGATGCCGGCCAGGGAGCCGTCGTCTGCCAGCAGGATGTTGCCAGGGTGGAGGTCACCGTGGAGCATCATCGCCGGACCATCCCAGGCTTTGGCGGCACGGGCCTGCGCCCACACTGCTTTCAGCGCTGCCGCCTGGGGGTAGCGTTCGTGGTCCCCGAGCCGTTCCACCAGCACAGCGTCACGGTCCGTCAGCGGCACACCTCGGAAAGGGTTGACCGGGACGCCGGTTTCGGCGGGCACGTGAAGGGACAGCAGAAAATCGGCCAGGCCTTTAGCCGCCGGCCCGCGGCCTGCCGGGCCGACGTCGGCCGCAGCGGCTCCGGGGACCCACCGCACGATGCTCCACGGCCATGGAAAGTCCGACGTCGGCCTGCCGGCATGGACTGGGACAGGAACCGCAACCGGGGAGCGGCGAGCTATATCGGGAAGGTAGCGCTGCTCATGAAGTATCAGCGAAACAGCCTCCGCCCTGCGCGGCAACCTGACGGCCAGGCCGTCACCGAGCCGGAAGGTCGCGTTGTCCCAGCCGTTCGCAACCAGCGCTATCGGACAATCGCCAAGGTCGGGCCGCTGGTCCCGGACGAGGCGCTGGACCACCGCGTTACTCACTTCCACCGTGGCCGGCGGCATTTCAGCCATTCAGAAATCCGCCTTCCTTTGTGCCTGCACTGCAGCCCGATCCTTTCCCTTGTCCGAATATAGTTCAAGACCCCAACAGCGGACGGGGCCGAACGAGGTCAGCGTCGAACGGTCCCTGGTGACCGACACGGGGTCTGTGACTGCCACGGTGTTGCGGCGACGACCAGGTGAACGAGCGACACAAGCGGACGACGACGGCACGTCCTTCCGTCGTCCGCTTGCGTTCGGTGCCGCTGCCCTACAGTGCCGACCAGCCGCCGTCGGAGGCGAGGATGGCGCCGTTGATGTTGGTGCCGTCGTCGCTGAGCAGGAAGGTGATGGACGCGGCGAGCTGCGCGGCGGTGGCGGGCGTGGGGACGGTGGCCTGCATCAGCGGGCCGAGGCGTTCGGCCGCGAGCTGGGATCCCCAGTTGGCCACGATGTTGGTGATGGTGGGGCCGGGGGCCACGGCGTTGAAGCGCAGACCCTTCGGCCCGTACATCACGGCCGAGTTCTTGGTCAGGCCGACGACGGCGTGCTTGGACGCGGTGTAGGCGGCGCCGGCGGCTGATCCGCGCAGGCCGGCCTCGGAGGCGACGTTGACCACGGAGCCGGTGCCGGCGTCGAGCATCAGCGGGACCACGGCGCGGGTCAGGCGCATGAGGGCGGTGACGTTGATGCGGAAGACGCGGTCCCAGAGGTCGTCGTCCACCTCGTGGATGGGGGCGAAGTTGTCCATGATGCCGGCGACGTTCGCCAGCGCGTCGATGCGTCCGCCGGCGGCAGCGACGACGGCGGCCACGGTCTCCTCGGTGGAGATGTCGCCGGCCACGGGGACCAGGTCCAGGCCGGCGTTCTCGGCCACCAGGTCGTCCAGGCGTTCCTTACTGATGTCGGCGGCGATGACGCGGCCGCCTTCCTTGGCGATCCGCAGGGCGGTGGCCTGGCCGATGCCCGAGGCGGCCCCGGTGACGATGACGGTCTTGCCGGCGAACCGGCCGGTGGTGGCGACTTCCTGCCATGTAGCTTCGTTGCCCATGATGTCCTTCCAGACGTTGCTGACGGTGATGCCGCCCAGCTTATGACACTCTGTGTCATTATGTAAGGGTGAATACTGGTGGGATGCCTTCGGATGCTGTGACCACCACCGTTCCGCGCCCCACCGGGCGGCCGGTGACGATTGATCCCGACGCCGTGGCCGCCATCGCGCTGCGGCTGTTCGCCGAGCGCGGCTACCAGCAGACCTCCATGGAGGACATCGCCCGCGAGGCCGGGATCGGGCGCAAGAGCTTGTACCGCTACTTCTCCAGCAAGGCCGAGCTCGTCTGGGGCGGCATGGAGCCGGTGATTGAGGCGTCGGGGCGGGTGCTGGAGTCAGCCCGCGCTGCCGGCGGGGCTTCCGACGGCGGCGTCCTGGCGCGGCTGCGCGAGGTGGCTGTCGCCGGGGTTGCCGTGCTTCCGGATTTGGCGGTCACGCGTGGCCGTCTGCGGCTGATCGCCGAACACCCCGAGCTGGCCAGCCGGAGCTATGAGTCCCTGGCGCCGCAGCGCGAGCGGGCCAGGGCGTACCTGGTTTCGGCCGGCGTCCCCGAGGACATTGCCGGCTATCTGTGCGCCGCGCTGATCGGCGCGACGTTCGAGGCCTGGATGCAATGGGCCGCCGGAACGGACCCGGATCCGTTGCCGTATCTGGTGGCCGCTGTTGGGGTGCTGCGGGTGCCGGAGGCTTAAAGACTGCGAATCGGGGTTCACTCTTCGACCAGGGCAAGCCCCGCGAAAGCGGCTGTCGGCGACAAGCCGGTCTTCGCATATATCGCCAGCCTGCCACAGCCGCAGCGCGGCATCGCCGAAACGGTCGATGCGCTGGCGGCGAAGACGCTGCCCGACCTCCGGCGCTCGGTGAAGTGGGGCATGTCGTACTACGGCGTCGGCGACGGGTGGTGCTTCAGCTGCGGCGGCTTTGCCGGCCATGTCAAGCTCATGTTTGTGAATGGCGTTGCGCTCGAGCCTGTACCGCCGGTGACGCCGGTGGGGATGGGCAAGTCGACGCGGGGTGTGGAGCTCGAATCCGTGGACGATATCGACGAACGCCAAATCGCGGCGTGGATGAAACAAGTCGCGTCCGTGCCGGGTGTTGGGGGCAAGAAGCGTTGAATCCGAGGCTTGCTGCCGACGCAAACGGTCGCTGAGAAACGCATGACACGTGAGGCGATGCCAGGGACAGCCCTTCCGCGGCAACTCCCCACCCATTACCGAAGGCCGATAACCGACGTTATGTAAAGTTGTCAGAATGTAAGGACAAATTGCGCTCCTTTCAGTCTACATCTCACCAGCCTCGTGCGCACTCCCCGCCCCCCCAATCCGCTCAGGTGGAAGCGCCGGGCGCCGAGGCGCCCGGTCCTGGCGGTTGACGGCCGTTCTGCGGCCCTTGCCGGTTTGGATGGTCCGGGAGGTAGATTGCATCGGGCCCCACGCCGCGGTCCTCGAAAATGGTGGGAATAGCGGGTTCGTGTGTGAATTGGGCGCATGCACCCCATGCCTGCCAGACAGTATCCGCTAACGCCTATTCCGGCCGTTAGGGCACCAGCGGCAGGTCCGTCCACCAAGGTTTACCGCTGCCCGCCGAGGTGACGTCGGGGCCGGCGGCTGATCCAGGCCGGTTGAAGATCATGGATGAGGCCCGGGCTGGTAGGCTGGCCGGAGTTTCACCACTTTCACCGGTTTCACCATCTTTCACCCCACAACCACGTGCATTGGAGGCAACGGTGCAAAACCCCTTCAAGCCGACCGCCGGGGCGACCCCGCCGGATCTGGTCGGCCGGGCAGGTCTCCTGGACGAGTTCGAATACGGGCTGCAGCAGGGGCCGGGCGCCCCGGGGCTCCTTACGATCATTACCGGGTCCAGGGGCATCGGCAAGACCGTGATGCTCAGCGCAGCGGAATCGATCGCCAGGAACCACGGCTGGGCCGTGATCTCCCGGACAGCCAACCCCGGGTTTCTGGCCAGAATCGGTGACGACATGCTGCGCCTGGTTGACGAGCTCGGGGACGGCCCGCCGACGCGAAAGATCACCGCCTTCTCCGCCGCCGGGTTCGGACTGACCACCCAGCTGCCCCAGGACCGCGTTCCGGACTGGCGCCGGACCGGAGAGGAACTCCTGCGGCTGTTGGAGGCCAAGGGGACGGGCCTGGTCATCACGATTGACGAAATCCACGCCGTGGACCGGACCGAAATCTCCCAACTGGCTGCCGACGTGCAGCACTTCATCCGCGACGGACTGCCCATCGKCCTGATCTTCGCCGGCCTCCCCTCGGCCGTGTCCGATCTGCTCAACGAAGGCGTGGCCACGTTCCTGCGGCGGGCCGACAGGATCAACCTTCACGAAGCAGCCACCGCCGAAGTCACCGCCTCCTACCTTGAGCTTTTCAGCGAGGGAGGCATCGACGTCTCCCCCGAGCTGATCAGCGAAGCGGCGGAAGCCACCGAGGGTTACCCTTTCCTGATCCAGCTCGTTGGCTACTACCTCTGGATGGCGGCGGACAAGGCCGGCTGGACCCTGGATCAGGACAATGTCCGCACCGCCATCGCGGCCGCCCAGCGACGGAACACCCTGGTCGTCGTCGAGTCCGCACTCTCGGACATCTCAGAGAAGGACCGCGAGTTCCTCGATGCCATGGCCCAGCAGGACGGCCCGTCCGCAGCTGCCCAGATCGGAAACCTCATCAAGTCCAAACCCAACGTGGTCTCAAAATACCGGAACCGGCTCATCGCCGCCGGCCTGATCGAATCCGCCGGCTACGGGAAAGTTGACTTCGCCATCCCAGGGCTTCGCCAATATCTTCGGGGATAGAAGCAACTGTCCCCGGACCTACTCAGGGGGTGCGGCTGCCATGGCTGCAAAACGGCTGGCGATGTCCCGGTTGACGTCCGCGATACTCAGGGAATCCGGGTCGAAGGGCCCGTCAGTGCCCGCCATTTCCGCGGCCCAGGCCGAGTACTCGGCGTGATCCGGGCGCGTCCGGTCGGCCAGGGCATCCAGAATCTCCTCATAACCGGGAAAACCGCCGCAGTCCTCCAACGGGCCGCGCCGGGCACCGTCAATCAGTTGCGCCGGCGGGGCGTCCCGGTCAGCCGGCCGGCGGGAAACCAGTTCGATCCGGTGGAGCCAGCTGTCGCCAAAGTCGTACTCATAGAAGGCCTCCCCCGATCCACGCGCAAGAAGCTGATCCAGCGAACAGCCGTCCTCGTCCAGGTCGGTCTCTTCCTCGCACCACTGTGCCGGGAGCCACTGCAGGGACTCGGGAACTTCGCCGTTGACCGGCCGCAGCGGCGCGAAAGGATCGCTGTCGACAAACCGATGCAGATGAGCATCTTCCCAGCCAAACGCCACCTGCAGCACCTCGTGAACCAGCCCCAGCGGCATGGAGCCCAGAACCTCCAACCGACGCCAGATCTCCGGGTCACTGTCAACCAGGCCCACGCGCAGCTCCAGGACCCAGTCCGGCCCGGCCAGGTTCTCGATTCCCCTCATGCTCACTGGATAATCCTCGCAGATCCGCGCTCCCTCAACGAGGAGAGGCCACGATGAGCTGCGTCTGCGATCGGTCGTATATGTGCCGTGCCCGCGTGTCCGGGACGTAGGCCGCGCGCCGTGCTCATAGGGTCAAGGCATGCCAAGGAAAGGAGAAGCGAAAGGAACAGATGATGCTCAATACATTGCAGGTCAAACATCGATCGATGACGTCCTCACGGGGCAATACGATCTGATTCCCCAGCTTCCGCTGCATTGGGCCGCCTTCGTGGCCGGTCCCCCGGGTACGCGCCGCGTTGCCGTCGCCGACGCAACCGGCTTGAAGGCGACAAATCCGGGCACAACCAGTGCTTTTCGAAAGCCGCAGCCCTGCCAGTCCAGCTTTATCTTCGCCAGCTATCCTCGGGCTCCGAGTTCATGAATTCTTCCGTAGAGCGTCGCCCGTGACCTTCCCATGTCCCTGGCTGCGTGGCCGGTTCGCCTCTGCCGACAAGCCGGCGAGCCTCGACGAAACGTCGGTTATCGGCTAAATGTTTCACCTCGACGCGGGAGTAGGCTCCCATGGCAATTCCAGGCCGCGCGTCCAACGCGCCTCGGTGCTGCGCTGCGCCTCGGCGTACTAACTTCCGCGGACGACAACGAGGAAACGGTCATTGAACTTGGCCGCACGCTTGAAGGCCCCGGAACCGCTGGCCATGGCACCCTTCGTCTCGACCAAACCCGCAGCAGCCTCGACCCCACCGTGGATATGGAGGACAAACTGGGCCCCGTCCGCATGCCCGACGGCCGGGTGCACCTGCGCGTCCTTTTGGATCGATCCGCCGTCGAGATTTTCGCCAACGGCAAGCCGCTCACGGCCCGCGTGTACCCGACCCTGGGGGTCAGCGCGTGAGTCTCGCGGCCGCCGAAGGTGCCGTGCGGCTGCTCTCCCCCGATGCCTGGACCTAGGCTGAGATCTTTGAAGGTGCCGGCCCCTTTTCCCCTAACCCAAGATCCGGCCCTCTCTTATTTTTCGGGCCTGGCTTGTTTCAGCGTTCTTGTTCGATAAGCCGGACGATCATGGCCTCGAACTCAACGAGCTTCCGGGTTCCGCTGCCGCTGTCCAGGATCCAGAACATGCCCATAGACGGCACTGTCTGAAGCACCTTGCCGCGGTGGTAGCGTCGTCCGTCGTGCCAGGCTTCAATTGCATCGCCCGCGGTGAGATCCCTCAGATCTCGCACGATGCCGGCTGCTTGTTCTTCCGTCATGACCCCTCATTCCCCTGCCAGCAGGGCCAACCCCCACCAATTCAGAGTAGGGGCCGAAGATTGCGTCCACGTTAAATTGCTAAAACGCTTGATCAAAGTCTTGCATCAGGCTATCTTTGATTTTGATCAAACGCTTAAGCAGAATGGACATCAGCGCCGATGAAACGCTCAGTATTCTTCCAGCCCGCCGACGGTTGGGTCGGAGATCTCATCCCCTTCGAGAAGGACGGCGAGTTCTGGCTCTTCTACCTTCACGAGGTCCGCACCGACCCCAAGCCCGGGACGTCCTGGAACCTGGTCACCACCAAAGACCTCACCCAGTTCGAAGACCAGGGCGTTTCCCTCCAGCACGGAAGTGAAACCGACCTGGACTTCAACGCGTACACGGGAAGCATCGTGTGCGACGAGTCAGGCATCCACCACCTGTTCTATACGGGGCAGAACCCCCGGAACCTCGGCTCCGACGGAGCGCCGCTGCAGCTCGTCATGCACGCCACGAGCACGGACGGCATGACGACCTGGGTCAAGCACCCGGAACTGACGTTCGGCGCCCCGGCCGGCTACGAGTCAGGCGACTGGCGCGACCCTTTCGTTTTCCGGGACGAGGCCGCAGGCCAGTGGCGGATGCTGCTGGCGGCACGGCACTCCGACGGGCCGGAACGCCGCCGCGGGGTCATAGCCCAGTGCGTGTCCAGTGACCTGATGACCTGGCAGCACACCGAGCCGTTCTGGGATCCGCGCCGCTACATCACCCATGAATGCCCGGACGTCTTCTCCTGGGGCGACTGGTGGTACATGGTCTACTCAGAGTTCTCCGAGTCGTTCACAACCCGCTACCGGATGGCCAAAAGCCCCGACGGCCCCTGGACGGTGCCGGACCTGGACAGCATCGACGGGCGCGCCTTTTATGCCTCCAAGACGGCCGAACGGGACGGGCGCCGCTTCTTCTTCGGCTGGATCGCCAGCAAGGAAGACAACTCCGACGACGGCGCATGGCAGTGGGCGGGCACCATGTCCGTCCTGGAAGCACACCGGAACCCCGACGGCACCCTGGCGTTCTCCTTCGCCGACGAACTGGTGGAGAGCTTCTGGGACGAGGTTCCGGTGTCCTTCGACCGGGACCTTCCCGCGACGCTCACTGTTCCGGACGGCTTCGCAGCCGTTGTGTCCGAAGAGGTCCTGCCTCCGCAGTTCTACGCCAAGGCGGTTCTGCAGATCGCACCCGGCACCACAGAATGCGGCCTGCTGCTCCGCTCCAGTGCCGACGGAGACCGGTCCTACGTTCTCCGTTTGGAACCAAAGCGCGGCCGCATGGTGTTTGACCGGTGGCCCCGGGAAATCACCGGCGATGCACAATGGCATGTCTCGGGCGACGTTCCGTACGACATCGAGTTGGAACGCCCCTGTGACCTCAGCCCCGGCGAACACGTACTCGAAGTGGTCGTGGACGGAGACCTCTGTGTCGCCGTCCTGGACCGGCAGGTGTCCCTCAGCACGAGGCTCTATGACCTGTCCGAGGGCCGGATCGGCATCTTCGCCGGAGAAGGATCCGTCACCATCACCGAACTTGAAACACGCCAGCGCACCGATATCTAACTCGACCCATCCTCACTCCAATCAAGGGAGATTGCCGTAATGATAAAACTTTTCCGAACTGCCGCAGTGGCAGCCGTCACCGCCCTGGCTTTGGCAGCATGCGGCGGAGGGGCCAGTAACCCCTCCAACGTGAGCCCCACCGGGGAAATCAAGCCCCGCGAAATTTCGTGGCTGTTGTCCCGGCCGGCCGACGGCGCCGTCATCAACATCATGAAGAAGCTCGCGGACGACTACGCCAAGGACCACCCGGGTTTCTCGCTGAACCTGATCACCACCCCCGACAGGCCCTCATACATCCAGAAACTTGAGACCCTCGCCGCCGCGAACAAGCTTCCGGAACTCTTCGACACTGACGCCACACCGTTCGCCCAGCAGCTGGCGAAACAGGGCAAGATGGTCGACGCCGAGAAGCTGCTCAAAGACTTAGGCGTCTACGACAACTACCGGCCCAGCGCACTTGATTACCAGCGGTTCGACGACGGGTCGCTGAACATGATTCCGTTCCAGTTCGAGCTGGAGTTCATCTGGTACAACAAAGCCCTGCTGCAGAAGGCCGGAGTGTCCGTCCCGAAGTCCCTCGATGACCTCCCCGCCATGTGTACCGCCCTGCGCAAGGCCGGCATCACCCCCATCGCCATCGACGGCCAGGACCAGTGGCCCCTCGAACGGTATGTCGCCTACCAGCCGTTCAGGGAAGCCGGTCCGGACTTCATCCAGAAGCTAAAGAAGGGCGAAGCCAAGTTCTCCGACCCCGCAGGCCAGAAGTCCGTTCAGTGGATGGAAGCGCTCGGCAAGGCCAAGTGCTTCCAGGACGGCTTTTCCTCCCAGGGATACTCTGATGCCCAGAACCAGTTCACCTCCGGCCAGGCCGCCATGTACAACATCGGCACTTGGGAACTGCCCAGCCTGGCAACCGACAAACTGAATCCGGCAGTCCGCGATAACACCGACTTCTTCACCCTCCCGACGACCCAGGGATCCGTCACGGCGGCCAACGAGTACGTCTCCCCGTCCGGCATCGGCATGGCGGTCAACACCAAGACCTACGACCCGCTCGTGAGCGACTTCCTGAAGTTCGCCCTGGTGAAGTACCCTTCCGAATACGCAGCCACAGGAGCGCTCTCACCGACGACCAATGTGGAAACCGCCGTACCGGCCAACGCAACACCCCTGTACAAGAAGGCCCTTGAGAAGGCGAACGACCTCGGGAACGAACAGGCCATGCCGTGGGACACCCAGCTCGACCCGACCACCAACGGTCGGCTGCAGCAGGAACTCGTGCTCCTCGTCCAGGGCAACATCACGCCCGAACAGTTCACCAGCACGATGGACAACGCCGTCGCGCAAAACGCCCCGAAGTTCTTCAAGTAACCGCTGCGGTGGGGGGCTCCGGTCCCCACCCGAAAGGCCTCATCATGCTTCCCAACAGGTCACGACTATCAGTCCTGGTCTTCCTCCTTCCGCCGCTGCTGCTCTACGGCGCTGCCGTACTGTTCCCGATTCTCCAGTCCCTGGTCCTGAGCTTCTTCTCATGGAACGGGATCAGCGACATGGAATTCGTGGGACTGGCAAACTACGTGCGGATGTTCACCGGCGACGACATCTTCTGGCGCTCCTTCTTCAACGCTCTCGGCTATCTGGCCATCTGCCTGGTCTTGCAGCTTGGCGGCGCCCTGCTGGTCGCCAGCCTCCTCACCTCGCTGAGCCGGGGCCGGGAACTGATAAAAACCCTCTACCTGCTGCCGGCAGTGATCTCGACGGTGGCCATCGCGTTCCTCTTCGTGCGTATCTACTCGATCGACCCGGTGGGCCTGCTCAACCAGGTCCTGCAGTGGATTGGCCTCGGCGCCCTCGAACGCCCCTGGCTCTCGGACATCAACACCGTCCTGGCCGCAGTGTCGGTGCCGGAAGGATGGCGGTTCACGGGCTTGTACATGCTCATCCTCTACGCGGCGTTGCTCTCCGTTCCACTGGAACTGGAGGAAGCAGCACGCCTCGACGGAGCTTCGCGGTGGCAACTGTTCACCAAGATCCGTTTCCCCCACATCCGGCCCGTCTGGATCACCACCACCATCATGGCTACGACCTACGGCCTGCGCGGATTCGACATCCCCTACCTGATGACCAACGGCGGGCCCGGACAGTCCTCGGAGCTCCTGACCACCTACATGTACAAGACGGCATTCACGAGCACCGACTTCGGCTACGCCAGCACCATCTCCGTGTTCATCGTCGTCGAATGCCTGGCCGCCGTCGGGCTCATCCTCTTCATGCTCAAACGAAAGGCGGACGCATGACCGCGCAAGCAGCCCCGATTACAAGACCTGTCATGACTTCACCGGACAGCCCGCCTCCGCTGCGCAGACGGCGCAAGCCCAGTCTCTACGGCACGTTGTCAAAGGTGCTGATCGCCCTCATCGTCATCGTGCAGGTCTACCCCCTCGCATGGCTTTTCATCACCAGCCTTCGCACCGAACAGGACTTCGCGACGGGCGACCCGTTTGCACTGCCGAAGTCCCTTACCTGGGATAACTACGCCCGCGCCTTCGAAACCGGCAACCTCGGGATGAACATCCTCAACAGCTTCATCGTCACCATGGGAGCCAACCTCCTGATCGTGCTGCTGGGAATGATGGCAGCCTATGCACTCCAGGTCCTCGGCTTCCGCTTCAGCAAGGTCGTCCGCGGCCTGTTCTTGATCGGCATCATCGTGCCCGTGCAGATCGCTCTCGTGCCGCTGTTCATCGACTACTCGACGATCAACCTGCTCGACACCTACCCGTCGATGATCATTCCCCTGGCCGGCTTTGCCCTTCCGATGTCGATCTACCTGTTCTCCTCATTCTTTAACTACATCCCCCGGGAAACGTACGAGGCGGCCTCACTTGACGGAGCGGGGCCCTACCGCATCTTCGGGCTCATCACCCTGCCCCTGTCGGTCAACACCGTCGTGACCGTCGTGCTGGTCAACAGCATCTTCATCTGGAACGACTTCATCTTCGCCAACACCTTCGTCCTCTCTGAGGAACTCAAGACCATCCCGCTTGGCCTGCAGAACTACATCGGAGCCATGGGGAAGACCGACTGGACAGCCACGTTCGCCGCCGTCTGCGTCACCATCACCCCGCTGCTGCTGGTCTTCTTGGTGCTCAACAAGGCGATGATCCAGGGCCTGGAAAGCGGGGCGACCAAGGGATGACAGCAGCAACGGACGGATATACTCCTGAAGGAGGGCACATGATTTCAATGGAGAATAGTTCGGGCACGCCATCGGTTGAGGCTGCACCCCCGAAGCAGCCCACGCGCGCCCACCCCATCACCCTGCGTCAGGTCGCGGAAGCAGCCGGCGTCTCCACCGCCACCGTCTCGTTGGTCGTCAACATGAAAAAGGACGCCCGCATCTCTGCCGCCACCCGGAAACGGGTTCGGGACGCGATTCGGGACCTTGGCTACCGGCCCAATGCGATGGCCCAAACCCTGGTCAGCGGCAGCTCCCGGTTCATCGGCCTCGTAGCMGACTCCATCGCAACCACACCCTTCGCAGGCCAGATCATCCACGGGGCCCAGGATGAGGCCTGGAAACATGGATACGCCCTCCTGATCGCCAACACCGAAGGCAATAGCGAGCTTGAGACGGACGCGATCTCCATGATGCTCGAATACAAGGTCCGCGGCATCCTCTACTCGACCTGGTTCCACCGCGCCACCGACATACCGGTCTCTCTTCGCGAAGCGGACTTCGTCCTCGTCAACTGCTTCTCGACGGAACCGGGCGCACGGGCCGTGGTCCCCGATGAGGCACAAGGTGGCCGTTCAGCGACGGAAATCCTGCTGCGGCACGGCCACCGCCGGATTGCCTTCATCAACGCCACCATCCCCKCTCCTGCCAAGGACGGGCGCCTTCAGGGCTACAGGGATGCCCTGGAAGCGGCAGGGATCCCGTTCGACGAGGGCCTGGTCCTGGAAGCCTATCCCAACCAGGAAGGCGGATACGGGGCGACCGTGGAACTCCTCAAGCGCGGCGTCTCGGCCGTGTATTGCTACAACGACCGCATGGCGATGGGACTTTACGACGGGCTGCGCGAGCACGGCCTGTCCATCCCGGACGACATGGCCGTGGTGGGTTTCGACAACCAAGAAGTCATCGCCGCCCATCTCCGGCCCCCGCTTTCCACGGTGTCTCTCCCCCACTACGAACTGGGCGCAGCCGGAGTCCGGATGCTGCTGGGCCTTGACGAGGCACCGGACAATGCCGCCGCAAAAATTAACTGTCCCACAGTGGAGCGAACCTCCGTCCAGGCGCTGGCACCGGCATAGGCGGCCTGCGGATACCTGCGCAGCCCGCACTCCCCCCAGGAACACCCGGGGCTAGGGCGTGTCTCCTTATTGTCGTAGCCAGATGACGACGGCGTAGAGGACGACGCCTGCACGGTAGGTCAGCGCGAGTTTGTCGTAGCGGGTGGCGATGGCGCGCCATTGTTTGAAGAGGCTGAAGGATCTTTCGACAGTGTTGCGGCCTTTGTAGGTTTCGGCGTCGAAGTTCACGGGGCGCCCGCCGCGTGAACCACGGCGTTTCCGGTGTCCGATCTGGTCGGACGGTTCCGGGATGACGGCTTTGATGCCCCGACCGCGCAGTAGTGACCGGTTGGCCCTGGAGGAGTACGCCTTGTCGACCATCACGGCATCCGGCCGCGTTCTGGCCGGGCCCCCGCCGAGACGGGGCACCCGCACTGCCTCCATGACGACCGGGAACATCGGCGAGTCACCGCCCTGTCCGGGGCCCAGGATCATGGCTAGCGGCCTGCCTTTTCCGTCGCAGGCGTGATGGATCTTGGTGCTCAGCCCGCCGCGGGAGCGGCCGATGGCGTGGTCTGAGGGTTCAGCAAACAGTTTCTTGTATTTCGGGAGTTCCCCCTGTGCTGCGGGGAAGGTTCGTCCCGTGCTGGTGGGCCCGGTTGATGGTCGAATCCACCGAAACTGCCCAGTCGACCTGCCCGGTGGCGTCCGCCTCGGCCAGAAGCCTCGCGTGGATCCGGTCCCATGTCCCGTCGGAGGCGAAACGCCGGTGACGCTTCCATACCGTCTGCCAGGGACCAAACTCCGCAGGTAGGTCCCGCCATGCAATTCCGCACCGGTACCGGTAGATAATGCCTTCAATGACCTGGCGGTGGCCACGGAACGGGCGCCCCCGCTGTCCGTCCGAGCTGGGCAGCAACGGCTCGATCCGGGACCACTGCTCATCACTCAAAACAGATGTTCTCGACACCGTTTAAGCATTCCAGCCAGCAACCCCCTATTTAGGAGACACGCCCTAGTCCGCCGGCCGGGGAGGTTCGTGGAGTCCGAATGCCGAGCCTTGGTCGTCCTTGCAGAGCTTGAACCTGCCGTACTCCCCCGCACTGGTCTCATCCCCAAGCTCGGGTTCGTCGACTGAGCCGCCGAGCTCCCGAACCCGGTCCAGTGCGGCATCCATGTCGTCCACCCCGAAGAAGATGCACGGCACGGCGCCGGAGTCGCCGCCGTGCATCCCGCCGGAGAGCCCGGGCGTGCCGATCATGAATCCTCCGCCGGCGGAGGGCCCGGGCGTGAAGTCCCAGCCGAAGAGCGCCCCGTAGAACGCCTTGCCGCGCTGGGGATCTTTGACGCCGATTTCAAAGAACGCTGGCTCGCCGGACATGGCTCCTCCTGGTCTTGGGTGAGAACGCACCCACCCTAGGACCGAATGCCCGGGCACACAATGGTGCGGAGCTTTTGCAGCTGCTGGCGATTGTCGAATCAACGGCAAGCGGACGACGGCGGGGAGTCCCGCCGTCGTCCGCTTGCCGTTTGCTGCCCTACAGTCTGTGATGCTCCGGAGCTGCCCACCGGGGTTCTCCGGAATCGGCCTTGCTTGCCGGTTGGCCTGCATACGTCCAGACACATGGCCGGCCGGCATCGCTCGGGAGAAGCTGGCCTTCGTACAGCGAGATGCTCGCTCCCGCCGGACTCTGCCAGACTCCGGTCAGTTCGCAGTGGGTGCCGGTGGCTTGCCGCCGTGGCGCCGAGAGGTTGATGATCCTGCGTGCCCGTTTCTCGGCAACGGGAAGTCTCTTCTTCACAATGACGCTCCTGCCGGTTCCCGGTAGGTGCTTTCGGGAACATCAGTGATGAACATGTGTCCGGGGGCGTGGCTGATGGCGAAGGCGGGCCTGGATGCCATCACTGCGCTCTGCGGTGTCACGCCGCAGGCCCAGAAAACCGGCACTTCCCCCGGCCTGATCTCCACCGCATCGCCGAAGTCGGGGCGGTTGATGTCGGCAATGCCGAGGTCCCCGGGCGCCCCGACATGAACCGGGCTGCCGTGGACCTTGGGCACTTCCGACGTCACCCTGATTGCCGTTTCGACCAGCTCGGGCGGCATCGGGCGCATGGAAACCACCATCGGTCCGTGGATTCGTCCCGCAGGGATGCACGCGATGTTCGTGCGGTACATGGGGACGTTACGGCCCGTTTCGGTATGCCGGAGCGGGACGCCCTCGCTGGCGAGCGCGGCTTCGAAGGTGAAACTGCAGCCGATGAGGACGCCCACCATGTCATCACGCCAGACCGATGCGACGTCCGTGACTTCATCGGCAAGTTCGCCGTCCACCCACACCCGGTAGGCGGGGATGTCACTGCGGATGTCAGACCCTGCGGCGAGGGCGCTCTCGTACTGTCCCGCCGGGATGACGTCGATGACGGGGCAGGCCTTGGGGTTGAGCCGGCAGAACTCGATGAATTCGTCGGCGTAGTCGGCCGTCACCGCTATCAGGTTTGCCTGGGTGTAGCCGTCGCTCCATCCGGAGGTGGGGGTGACCAGGCCGTTGCGAAACTTCAGGCGCGCATCGGAGGGTGCCTGGAGTGCGTTGATCTGGTTCACCGGGTCTCCGCCAGCTCAGTTGAAGACTGCAGGTACTCCTGGTCCTCGGCAACGTTGGAGTCCCGTCCCAGGGCCAGGCCCACCAGGGTCAGGAGGCAGGCAACGCTGAGGTAGATGGCAACCGGAACCCAGCTGTTGAAGGTGCTCAGCAGGAGGGTGAACATGAACGGTGCGATGGCGCCACCGATGATTCCGGCGAAGGTGTAGGCCAGCGAACTGCCGGTGGAGCGGAGCCGCGGCGAGAACTGTTCAACAACGAAGGCCGCCTGGGGTCCGTACATAAACGAGTGGCAGAGCAGGCCCAGCACCGTTCCCACTATCAGCATGACCGGGGACCGACCTTCGAGGACGATGAAGAACAGGTACCCCCAGACGGCGGCGGCCACTGCGGCGATGGCGTAGACCAGCCGGCGGTTGATGCGGTCAGAGATGGCCCCGGCAAGCGGCATGGTGAAAATCTGGAGTGCCGAACCGATGAGGACGGCCACCAGCACTTGGCCGCGGTCGAAGCCAAGTTTCTGAATGCCGTAGGTGAGCATAAAGACGGTGCACATCGCGTAGATGACGTCCGGGCCGATGCGGCTGAGCATGGCCGCGATGAGGGGCCGGCGCTGGGTTGCCAGGACTTCGCGGATCGGGGACTTGGGCTTGTCTCCCCTGGCCTCCATGGCCTTGAAGATGGGGGTGTCCTCAAGCTTGAGCCGGATCCAGAGCCCGAAGGCCACCAGCAGTGCCGAGATCAGGAAGGCGATTCGCCAGCCGAAGTTCAGGAAATCCTCTTCGGACAAGGTCAAAGTCAGGACGGCAAGCGCGCCGTTGGCCATCAGGTTGCCGGCGGGCGGGCCGATCTGCGCGGCGGATGCCCAGAAACCGCGGCGGTTCGGGTCACCGAATTCACTGGAGAGCAGGACTGCCCCGCCCCACTCGCCGCCGACGCCGACACCCTGCGCGAAGCGGAGGAAGACCAGGATGGCGGGGGCGATGATGCCGATGGTGTCGTACGTGGGCAGCAGGCCGATGAGGAACGTGGCGACGCCGATCAGCATCAGCGTGATGACCAGGATCTTCTTGCGGCCGATCTCGTCCCCGAGCCGGCCGAAGATGATGCCACCGACGGGCCGGGAAATGTAGCCCACGGCGTAGGTGGAGAAGGCCAGCAGGGTGCCCGTGACAGGGTCCGAGGCCGGGAAGAAGACCAGCGGGAAAACGATCGCAGCCGCGGCGGAGTAGACGGCGAAGTCATAGAACTCCAGCGCGGTTCCGGTCAGGCTGGCCGCGAATGCCTTGTACATGCCCTTGCGCCCCACAAAGGGTTTCGGGTCAGCGGGGGCCATTACAGATGGAGTGGCCATTTGTACCTCCATGAAGAGTGTGGATGTCATCCGAGTGCGGGCGGATGGTGTTTGTGCGCCTTTTCTGTCCGGACCTGCGTCGTTGCAGGTGGGGACATCCGGGTGCGTGTGCGGCTACCGTGATGGGCTGCGGAAGTCGGGACTGCGATCAATTGTTGGATTGTTGAACAATCCGAACTTGTTGAACAATTTACGCGACGCAGATCACACCGTCAAGGGGTTGACGGTGATGCAGTCGTCGCGGCTCTTGCCGGATTTAAGGCGGGGAAGCGCTAGTTCGAAGCCTCGGGCCCCGACGCATGGACCGCCGTCTGGTGCTCTTCCGACCGCGCGAGGTAGTCGGTCAGGCAGTAGGCCGCGTGCAGGCGTCGTCCTCTACGCCGTCGTCATCTGGCTACGACAATAAGGAGACACGCCCTAGTCCTTGATTCACGCGTGATCCCGCCGGTTCTTGCCCCAAGGGAGAGCCGGCGGGGTCTTGTTTCCTCGACCACCGGAGGTGAGAAAGCATGACCTCGCCCCCTACTCCAGTACTCACATTCATCCCACCGATAGCGGATATGACGTAAAGTCGATCCGCGCAGAGACGAACTACCCGTCTCGAGGCCGACAGAAGAAATGTTCTGCGCCCTAAACCTCGGCCACAGGAGCCGCGAACTGCGCCGCGTACAGCGCCGCGTACGCCCCGCCCGCAGCCAACAATTGAGCGTGCGAGCCCTGCTCCACGATCTGCCCGGACTCCATCACCAGGATGAGGTCGGCGTCGCGGATGGTGGAGAGCCGGTGGGCAATGACAAACGAAGTCCGGTCGGATCTCAAAGCACTCATCGCCTTCTGCACCAGGACCTCGGTCCGGGTGTCCACCGAGCTCGTCGCCTCGTCCAGGATCAGCACGGACGGGCGGGCCAGGAACGCCCGGGCAATCGTGAGCAGCTGCTTCTCACCGGCGGAGACGTTGGAGCCCTCGTCGTCGAGCACGGTGTCGTAGCCCTCCGGCAGGGACCGGACGAAACGGTCCACATACGTCGCGCGGGCGGCCTCCAGGATCTCGTCCTCCGAAGCACCAGGCCGGCCGTATGCAATGTTGTCCCGGATGGTCCCGCCGAACAGCCAGGTGTCCTGCAGCACCATGCCCATCCGCGAGCGCAGCTCGTAGCGGGTCATCGCGGTGACGTCCACGCCGTCGAGCGTGATCCGCCCGGCGTCGAGCTCGTAGAAGCGCATCATCAGGTTCACCAGGGTGGTCTTGCCCGCGCCGGTGTGCCCCACAATGGCGACCGTCTGTCCCGGCTCGGCCACGAGACTCAGGTCTGAGATCAGCGGCTTGTCCGGGGAGTAGGAGAAGGAGACGTCCTCGAACACCAGCCGTCCGCGGCCCCCGTTCGGCGCCAGCGACGGAGAAGGATCCGCCGACTGCTCCTCGGTGTCCAGGAGCTCAAACACCCGCTCGGCCGAGGCCACCCCGGACTGCAGCAGGTTCGCCATGGAACCGAGCTGGGCCAGCGGCTGGGTGAACTGCCGCGAGTACTGGATGAAGGCCTGCACATCGCCCAGCTGCATCGCCCCCGAGGCCACCTGCAGCCCGCCCACCACGGCGATCCCCACGTAGACCAGGTTCCCGATGAATGTCATGGCCGGCATGATCAGCCCGGAAATGAACTGCGCGCCGAAGCTGGCCTGGTACAGCTCCACGTTCTTCTGCCGGAACCGCTCCTCCACCTCGCGCTGCCGGCCGAAGACCTTCACCAGGGCGTGCCCGGTGTAGGTCTCCTCGATCTGCCCGTTCAGCTCGCCGGTGTGTTTCCACTGCGACACGAACAGCTTCTGGGAGCGTTTGGCGATCACCGCCGTCGTCACCAGGGTCAGCGGAATGGTCACCAGCGCGATCAGCGCCAGCGTGGGCGAGAGCAGGATCATCATCACAAGCACCCCCACCACGGTCAGCACCGAGGTCACGGCCTGGCTGATGGACTGCTGCAGGCTTTGGGAGATGTTGTCGACGTCGTTGGTCACCCGGCTGAGCAGCTCGCCGCGCTGGATGGAATCGAAGTAGCGCAGCGGCAGCCCGTTGATCTTCGCCTCGATCCGTTCGCGCAGCCGGAACACCGTGCGCTGCACGACGCCGTTGAGGATGTACGCCTGCCACCAGCCGAACGCCGAGGCCAGCACGTACAGGGCAACCGCCCACAGCAGCACGGTGGCAAGTGCGGCGAAGTCGATCCCGGCGCCGGGCGTGAGCGTCATGGCGCTGAGCATGTCCGCCTGCTGGGTCTCCCCCGCGGCGCGCAGCTGCGCGATCACCTGGGCCTGGGTCTCCCCTGCCGGCAGCTGCTTGGACACGACGCCGGCGAAGATCAGGTTGGTGCCTTCGCCCAGCAGCCGGGGCCCGATCACCGAGAACGTCACGCTCACGACGGCGAGCAGCAGGACCAGCGTCAGCCACAGCCGTTCGGGCCGCAGCTCCCCCAGCAGGCGCCGGGCGGACGGCCCGAAGTTCATGGCCTTCTCCGCCGGGATGTTCATCCCGGCAAACGGGCCTCCGCGGCCGGGCCCACCCGCGGGGCGGGGAATCCGCAGCGGGGCCTGCGCGGCGGGCGCCCCGGAAACCCCGGGGGCGGCGGCGGGGACCGGCGTCGGCGCCTTGTCGGTGCGGCTCATGCCGCCTCCTCCGCCGCGAGCTGGGAGTTCACAATCTCTTGGTACGTCTCGGACGTCTCCAGCAGCTCCTCATGCGAACCGTGCGCGACGATCCTGCCGCGGTCCAGCACCAGGATCTGGTCCGCGTCCACAATGCTCGAGACCCGCTGGGCGATGATCACCAGCGTGGCCCCGGCAGTGTGCTGCTTGAGCGCCTGCCGCAGCCGGGCGTCCGTGGCCGTGTCCAGCGAGGAGAACGAGTCGTCAAAAATGTAGAGCTCGGGCCGTTTCACGAGCGCCCGGGCGATCGCGAGCCGCTGCCGCTGGCCGCCGGAGACGTTGGTGCCGCCCTGTGAGATCGGCGCGTCCAGCCCGCCTTCGAGCTCCTCCACAAAGTCCTGGGCCTGCGCAATGCTCAGGGCCCGCCAGAGCTCGGCCTCGGAGGCGTCGGGTTTGCCGTAGAGCAGGTTGCTGCGCACGGTGCCGGAGAACAGGAAGGGCTTCTGCGGGACCAGTCCGATGTGCCCCCACAGCAGGTCCGGGTGCAGCTCGCGCACGTCCACACCGTCGATCCGCACCGAGCCGGACGTCGCGTCGAACAGCCGCGGCATCAGGTTCACCAGGGTGGTCTTGCCGGAACCGGTGCTGCCGATGATCGCCGTCGTCTGCCCCGCGCGGGCGGTGAAGCTCACGTCCGAGAGCACCGGCTGCTCGGCCCCCGGGTAGGCGAACCCGACGTCGCGCATTTCCAGCTCACCGCGCGCCGCCCGCCCGGCCGCGCGCGAAACCGGACGCAACGGCGGCCGGACGCTGGACTCAGTCCCGAGCACCTCGCCGATCCGGTCCCCCGACACGGCCGCGCGCGGGATCATGATCGCCATGAACGTGGCCATCATGACGGACATCAGGATCTGCATGAGGTAGCTCAGGAACGCGATGAGTGTGCCCACCTGCATGGACCCGTCCTCAATCCGGAACGCGCCGAACCAGATCACGGCGGCGCTGGAGACGTTGAGCACCAGCATCACGGTGGGGAACGCGAGCGCCATGAGCCGGCCGGCGCGCAGCGCGGTGTCCGTGACGTCCTCGTTGGCGCGGGCAAAGCGCGCGGTCTCCACGTCCTCCCGGACGAAGGCCCGCACCACGCGGATGCCGGTGAGCTGTTCGCGCAGCACCCGGTTGACGGTGTCGATCCGGGTCTGCATGAGCCGGAACAGCGGGACCATCCGGATAATGATCGACCCCACCGCGATCAGGAGCACGGGCACACTGACGGCGATCAACCAGGAAAGCTGCAGGTCCTGCCGGATGGCCATGATCACCCCACCGATGCAGAGCATGGGCGCCGTGACCATTAGCGTTGCAGACATCAGGACCAGCTGCTGGACCTGCTGGACATCGTTGGTGGAGCGGGTGATCAGGCTGGGCGGGCCGAACCGGGTGACTTCCTGCTCGGAAAATTCGGCCACCCGGGTGAAGATTGCCCCGCGGACGTCCCGGCCCATCGCCATCGCGGCCTTCGCCCCGAAATACACGGCCACAACCGTGCAGACGATCTGCAGCAGGGTAACCAGGAGCATGAGGCCGCCGATGCGCAGGATGTACTCCGTGTTCCCCGTCGCCACGCCTTGATCGATGATGTCCGCATTCAGGGTGGGCAGGTACAGCGAGGCAATGGACGCCGCCAGCTGGAAGACGACGACGGCGAACAGCAGCCGCCGCTGCGGCCGCAGGTATTCGACGAGCAGTTTCCAGAGCATCCGGTCTCCACTTCACGCGTCACGGGCACTTGTGTGGGTCAGTCTACGTCCGGCTACCCGGAGATAGCTGGGTTCCTCTCAGGGCGAATCGCGGGTGGGCCTGCGGTTATGTTTTTGCTTGCCGGACGGGCTGTCTTGCCGGGCAGTGCTGGCTTGCCGGGCAGTGCTGGCTTGCCGGGCCGGTGGCCCGGGTGTAGCTTGAGGCGGATGCTGAGCATTGGCTCGATCGTGATCCGGGTGGACAACCTGGAACGCCAGATGAGTTTCTGGCAGGCTGCCCTGGGCTATGAGCCGCGGTACGCGCCCGACGGCGACTTCGTGATCCTGCAGCCGCCCGGCGGCGTGGGCACGTGCATCTCCCTGGACCGGGTCCCCGCGGCCGTCCAGGTCCCCCCGCGCCTGCATCTGGACCTGTACACGGACACCCAGGACGCCGAGGTGCAGCGGCTCCTGGCCCTGGGCGCCACCCGGGTCGAATGGAGCCAACGGCCGGCGGACGCCGACTACGTGATTCTTGCCGATCCGGAAGGCAACAGGTTCTGCGTGGTGGACACCGCCGGGACGGCCAATTCACCCGCGACCCCCTAGGGTGCCTCCCATATCGGGCATTGCCTGTATAGGATCGGGCGGTATGGCGCTGCGACTTGTTCAGGTGAATTTCAAGGCCCGCGATGACTCGGAACTCGGCCGGTTTTGGGCGGAGGCGCTCGGCTGGGGTGTATCCAGCGAGGGACCCGGTGTAACCAATGTTGAACCCGTGGGCTTTGACTGGCCGGACCCGGCCCCCGTCTGCGTCGACGTCGTCACCGTCCCGGACCCCGAGACGGTGAGATACCGCGCGCACCTCAATCTCGCCACCACCTCTGCGGCCCATCAGGCGGAACTGGTGACGCACCTGTTGGAGCTCGGTGCGACGCCTGCCGACGTGGGCCAGGGTGATGTGCCGTGGACGGTTCTGGCCGACCCTGAGGGCAACGTGTTCCGAGTGTTGGAGCCTCGATCGATTTACCGGGACACCGGGCCGATCGCCGCGGTGGTGGTCCGCTGTGCGGAACCGCGGGCCATGGCCCGGTTCTGGGGCGGGGCGATGGACTGGACCCTGCACGAGGTGACCGACGATCATGCGAGGCTGCGTTCGGCCAAGGGTGTCGGGCCGTATCTGGAGTTCCTGCGCACGCCCGCCGGGAAGACCGTGTATGGCCGTGTCCATCTCGACCTGATGCCGTACCCCGGTGATGATCAAGCGGCAGAGGTGGCCCGGCTGCGGGCTCTGGGCGCCACTGACGCCGACGTCGGCCAGGGCGATGTGCCATGGGTGTGCCTCGCCGACTCAGAGGGCAACGAGTTCTGCGTCCTCGCCCCGCGGTGACGCGGAGCCTGGTTCCTGCACGAGTCCAGGCGGTGCAGACGCGGAGGATGTAGACGGCGGGGTAGGTGATGGCGAGCTTGTCGCAGCGCCCTGGACCGCGTTCACGCGCCCGTCCACCGGGCCGGGCAGTTGACCCGGCCCGGCCTCCACCCCGACCACTCGCGACCTGAGTGAACCGGGGTGGACTCGCGATGACCTTCGACCCTAGACCCGCACGGATACCGGGTCCACGGTGTTTCCATGGAATCCACGGAACGCATCGTTGTCGGTATCGACGGCTCTGAATACTCGCCGGCGCCCTTGCGGCTTGCCGGGCGCTTTGCCGCGGCGTTGGGCGCACCCCTTGAGGTCATAACCTGCGTTGGTCTGTCCGATTATTACCTCCCGGCCCATCTCTCGCGTGTCAGTGATGAAGTGGCTACTCAGCTGGAAGAGGTCGCTGCACGCCTGGTGGATCAGGCCATTGACACCGCATTCGGTCAGGATCGTCCACCAAGGCTCTCCACGACGGTGAAGTTTGGAACACCAGCGAAGGTTTTGGTCGAGGAGAGCAAGGATGCGCAACTCCTGATCGTGGGCCGCCGGGGCCACGGCGGCTTCTTAAACCAGGTCATCGGCTCCGTGAGTAGCGCCTGTGCCGCGCACGCCTTTTGCCCGGTCGTTGTGGTGGGCCAAGAGTCCGGAGAGCGCTGAACTGGGGCGACCGTCCGGTTACGTCTGGGATTCTGCTTGGGCAACGATGTGAAGTGTGTGCAGGAAGCTATCGGGATTGAGGGACAGTGAGTCTATGCCTTCGCGAACGAGGAAGGCTGCAAAATCGGGGTGGTCGCTGGGACCTTGCCCGCAGATACCGATCTTGATGCCGGCCGCATGAGCTTTTCGGATTACGTCACTGATCATTGAGGTGACCGCTTCGTTGCGTTCGTCGAAGAGCCCGGCCAGGTCCTCCGCGTCCCGGTCAACACCCAGGATGAGTTGAGTCAGATCGTTGGAACCGATGGAGAACCCGTCGAACCGCCGGGCGAAGTCCTCGGCCAGAATGACGTTGGAGGGGATCTCGCACATCATGTAGATTTGCAGGCCGTTGTCTCCCCGCCTTAGACCATTGGCTGCCATGGTCTGCAGAACGAGGTCCGCTTCAGCGGGTGTGCGGCAGAACGGCACCATGATAATCACGTTGGTGAAGCCAATAGTTTCCCGCACGCGTTTCAGGGCCTTACATTCCAGCGAGAAGCCGTCTTTGTAGCGGTCATGGTAGTAGCGGGAGGCGCCCCGGAAGCCTAGCATCGGGTTTTCCTCCGGCCGTTCGAAGTACTCGCCGCCGATCAGGTGGGCGTACTCGTTGGACTTAAAATCACTCAACCGGACAATCACCGGCCCTGGATAGTAGGCAGCGGCTATCTTCGCGATGCCGAGAGCCAAGGTCTCCACGAAATACTCCTGCGGATTGCTGTGGTCTTTGGTGATTTCCTGGATCTGCCGGGTCACCTCTGGGTCCCGCACGCGCTCGGGGTGGACGAGGGCCATTGGGTGAATCCTGATCAGGCTGGCGATGATGAATTCCATACGTGCCAGGCCCACACCTTCTGCCGGCAGACGCCACCAACGGAAAGCTGCCGCCGGGCTGGCGACGTTGACCATCATGGAGGTCCTCGTCCGGGGCACGTCCCCCAGGTCGACGTCGACAGAATCAAATGCCAGGGCGCCCTCGTAGACGCGCCCTTCGTTACCCTCGGCGCAGGAAAGAGTCACTGTCTGGCCCTCCGTGAGGACCGCCGTTGCCTTGCCGGTGCCGACAACGGCCGGCACCCCCAGTTCCCTGCTCACAATTGCGGCATGACTGGTCGGGCCGCCGTGATCGGTGATGATGCCGGCAGCCCGCTTCATCACCGGCACCCAGTCGGGGTCGGTCATCTCCGTGACGAGCAGGGCTCCGTCACGGAAGGTCTCGATGTCCGCCGGATTCCGGATCACACAAACCTCACCGCGCGTAATCGAATCGCCGACGGCGGACCCCGTCAGGAGTATGTTGCCCTGCTGCAGAAGACGGTGAACCGTAAACCGGGTGCCGCTCTTTCGCGCCTGCACAGTTTCGGGGCGTGCCTGGACCATATAGATTTCCCCCGTTAAGCCGTCCTTGGCCCATTCCATATCCATCGGACAGGCGTAGTGGTTTTCGACGAGCAGTGCCCAGCGCGCAAGCAAGACGATCTCGGCGTCGGCGAGGACGAACGCCTGCCTTTCCTCCTCGGACGTATCGACAATCCGCGTGCGGCCGTTCGCATTCTGCCCGTACACCGATTTCTGTGCCTTGGTTCCGAGGATTTTTTCAATAATCGGGACAATGGCCGGTTCGGCGAGAAGGGGCTTGAAGACCACGTATTTGTCGGGGTCGACGCTTCCCTGAACCACGGTTTCGCCCAGGCCCCACGCCGCGCTGATCACGGCCGCCCGCGGAAAGCCGGACTCCGTGTCGATGGAGAACATGACTCCCGAGGCACCCACGTCAGATCGCACCATCAGTTGCACGCCAATGGACAGGGCCACGCTCAAGTGATCGAAATTTTTCAGTTCCCGATAACTGATGGCTCTGTCGGTGAACAGCGACGCGTAACAGCGGCGACACGCGTCGAGCAGTTCCGCCTCCCCCGCAACGTTGAGGAAGCTCTCCTGTTGGCCGGCGAAACTGGCGTCCGGCAAGTCTTCTGCCGTGGCACTACTACGAACGGCCACGGCTGGATCATCGAGCCCGGACCGTTTAGCCAGTGACCGGTAATGGCTCACGATCGCTTCGGCAATGTCGTCCGGGAATGAGCTGTTGAGGACCAAGGACCTGAGCGCCTCCCCTGTGTCGCGGAGCGATGCTTCACCGGCGCGAAACAGCTGGAGTCTTTGGTGCAGCGCCGAATCGATGCCATTCGCCTCCACGAACGCCCGGTATGCGGCGGCCGTTGTAGCAAAACCGGCAGGGACGCGCACGCCGCTGGTCATGAGTGACCGGGTCATCTCGCCCAGTGACGCGTTCTTCCCGCCGACTTCCGGAACGTCACCCATGCCGACGTCCTCAAACCAGACCACATGCCGTTCCAACATTTTGAAAGTTCCGCCCATCATGGTTCTTGCCAGCAAGAGTTGCCCGGGCGCCCGGCATTCAGCAGCCCCTCGCCCGTGCAACCATCGTTCGCCTCCCTCCGGGATGAACCTAGAGCCCAATGACCTTGGTGCGGTGAATCGGTGTATCGAGTCCGGATAGGGATCAAGCTTGGCCGCCTGCCGGCGCTGCTGGCTTCGAGGGTCCTTGGGCCCTGTTTGGCCACCGGGCGACGGCGTAAGGTCGGCGCCATGTTGAACGATGCATCATTACCGGTGGCAGATGTCCTCGCAACGCAAGAGTGCTGGCGGCTGTTGGGCAGTGTTTCGGTGGGTCGCCTCGCTGTTTGGGTGAATGACCACCCGGACATTTTCCCCGTCAACTACAAAGTCGAACACGGAACTCTGGTCTTTCGTACGGGTGGGGGGACAAAACTCTCCGCTGCCCTGGCGGGAACCCCGGTTGCCATAGAAGCCGACGGCGTCGATGCGGATGCCGGCGTCGCGTGGAGCGTTGTGGTGAAGGGCCAAGCCACAGCCCTCGAAAGCACGCAAGAGGTTTTGGACACGATTGGGCCGCTCCTCTTTCCGTGGGAGACCGGAAACAAGGATCACTTCGTACGGATTGTCCCGGGCAGCGTGAGCGGCAGGCGCTTCCAGATCGCCCGGCCGCTGACCTGGTCGGGCCCGCTGGACGATGCCACCCGCGCCGGGTTGGAATGACGGAAATCTGCACCCGGCCGGAGTAAGCCCCCGGCAGAGCCGCGTTGCCCCATGAAAGGGGGAACCATGCGTGCTTGGCGGGTAGGGGGTGCTGTCCCAGCGTTGCCTGGGGGCGCCCGCTGGCAGGACCGGTAATGATCGGGAACTTGCCACATGCGACGGGCCTGTCCGCCCGGGAGGCGCAGTCCCTGCTCGCCCGGCATGGCCCCAACCGCATACCGGAAGTCGCGTCCGCCCCGGCCTGGGGCCGCTTCCTGAGGGAATTCACTCACTTCTTCGCCGCACTTCTGTGGGTTGCCGCCGCGATGGCCTTCATCGCCGGCATGCCACAGCTCGGAGTGGCCGTCGTAGCCGTGGTCCTCATTAACGGCCTGTTTTCCTACGTGCAGGAAGAACGCGCCGAACATGCCGCCGCCAAGTTACGTGCCCTGCTGCCATCGCAGGTCCGGGTCCGCCGGGACGGCCGTTCGGTCAGCCTGGACGCAGCAGACCTCGTGCCCGGGGACGTCGTCATTCTCTCCGCAGGCGACCGCATACCGGCGGACCTTCAGTTCGGATTCACGGACAGCTGCACCGTTGATGAGTCGATGCTGACCGGGGAAAGTGATGCCGTCACCAAGCAGCCGATGGACGCCGGAATCGGAGGGACCTTCCTGACCAACGGAGAGGCCGAGGGCATCGTTACGGCAACCGGACGGCGGACCCGGCTCGCGGAAATCACCGCGCTCACCGCAACGGTCCAGCCGCCGCCAAGTCCGCTGACGATGGAGCTGAGGCGAATCGTCCGGACCATCGCCGTCGTGGCCCTGGGCGTGGGGCTGCTGTTCTTCCTGATATCTGCAGCCATAGGTGTCTCTTGGCACAGCGGATTCCTCTTCGCGATCGGAGTCTCGGTAGCCCTGATCCCCGAAGGGCTACTGCCCACGGTAACCCTGTCGTTGGCGATGGGGGCCCAGAGGATGGCCCACAGGAAGGCGCTCGTTAGGCATCTGCAGGCAGTCGAGACCCTTGGCTCGACAACTTTCATCTGCACGGACAAGACCGGCACACTGACTCAGAACCGGATGAGCGCCGTGCAGGTGTGGACGCCGGAGGGTACCGTGACCGTGGCTGGAAAAGGGTACGAACCGATCGCCTCCGTAGCGGGCAGTGAACAGGCTATCGCCCGGGCGGGCAGGGTCAGCGCAGCTGCGGCCTTGGCATCAAGGGGAACGATCACTCTGCGCGACGGAGAGTGGTATCCGGAAGGCGACCCCATGGAGGCGGCACTGGCCGCGCTCCTGCAACGGCTGGTCAACCCTGCCGGCTGGCCGGACCGGGAGTCTGCGATCCGATTCGGATTCAGCCCGGGGCGGCGGCGTGAATCGGTGATCGTGGGGACCACGCTATCGATGAAGGGGGCGCCGGAAGCAGTCCTCCCCCTTTGTGTGCCAGCCGACCGCGACCGCCCGCACCTCTCCTCCGGCACCGCTGACGTGGATCAGCAAATACTGCGGATGGCCAGCCAGGGGCTGCGTCTGCTGGCCGTTGCCGAGCGCTCCCTGACGCCAGCCGAGCTCAATGAGCTGGCGGAGGGCTCCCTGACAGCTGATTCGGTGGAGTCCGGGCTGACACTTCTGGGTCTCATCGGGCTTCATGATCCACCCCGACCCGCTGTCGCGCAGGCCCTGCGAACAGCCCGGGAAGCTGGCGTCAAGGTTGCCATGGTCACAGGGGACCACCCGACGACGGCGGCGGCAATCGCCCGTGAGGTCGGCTTGATGCTGGGCGACGAGCGGGTGTTGGAAGGCGCTGAACTGCCCGAGGACCAAGAGGTCCTCGGCGCGATGCTGGATCATGACGGCGTCGTCATCAGCCGGGTGTCCCCTGAACAGAAACTGCGGGTCGCCAGGGCGTTGCAGGGACGCGGGCATGTTGTGGCGATGACCGGGGACGGGGTGAACGATGGGCCAGCGCTGCAGGAAGCGGACGTGGGCATCGCCATGGGAGTTGCCGGCACCGACGTGGCAAGGGAAGCGGCAGACCTGGTCCTGCTGGACGATGACTTCGCCACAATAGTGGCCGCCATCGAGCAGGGTCGCGCCACGTATGCCAATATCCGCCGGTTCCTCACCTACCACCTAACCGACAACGTGGCTGAGCTGACACCGTTCGTGATCTGGGCCTTCTCAGGGGGCGCCTTTCCGCTTGCCCTTGGCGTGCTGCAGATCCTGTTCCTGGACATCGGCACAGACTTGCTGCCGGCGCTGGCGCTGGGAGCGGAACCACCGAGCAAAGGCCTCATGAAGCGTCCGCCCGAGCGCCGTCACCTGATGGACAGAGACTTACTGGTCCGCGTCTTCGCCCTGCTCGGGCCCGTCGAGGCGCTCGTGGAGATGATGGCTTTTGTCGTCGTGCTGAGGGAAGGCGGATGGAGCTTTGGCGGTCCGCCTCCTTCCGCTAGCGTGCTGCTTTCGGCTTCCGGTGCAGCCTTCGCCGCCGTGGTGCTGGGGCAGATGGCAAACGCCTACGCCTGCCGCAGCTCCACCCGGCCGCCGTGGCAGTTGGGCTGGTTCACTAACCGCCTGCTTCTGTGGTCCGTCCTGTTTGAACTCGCGGCGTTGGGAGTTTTTCTCGGCGTGGAACCGGTCGCAGCATTGCTGGGCCAGGCCCCTCCGCCTCCGCAGGGATGGGCAATGGCATTGCTTGCCGTCCCGGCGGTGCTGGCCGCCGACTACCTGTACAAGAGGCTGCGTCACGGGAATCACTTAGCGCGGAGGTCCAAGATGGAAGCTGTGTGACTTCCCGGCATGCAACCTGACGGTGTCAGAGCCCAGACGCACCCTTACGGGATGTCCGGCGCCTGCGGCGGCGGCCACCGTCAGCCGTTTGTGGTCCAAGACCACCTCCAGCGGCTGGTCCCGGTACCGGACGATGAAGCCCAGTCTGCGCAAACCCGCGGGCAGCCGGGGATCAAAGACCAGTTCGTCCTGTTCCATCCGGAGCCCGGCGAAGCTTCGTTGCACGGTGTCGATGCTGCCCGCCATGGCGCCGAGGTGGATTCCGGCACGGGTTGTGCCGCCCTGCGTGTCGTCGAGATCGGCGTCGAGCGCTTCACGGAAGGTACTCCATGCCCGTTCCGGGTCCATGGCGGCCAGGACGGAGGCATGGACCATGCGGCTCAGGGTCGATCCATGGGCCGTTCGGGCGAGGTAGAAGTCAACAGTCCTGGCCAGCATGGTTGAGTCTACGCAGTAGCCGAGAGTTCCGAGAAAATCGGTCAGCTGCTGCTCCCCGAGCAGGTAGAGCAGCATCAGGACGTCGGCCTGCTTGGCCAGCATGTAGTCGTTGGGTGTTTGGTGTTCTGCTTCGAGGATCAGATCGAGGCGTTCGATATTGCCGTAGAGGTGGCGGTAGTGTTCCCAGTCGAGTTCTTTGAGGCCGCTGTATCCCTCAAATTGGCTGATGATTCCGGCCCCGTGGAACGGGACATACATGCGGTGGCTTATGTGTTCCCAAAGGTTCAGTTCCTCCGGCGCGACGTCCAGCCGCGATGCCAGGTCCTCTTGCTCGTGGGGCTGCAGCGCACCCCTCAAGAGGTGGAGCGCCCTCCCGCAGATCCAGGCGGCCATCACGTTGGTATAGGCGTTGTCATTGACCCCTTCCCCCGGCCGGTCGGGGTAGCCGGTGTGGTATTCGTCCGGTCCCATCACGCCCTTGATGTGGTACCGGTCTGTCTCGGCATCATGCATGGCCATTGAAGCGAACAGACGCGCGACTTCGACCAGGATGTCAGCCCCCCGCTCGGTCAACCAAGCCCGGTCTCCGGTGGCCTCGAAGTACTGCCAGGTGTTATAGGCAATCGCCAGGCCCGAATGGCGTTGAAGGCTGGAATAATCCTCCACCCAGTCATTGAGTCGAGGGTTGAATTTCCAATGCGGGGTTTCCTCCCGCCCGTTGCTCCCGCTCTGCCAGGGGTACATCGCTCCCCGCAGCCCTGCCTTCCGTGCGGCATCGCGCGCCGCGTCCAGCCTCCGCCAGCGGTAGTCGAGCAAGGACTTGGCGGTGGCAGGCAGCCGGGATGTGAGCACGGGCAGGACGAACAACTCATCCCAGAACACGTGGCCGCGATACCCTTCTCCATGCAGCCCCCGGGCAGGAACGCCGGCATCCAGCTCGGCCGCATGCGGCGTGAGGGTCTGGAGGACATGAAATACATGAAGGTTCAGGATCAGCTGTGTTTGCCGGTCGGTGTTCAGTTCCAAAGCAAAGGCGGCCAGCAAACGCTGCCAGGCAGACTCATGTGCCGCCAGGATCTGGTCGAAGCCAGCCGGTGCCCGCGCCAAGACATCCAGGGCCCCTCCAAGGGGTGACGATATGGCTGTGTCCCGCGAAGAAACCACCGCAACCATTTTGCAGAAGGCTGTTGGCGCCCCGGCCCGCAGCTCAAGCAGGGCATCACGGTACAGCCTGCCTTTCAGCCGGGTAGCCGCAGTGGCGTCCGGCGCTGGTTGTTGCTCAGGGACCCCGGCCATAGGCCCAAGAATTCGGGCAGCCGTGCAAATCCTGATATGGCTGCTGCTGGTGGCCACCTCGATCCAGTCGGTTCCGTTTGCCGTCGTTCCAAAAGACACGGGACGCAGATGCCGGTGGGCCAGCAGGGCATCGGCGTGAATGTTTGAATTGGTGACCCCCGCATCGAGAGCGGCGCGAACCAGCAGCTGCCCGTCCCAGCCGCGCGCCGTCAACGTCGTTTCCAGCGCCGCCAAATGGGGCTGCGCCGCGGATATGAGGCGGCGCTGCATGACTTCCAGCTGTCGGCCGTCATCGGTCTCGAGCACGACCGTCCGGGACAATAGTGCCCGCCTCATATCGAGTTCGCGGTGCTCACTGCGTAACCGGAGCCCTCCAGCCGACCACCAGCGGCCAGGTACCACGGCAACGTCCACAGGCAGCCAGTTCGGCGCATTCACCATGTGCTCATCCTCGGTCTGCTGCCCATGGACCTCGCTCGTGAGGCGGTTATAGATCCCGGCCAGGTACGTTCCCGGATAGTGAATTCCGTCTGCAGCGCTTTCCGGCGCGGCTCCCCTGACAGCCATGTACCCGTTGCCCAGGGTGGTCAGCGCCTCCCGATGGCCCTCGTGGGCAGGATCCATGCCTTCGTAGATGAGATGCCAGGGATCGGCAAGAACAAGGCCGATATCGAATTCGCTGACATCATTGAGCACCACGTCGGCTCCTGCCGCTTCCAACTCGGCACGCTGCCCGGCCCGGTCGATCCCGACAACCAGCCCGAAGCCTCCGGCCCGCGCGGCCTGGACACCAGCCACCGCGTCTTCAATTACGGCCACCCGCGCCGCGGGCACACGAATTTGACGGGCCGCCTCGAGAAAAAGGGCAGGATCAGGTTTCCCGGGCAGGTGGAGAGCCGCTGCAGCCCGCCCGTCAATGATGAGATCAAAATCGTCCAGCAGCCTGGCGCGTTTCAAAATGGCTCGGGCGTTCCGGCTTGAGGAGGCAAGCACCGTCCTCATGTGCCCCTTACGCAGTCTCCGGAGCAGGTCCACCGTCCCGGCAAACACCCGAACACGGCCCTTCTTGAGTCTCCGATTAAAGATCTCGTTCTTGCGGGCACTGAGTCCAGCTACGGACCATGTACCGGGCGGATCGGAAGGTTGTCCTGCCGGAATGGCGATTCCCCGCGATTCGAGGAAGGCGCGGATTCCCTCTTCCCTCAGACGACCGTCGACGAAGCGCCGGTAGTCCCTGCCCGTGAAGGGGTCCCCACCGGCCGTGCCGGGTACGCGTGGATCCTGGAGGACGCCATCGAATAGCTCCTTCCACGCCATCACGTGAATTTCAGCTGTGTCAGTGACCACCCCGTCGAGGTCAAAAATGACGGCATCGAACGGGGACATGGCAGATGCCGCCGTGGACGATGCACTCCACTCCTGCGGTTCGGGCGCCATGCGCGGTTCCTCCCTCGGCGGGCGCGGATTGCATCACCGACCGCAGCCCTGGCTATTCAGTGCTACTCCGCTGAGGGCGGCAAAGACAGGGGCCTTGGACCCGTCGATCCCAGCCGCTCAGCCGTCAGCCGTTCAGCACCACATTCACCGGCGGCTCACCTGCCAGCATGAGCTCGATCTGCCGCTGCAGCAGCCGGCCCATCCGCGGCCGCATCGCCGAGCTCGCCCCGCCCACGTGCGGGCTGATGATGACACCCGGGGCCTGCCACAGCGGGTGGTCCTGCGGCAGGGGCTCGGGATCGGTGACGTCCAGCGCGGCGCGGATCCGTCCGGAGGCGGTGTGCCGGACCAGGGCGTCGGTGTCCGCCACCGGGCCGCGGGCCACGTTCACCACCAGGGTGCCGTCCGGCATGGCCGCGAGGAAGGCGTCATCAATCAGGTGCCGGGTGGAGTCGCTGAGCGGAACCCCCACCACCACGATGTCGTGCACCGGCAGCAACGCCTGGAGTTCCGCAATGCCGTGGACCTGGCCGCGTTCATCCATCCGTGCCGTGCTGGCCACCCGGGTCACCGACGCCTCGAACGGCAGGAGCCGGTCCTCGATCGCCTTGCCCACCCCGCCGTAGCCGACTATCAGGACGCGGCGGTCGGCCAGGCTGGYGGTGGGCCTGGCATCCCAGCTGCCCTCCTGCTGGTTCTGGATCAGGCGGGGCAACTCGCGCTGGCTGGCGAGGATCAGGGCGAGTGCCAGCTCCGCCGTGGAGGTTTCGTGCACGCCGGACGCGTTGGCGAAGACCCGTCCGGACGGCAGGAACTCCGCCACCCCGTCGTACCCGATCGACTGGCTCTGCACCAGGGCGGTGTCCACCGATTCCAGGCCCTGCAGGACCTGCGGGCCTCCCATGTAGGGCGGCACCACGATGTCGATCCGGGGCAGGGGCGGCTCACCGGTGAGGTCCCATTCCAGGATCGTGACGTCCGCGTGCGGCTGAAGGTATTTACGCAACGCGGCGTCCGGCAGGCTGACAGTAATTTTCCGGCTCATGAGTGCCAGCGTAGTGGACCAGGATGCGGGAGTTTCGTCCGACTTTGGCCGCGCCCCGCGCGCTCCGTGGACTTCGCCCCCGGCCCGGCCTAACGTCGGAGGCGTCACCCCAGTCGAGTCCGGAAGGCCCACGCACATGACGATTCCGGGCCCCCGGCCGGCCGCTCCCACCCACCGCAGGAACATGGTCCTGGTCTGGGCCGCCGCCGCGCTGGTGCTGGCCGCCGTCGTGGTTCTCGGCTCCATCCGCACCGTCCCGTCAACGGAAGGAGATTTCCTGACCGTCGCCCACCAGCAGGCGCCGAGCCCGTCCGCCGCTGCCCCGGCCACCCCGCCGCCCGCCGTCGTCGACCTCCCCGCCGAGATCCAGCGGATCATCGGCGAACACCCCGATCACAGGATCGGCGTCGCCGTGATGGACACCCGCGACGGCCAGCTGCAAAGCTACGGCGACGTGGCACCGTACACGGCGGCGAGCACCGCGAAGGTCCTGACCGCCGCCGCCTACTACCACCTCGTGGAGACCGGCGAAAAGTCACTCGATGCTCCCCTGGGCTCGTTCAATGCCGCGTTCCAGCTCAAGGCCATGATCAACACCAGCAGCGACGACTCGTGGCTGCTGCTGATGCGGGATATCGGCTACTCCAACCTCACCGCCTACGCCGCAACCCTCGGCATCACCTACGATCCCGAGAAAAACCTCATCGCCCCGACGGACATGGTCCTGCTCCTCCAGCAGCTCGCCACGGGCAAGCTGCTCAACCCGGATCACACCGCGGAGCTGCTCGGCTACATGCAGCACACCAATGACGAGGAACTCATCCCGGCGGCGCTCTCCCCCGGCATCACGGTCCACCACAAGTACGGTGTGGTGCAGGGCTACGTCCACGACGCCGCGCTGCTCAGCGCCGGGGACCGCTCCTACGCGGTGGTCATCTACACGTGGGGCCCGGACGACGCCGACAGCGCGAACCGTCTGGACCTCATCCACGACCTGACTCACCAGGTCACCGGCGCCCTGTTCGGGCGCTAACACGACAGACTTGGCGTGATGTTGCGTGTGAGCTGTTAATAGGCTGAAAATCGACCCCTCAAAGGTGGCGCACGCTCCATTACGGGGGCAGGATGAAAGAAGCGGGAATAGTCTCAGCCGCAGCTGCCCGACGGAACTCCACGATGCTGGGCGTCCCCTGGAGGAGCACCAGATGTTGATTCCTTTTGAATTACGAACCGGCCGTCCCGCCGACGCCGGGGCCTCCGGTCCCGCACGGCCCGACGCGCCGCCCTGACCGGAAACGCGCCGACCAACCCGCGGGCCCCGCACTATGGGGCCCGGACCCCGCCCGCATTCCGGGCAGATCGAGGCTGCTGGGGCTTCGGATATTCTCCGGCTCGTGTGCACGAGACGCCGCAGTATTGGGGCAGGCCAGGATCCCGCGAATAAGGCCCGCGCCGACGCGCGGCCCAGGGGGGACCTCCCGGATCCGGGCTTTTTCCAGGGAGTAACCTTGATCCGCATCCTCATTGCAGAAGACGAAGAACGCATCTCCCGCTTCATCGAAAAGGGCCTGCGCGCAGCCGGCTACGCGCCCACCGTCGTCGCCGACGGCGTCTCGGCCGTGGACTACGCGTCCAGCGGCGAATTCGATCTCCTGCTCCTCGACATTGGACTCCCCCGCCTGGATGGTTACGCCGTCCTCGCGGCACTGCGCCGAGGCCAGGTGGGCATCCCGGTCATTGTCCTCACAGCCCGCAGCTCGTCCACCGACACCGTCGCGGCGCTGGAGGGCGGCGCGGACGATTACATCGTCAAGCCGTTCCATTTTGAGGAACTCGTGGCCCGCATCCGGGCGCGGATACGCAAGGGGGACACCGGCGATGTGCTGGCGGGAAGCGTTATGCGCTACGGGCCCCTGGAGTTGAACCTGCTCACCCGCACGGTCAGCGTCGACGGCCGGATGGTGGAGCTCTCCGCCCGCGAATTCGCCTTGGTGGAAATGTTCCTGCTCCACCCTGGGCAGGTCCTGAGCCGGCAGCAACTGCTCAGCCACGTCTGGGGCTACGACTTCGACGGCACGTCCAATGTGGTGGACGTGTACGTGCGCCAATTGCGGATGAAACTCGGCGCCGAGCGCATCCTCACCACCCGCGGCGCCGGGTACCGCCTGAGCTAGGCAGAACACTGCAAAACGCTGCAAGGCCAGCTGATCGTCACAGGAAGGGAAGTGGCCACTGTGGATGAACACCCCGGCGGGGACGGCCAGGCGGCTGTCTCCCCTTCGACGGAATCCCAGGACCCGTCCGGCTGGGGCGCAAAGATCCACTCGGTGCGATTCCGCGTGGTGGCCGCGATGCTGGGCATGATGCTCGCCGGGCTGGTCACCGCGGGGCTGGTCACGTTCGTGGTCCAGTTCCAGGAGTCCGATGCCAGGATCGACCAGGCGGTGCTGGACAAGGCCAACTCCGTGGTCAAGATCGTCCAGACCAAAAAGAAAACGTCCGGGGACTACGCCAACAGGACGTACATCAGCGCGCTTCACGAGGCCGCCGAGGATATCGAACCGCGCAGCAACGAGGTCATGGCCGGGATCGTGGACGGACGGGTGGCATGGACCGTTGAGGGCAGCGGGGACCGAGACCTCCTGGACAGCACGATGTTTGCCGACGCCGCCCATCTCCGGAACCCGTTCGGCGTGTCCTTCGGCGAGCTGAACTCGGACGGCCGCCCGCTCAGGGCTGTGGTGGTGCCCATGAAGGGCGCCCCAGGGACGTTCTTCCTGGTCGGCCGGGACGCGGGCGACCAGGAAGAACACAACGCAAGCTCGGTCCGGACATATTCGCTGGTGGCCCTCGGCATGCTTTCGGCTGCCGCGGTGATCGGCGGCGTCGTTGCCGGGCGGTTGCTCGACCCTCTCCGCCGTATGCGCGAGACTTCCAGGGCGGTGGGCCCGGAGGACCTCACGCAGCGGGTGGAGGTCCGCAAGGGCGAGGACGACGTCACCCTGCTTGCCAAGACCTTCAACACCATGCTGGAAAGGCTGGATGAGGGCGCCCAGCAACAGCAGCAGTTCCTGGACGACGCCGGCCATGAGCTGCGGACCCCGCTGACCATTCTCCGTGGGCACCTCGAGCTGGTGACGGTGGATGATCCTGACGATGTCATTGCCACGAGGGACGTGCTGCTGGACGAGGTGGACCGGATGCAGCGCCTGGTGGACGATCTCCTGCTGCTCGCCAACTCGGGCGACCCCGGGTTCATCCGGCGTGAACCCGTCCGGATCCCGGAGTTCCTGGACCAAGTCATGGAGAAAGTACATGTCCTGGCCGACCGAAACTGGCAGATCGATGAAAGGGCCGACTACGTGGTGGAGGCGGATCCGCAGCGCCTCACCCAGGCCCTGGTCCAGCTCGCCGCCAACGCCGTCAAGTACACCGGGCAGTCCTCCACGATCGCGCTCGGCTCCCGGATTGAGCACCCGACGGCGGACGACGGCACTTCGCTGCCCCCACAGGACACCCTCCTGCTGTGGGTGCGCGACGACGGGATCGGCATCGCAGCCGAGGATCAGGAACGGATCTTCGAACGGTTCGGCCGGGCGCACACGGGCCGCGGCGAGGAAGGTTCGGGACTGGGCCTCGCAATCGTCTCGGCCATCGCCCAGGCGCACGGGGGCGTGGCCACCGTGGAATCCGAATACGGCCACGGGGCCACGTTCCTGATCGGGATCCCCTTGCAGTCCGCCAGCGTCCGCGTCTGAGCTGGTCCACCGGCGTCCGCGTCGGATTTGGCCCGCCGGCTGGCTCACGCCCGCATCCAACCTTGGCCCGCGCCTAAGCGCGGGGCCGCTTAGGCACGGCGTTGGATGAGAAATCCTTAATCTTCTCCTCATCCCGCCCTCACTCTCGGGGCGCAGGCTGATAACTACCATCAGACAGCGCCGGCACCGGACACAGTTGCGATCGCAGCCATATCCGGGGCACCGGGGGCGGGGGAGGATTTGCAGTGGAGCCAATGCGGATAGTGCTGTACTCACATGATTCAGTGGGCCTGGGACATGTGCGTCGGAATCTGGCACTGGCCCATGCTCTGAACAATCAGCTTCCCGGGCTGATCGGCCGCCCCGTCACCGGAATCCTCATCACCGGCACCGCACTGGCCCCGGCGTTCCGGTTGCCCGAGGGCTGGGACTGGGTGCTTCTTCCCGGCGTGGCCAAGGGGTCCGCGGGCTACCTGCCCCGGAACCTGGCGTTGCCCATGCATGAGCTCGTGCCGTTGCGGGCCAGCCTGCTGCAGGCAACGCTGGCCGGCTTCGCCCCCCATCTGGTGGTGGTGGACCGGCACGCCACCGGCGTCCACGGCGAACTCGAAATAGCCTTGCGGCGCGCACGCACCGCCGGGCCCGTGCGCGTGGTCCTCGGCCTCCGCGAGGTCCTTGACTCGCCCGCCGCTGCCCTCAGCGAATGGGCCAGGCTGGGCGGGCCCCGCGTGGTCAAGGCCCTGTTCGATGCCATCTGGGTCTACGGCGATCCCGCCGTCCACGATCCCGTGGCCTGCGGCGAGATACCGTTCGCCCTCCGAAAGCTCATCCGGTACACGGGCTACCTCGCCGAGGGGCGCCCTTCGGTTTCCGGCACCAGCTGCATGCCCGGCCGGTATTTCATGACGACGGTCGGCGGGGGCTCGGACGGCTATGCCCTGGCCCGCATCGCCGTCGCCGCGCCGGTTCCGGACGGGCTGGGACACTTACTGGTCGCCGGACCGCAGATGCCCGCCGAGCAGCTCAACGACCTCCGCCAGCACGCCCGTCCCGGCGTCAAAGTGGTGTCCGCAGTCGATGACATCGTGTTCCACATCCGGCACGCCGCCGCCGTCGTCGCTATGGGCGGCTACAACACGGTGTGCGAGATCATGAGCACCCCTGTCCCCGCGCTGATCGTGCCACGCACTCAGTCGCGCGCCGAGCAGCAGATCCGGGCCGCGTCCCTGGCCGCGGCCGGGTACCTGGAGCAACACGACATTGGCACGCTGACGCCCGAGATCCTTGCCGGCTGGCTTGCCGCCCGGCTCGGCACCACTGTGGACCGGCGCCGCGCGGTGCTGGACGGCTTGATCCGGGTTCCGCAGCTGGCCGCCGAGCTGCTGCAGCCGCTGGCCGATTCCGATCAGTTCAGCGCCGATCAGGTCAGTGCCGATCAGTTCCAGGCGAACGAAAGCGTTGCCGGAACGCGCGCGAAGGGTGGTGACAGCCGTGTCGCCGTTTGAACCGGGGACGGCGTACGTCCTGAAGATGTATCCGCGTTTCTCCGAAACGTTCATCGTTTCTGAGATCCTTGCCCGCGAGGCGGCGGGGGACCGGATCGAGATCTTCTCCCTCCGGCCCACCAACGACCCCCGGTTCCACCCTGAACTCGCCCGGGTCCAGGCACCGGTGACGTACATTGACCGACCCATCAAGACTGTGGCCCTGTGGGAGAGCCTCCGGATGGCCGAGGCGGCCGGGCTCACGGCCGCCGTCGGCCGGAATTTGGGCGAACTCGCCGCCGCCACGGCAGACGACGCCGTCCAGGCCATCAATCTGGCCACCGCCTTCCAGGCCCGGAACATCCAGCACATGCACGTCCACTTCGCCTCGGGCGCCACCACCGTGGCCCGGCTGGCGTCCCTCATCACCGGAATCCCGTTCTCGTTCACCGCCCACGCGGTGGATATCTTCCATGAATCGGTCCAAAACGAGGATCTGCGGATCAAGCTGGAGCAGGCCCACCACGCCGTGACCATCAGCCAGTACAACATGCGCTACCTGCGCCGCCGCTTCCCGGACTCGACGTCCAGGCTCCATCTGGTGCGTAACGGCCTGGAGCTGGAGCGCTTCCCGTACCGGGAGCCCCGCCCGCTCGGAGCCACCCTGCGGATCGCCGCCGTCGGTCGCCTGGTAGAGAAGAAAGGCTTCCAGCACCTGCTGCCCGCGGCCGCCGAACTGCTGGACCAGGGGGTCAAAATGGACCTCCGGATCGCCGGGACCGGGATCATGGCCGAGGAGCTGGAGGCCAGCATCGATCAGCTCCGGCTACGCGAGCACGTCCGCCTCCTCGGCCCCCAGACCCAGGACCAGATCCACGAACTGCTCCACGCCGCCGATATCTTCGTGGCGCCCTGCGTGATCGGCGCCGACGGCAACGCGGACGGCATGCCCACGGTGTTGCTCGAGGCCATGGCCACGGGCGTCCCCTGCGTCAGCACGTCCGTCACCGGAATCCCCGAGGTGGTCCGGAACGGCTCCACCGGAGTCCTGGTCCGGCCGGGCAGCCCGCACGCCCTGGCCCGCGGCATCCGCACGCTCAGCTCCCCCGCCAAAGACAGGGTCGCCGTGTCGCGCAATGCGCGCGCCCTGATCGAGGAGGACTACGACGTCCACCGCCAGGCCGAACTCCTGAGGTCCCTCTCCCGTTCCGAAAGGAGAGTCGCATGACACGCGTTGCCTACCTCTGCGCCGACCCGGGCGTGCCTGTTTTCGGCACCAAGGGTTCCTCCGTGCACGTCCAGGAAATCGTCCGGGCGTGGCGCGGGACCGGCGCCGCCGTCACGGTCTACTGCACCCGGCTCGGCACCGAGCGGCCCAAGGATCTTGCCGATCTCGACGTCGTCGAAGTCAAGCCGGAATCCGTCCCCGGCCCCGCGCGGGAACGGGCGGTCCAGGACGCCGCGCTGGGCCTGGCGGACGAGGTCCTTCGCAACGGCTGCGGGCTGTTCTACGAGCGCTATTCGCTGTTCAGCCCGGCACTATCCGTGGTGGCCCGCATCCTGGATGTGCCGTCAGTACTTGAGGTCAATGCCCCGCTCATCGAGGAGCAGCAGCGGTACCGTCAGTTGCTGGATGTGAAAAAAGCTGAGACGGTGTTCCGCCGCAACGCCGCAACGGCCGACGTCGTTGCGTGCGTCTCGGATCCTGTGGTGCGCTGGGTGCGGGCGCGGGTGCCGACCGCGAGGACCGTGCTGGCACCGAACGGCGTGAACGTCGAGCGGATCCCGGCCCGCCGCCCCGGCCGCCGGAATCCGGACCACCTCACGGTCGGGTTTGTCGGAACCTTGAAGCCCTGGCACGGTGTCCCCAGCCTTCTGCACGGTGTGGCCCTGGCCAACCAACAGACCGTTGACCCGGGCCTGCGCTGGCACGTCCACGTGGTGGGTGACGGCCCCGGCCGGGAGGACCTCGAGCGCCTCGCCGGGTCCCTCGGCGTGCCGACGGTGTTCACCGGCGCCGTTGCGCCGGCCGCCGTGCCCGGCCTCCTGGCAGACTTCGACGCCGCCGCCGCCCCCTATCCCCCGGACGCGCCCGGCCAGGACGATTACTTCTCGCCGCTGAAGGTCTTTGAGTACATGGCGGCCGCGCTGCCCGTGATCGCGAGCGCCGTGGGCCAGATCCCGTCCATCATCCAGGACGGCCGCACCGGGATCCTCGTCCCGCCCGGGAACCCCGCCGCACTCGCGGACGCCCTTATCCGGCTCGGCGAAGACCCGAATCTGCGGGACAGGCTGGGGCTCGAGGCCCGCAGCGACGCCGTGCTGAGGTTCAGCTGGAGCAGTGTGCTGTCCCGGATCACCGAGGCACTGCCGCCTGCACGCAGACTGGCAAGGCAATGACCACCGCTTCCAGGCATGCGCACCCCCGCAGCTGGCGGACCCTATGGCGAAGGACCCGCACCCACGCGCCGGCTGAACCCACACCGCTGCGGCGGACCTTGCGGTGCGTCCGCCCGCATTTGCGCGGGCACAGGCTGCTCATCACCTGGGGATTCATTGCCATGGCCGCGGAAATCCTCTTCCGGCTTCTTGAGCCGTGGCCAGTGAAGATCGTCCTGGACTCCGTCTCACACTCACTCGGCGCCAATCTGCGCAGGTCCCCGCTCAGCGTGGAGGCGAGCGCGGAGGTGCTGCTCCTTTGCGCCGGCGCAGTGATCGTCATCAGCCTCATCAGGGCCCTGGCCAGCTACGTGTCCGCGATTTCGTTTGCGCTCGTGGGTACCCGGATTTCCTCCGAATTGCGCGCCCGTACCTTCCGCCACCTCCAGGGCCTGTCGATGCGCCACCACAGCCGCGCGTCCACCGGCGACACTGTCCAGCGGCTCGTCGGGGACGTGTCCCGGCTGCAGGATGTGGCCGTCACGGCGGGGCTCCCGCTCATCGGGAATACCGTGTCGCTGATCGCAATGATGATCATTATGCTCTGGCTCGATCCTTTGATCGCCCTGGTGACGTTCGTGTCCATCGGGATATTCGTCTTGTTGTCCCGCAGGAGCTCGGGATCGATTACCACCGCGGCCCGCAAGTCACGCAAGGGCGAAAGCGCCCTTGCCACCACCGCCGCGCAGACGCTCGGAGCAATGCGCGAAGTCCAGGCGTATGGACTCGAAGACACCATCAGCTCGGGCTTCAGCAAGAGCAATCAGGCGGCACTTGGCTCCGGTGTGACCACGCTGCGGCTGGCCGCCAGCCTGCAACGGAAGACCGACGTCCTGACGGGAATCGCAACGGCGGTAGTCCTGGCTGCCGGCGGCTGGAGGGTGATGCAGCATGCGATGACCCCCGGTGATCTGGTCGTTTTCCTGTTTTACGTGAAGACCGGGCTAAGGCCGCTCAAGGATGTGGCCAGGTACACGAGCCGTATCGCCCGCGCGACGGCCTCCGGGGAACGGGTGGCAGACCTGCTTGAGGCCCAGAGCGACGTGCCCGAGGCACCGCACGCCGTCGCCCTCAAGAACCCGCACCCGGACATCGTGTTCGACAACGTCTGGGCCGGTCACTTCGACGGAACCGCGGTGCTCAAGGGGATCACCCTGACCATACCGGCGGGTCAGCACTGCGCCGTGCTGGGGCCCTCCGGGGCCGGGAAGTCAACGCTGGCCAGCATGATCCTTCGGATGGTGGACCCTTGGGAGGGGAGTGTCAGCCTCGGAGGTGAGGACCTGCGGTCCCTGAAGATCGCTTCCGTGCGTGCCCATGTCTCAATCCTCCTCCAGGACTCCGTGCTGTTTGGAACTTCGGTCCGGGAGAACATCAGGTTCGGCCGCCTCGATGCCACCGATGAGGAGATCGAAGCCGTGGCGGCCCTTGCCCAGGCCGACGGTTTCATCCGCGCACTGCCCCAGGGCTACGAAACCGTCCTCGGCGAGGCGGCCAACGATCTTTCCGGGGGCCAGCGTCAACGGCTGGCCGTCGCCCGCGCCATGCTCCGCAAGGCCCCCATTGTGATTCTGGACGAGGCGACGGCCGGGCTTGATCCGGCCTCACGGGATTCGGTCCTCAGCGCATTGGACACACTCACCCAAGGCCAGACCTCCATCACGATTACCCACGACGTCAACTCGGCCCAATCATGCGACCGGGTGATCTGGCTCGAAGACGGCAAAATCCTCGAAGATGGGCCGCCGCAGTTATTGCTGACAGATCCCGATTCCCGCTTCGCCGACTGGGTCCATCGGCAGCAGACGGCAGAACCGGGTGACCTGTTCAAGGTGCCGTCATGAGCATCGCCCCGCAGGGACAAAGGCTGCAGGGACAACGGCTGCAGGGACAATGGCTGCAGCCGCAGCGGCGCGAAGCTGACCGTGCCCTGGCGGCCCGGGACACCCGGATCCCGGGCCTGAACTGGGTCCTCGACGACGAGCTGCTCTCCGAGCTCCTGGGCGAAAGCGTCCGGATCACCAGGACCCGCTACAAACCGCACAACTCGGCCCTCGTCGCCTTCCGCCGGGCCGGCTACGGGGCCGGCAGCTACGGCTGGGCATCGACCACAGCACCGGAGCACGCCGAGAAACTGCAGCGGCGGGCGGACAGTTCGCAAAAGCGCGGCGGCGGCATCCTGCTGGTCCAACCCGATCATCCCCACGCCGACGTCGTGGTGGCTGTCGGCCCCATCGAGGAGGACTGGCCGCTGCGCCCCAACCTGCGGTGGCTCCGGGACCACGGGCTCGGACGGCTCGGAGCACTCCCCGCGGCAGAGCGGTTCCTGGACCCCCCGGTCAGCGTGCTGAGATACAACCCGGAGCGCAGGCTCGTTGCCAGGGTCCCTTCGGCGACGGTGCCCGTCGTCGTCAAGACCGCTGTCCAAGCTGACGAAGCTGCCGCAGGCCTCCGCCTGCGGCAGCGGCTGGAGAGCAACGGCATCCCGGTCCTGCCCGAACTCGCCGACGTGGAATGCGCCGCGCACGGCATCAGCGCCTCCCCGGACTGGGGCCACGGAGACCTGAGCGGCGGCGACAACGACCCGGCCGCCTACCGGGCCGGCCAAGCCCTGGCGGCGATCCATGGAATGGACGCGGGAACCGGGCCGGACCCCGCGGCGGAAGTGGAAGACCTGGTACGGCAGCTCGCCGCCACGCGGTCCATGATCACCTGCCTGCTCCCGGGGCTCGAGGCTCCGGTAGCCCGGCTCACCAGCCGGCTCCTGGCAACCGTCGGCGCCGCCGGCCCCCACGGGCCCGCGCAAGTGCTGGTCCATGGCGATTTCTCGGCGGACCAGGTCCTGGTGGACGGCCCGGCCGTCCGCATCATCGATTTCGACCGTGTCAGGACCTCCGACCCGGCGAGGGACCTTGGGTCGTTTGCCGCGGTGGAGGACATCGCAGACCCCCCAGGTGCCGGGCCCGTGGCCGGTGGCCGCAAGACGGCCCAGCTGATCGACGGTTACCGCGAGGCTGGCGGCCACGTATCGCAGGCCAGGGTGGAGACCTGGGCGGCGTTCCGGCTGTTCCTGAACAGCGTCGACCCGTTCCGGAACCGGGCCAGCGACTGGCCGGCCGACACGAGCTGGCATATCCGCCGAGCCCTGGAGTTGATCGCATGATCTGGCACCCACCGCTTTGGAATTACACCGACGACGCCGGCACCGCGTGGCGCGTCCACAAGGCGTGGCCCGATAAAGAACCCGGAGAATACCTGCTGGAGGTCGAGACTGCGGGACGGCCCGGCGTCCGGGGAGCACATTTGAGCCATGGCCGCTTTGAGGTCCTGCCGGAGGACGATCCCGAGCTGCCGGCCCTTCGGACCGAAAGACAGCGCGGGGAAATCATTGCCCACTGGCCGTACACGCGGGCCATCATCCGGGCGGAGGGTTGCTACATCAAGGTCTTCCGGCCCGGCAGGGCCGCAGTCCCGGCCGAACGGTGCGCTCAGACGGACCTCCTGCTGGACGCCGGCGCCTTTACGGCGCCCGAGGTACTTCAGAGCTCCCCGGACACCCTCGTTTTGAGCGCCCTCTCCGGACCGACGCTGGGCGAAATCGGCGAGGACTACTTCACGATCGGCGAGAAGGAGTTTGCCGGCGCATGGGAAGAGTGGTCCCGCGCGTGGCTCGCCCAGCTGAGCGCGGCGTCTGATGCCAGCAGACAAACCGTTCTGGGCGCCCTGCCGGTCCATTCACCGGAAGTGGAAGCGAAGGCCGTGGCCCGTTGGTTGAAACGATGGCTGCGCCACACAGCGAATGTTCCGGAACTGTCCACCCAACGCGACACCTTGATCGCCATGGCAGATTACGTCACGGCGAACCTGCTCGGCTCGGTACCGGACCCGCTGGTATGGGCCCACGGAGACCTGCACGACCGGCAGATTATCGCCGGCGACGGCCGGTCCCCGTTCGGGCTGCTGGACTTCGACGATACTGCCCGGGCCGAGGCCGCCCGCGACCTCGCCTACCTGGATTTCCATCTGGAGCGGCGCATGTGGCGCAATAACCTGACGTCGGCGCGATACCTGAAGGCCCACACGGTGGTGCTGGCCGTCGCCGAGCAATTGCAGGTCAGCCCGGATCGGTTCGATGCCTACGCGGACGCACGCTGGCTGCGACTGGCCTGTTCTTCGCTCCCTTCGGGCTCGTTGCTGGCGACCCGCGTTCTCGAAGACCGGGTAAAGCAGCGTGAGTCCTTCGGATCCACCATCCTGGCCGCCAGCCGGTCCCTCGGATCCCGGAGCTGATCCACATGGGCTGGCACCCGCCCGTCCCGGCCGCCGTCCTGGATGCGGACAACTTCGAATGGCAGGTCATCCGGTCCTGGCCCGACGACTCCGCGGAGGACTATGTCCTGGAACTGGCCGCCGCCGACCGGGCAGGGGTCCGGGCGGCCCACCTCCGGGCGGGGCAGCTGGAGCTTCTGCGGGACGGCCGCGACCGGCGTCTGCCCGCCCTGAAGCACGCGTCGCCGCTGGGTGAGGTGGTGGTGCACCGGGCCCACAAACGGGCCGTGGTCAGGGCCGGGGAGCACTACCTCAAGATCTTCCGGGCCCGCCAGTCCGACGAAGCGGTGGGCAGGCACGCCCGGATGAACGAGCTCCTCGGCGCCGGGGACTTCCGCACCCCGGAAATTGTTTCCTGCACCCCGGGCTGCCTCACGATCATGGCGCTGCCCGGCCGTTCCCTGTTCGAGCTCGGAAACGACCCAGCCGTCAGTGATGACGTGTTCGAAGAAGCCTGGCAAGAATGGTCCCGGGCCTGGGTCCGGCAGCATTCCCTGGCCCGGGCTCCGGAGCACCGCCTGACCCTTGAGGCGCTCCCGCCCCGGACGGCCGCCGTCGAACTGGAGAACCTGCAACGCATCGTGCACCGGTGGCTGGTGCACGCCGGGGATATTCCGGCAGCACAGCCCGAGCGCACCGCCGTGCGTGTGGCCGCAGGGCAGACCGCCCAAAAACTGCTCCGGACCGATCCGGACCCACTCGTGTGGTCCCACGGCGACCTCCACGACAAGCAGATATTCACCGGGGATCCCGGCGCTCCCCTGGGGCTGCTGGACTTCGACGAAGCCGGCCGGGCCGAGGCCGCCGCCGACCTCGCGAACCTTGCCGTGCACCTGCGCCTGCGCCTGCGCCAACACCGCCTGACCGCCGAAAGGTACCAAACCGCCCACCGTCACGTCATCGCCACCGCCGACGAACTGCGGGTCACCCCCGCCCGGTTCGACGCCTACGCTGCCGCGACCCGCTTGCGGCTGGGCTGCCTCTATTCCTTCCGGCCGCAGTGGGCGGCCGTGGCAGAGGAGTTTCTCCTTCCGGATGGTGAACAGGCCCTGGCCGAGGGGGTTCCGGCCGCTAAAGTGGAGCCCACGTACTGACTGCACTGCATATTGACCGCCCAATATTGACCGCCCCAGATCGAACCGCACGCAACCGGGAGGACCGCTGGCATGGCTTACATCAAGGTTGGAACCGAAAACAGCACAGACGTCGAGCTCTACTACGAGGACCACGGATCCGGTCAGGCCGTGGTCCTTATCCATGGCTACCCGCTGGACGGCTCATCCTGGGAAAAGCAGACAACTGCGCTGCTCGGCGCTGGCTACCGCGTCATCACCTACGACCGCCGCGGCTTCGGACAGTCCAGCAAGCCCACCGACGGCTACGACTACGACACCTTCGCCGCGGACCTCAATACGCTCCTGACCACTCTGGACCTGAACGACGCCGTGCTGGTGGGCTTCTCCATGGGCACCGGCGAAGTGGGCCGATACCTCGGCACCTACGGCTCTGCCCGGGTGGCGAAGGCCGTGTTCCTGGCCTCGCTCGAGCCGTACGTCCTGCAGGCCGAGGACAACCCCGGCGGGGTCCCGCAGTCGGTGTTCGACGGGCTGATGGAGGCCGTGACGGCAGACCGGTACGCCTTCTTCACGGAATTCTTCAAGAACTTCTACAACAGCGAGACCTTCCTCGGCACCCCCCGGCTCAGCCAGGAAGTCATGAACGCCGGGTGGAACCTCGCCACCGGTGGCGGGGCCACGGCGTCGGCGGCAGCGCAGCCGACCTGGCTCACGGACTTCCGTGCCGACATTCCCAAGATCGATGTCCCGGCCCTGATTGTGCACGGCACGGCGGACAACATCCTGCCGATCGACGTCGCGGGACGCCAGTTCGCCAAGGCGCTGCCGAACGCCGAGTACGTGGAGATCGACGGCGCCCCGCACGGCATGCTGTGGACCCACGCCGCGGAGGTCAACGAGGTTCTGCTGCGGTTCCTGTCGAGCTAGCGGGGCCGAAACCGTTCGGCTTTCCGCGGCGATTTCGGACAAGCGCATCCCGGATCGGGAGTCCGCCTGTCCGATACCGCCGCACTTTTCGAAATTCGCCGCGGATCCGACAGTCCGGTTGACACCCGTCACACGGTACGGTTCAATTTTTTGCATATGCTGAAATAACAGTTCCACGATACGAATATCTTGTCCGTATAGCCCTACACCGTGGATGCCAGCATTGACACAAAGGATCTGGCACATGCTGTTGGAAGACTTTAACGCGGCCGGACGCGCCGAGGCCGCGGCCGCACTGCGTCCCTGCCTGGACATTGAGCGGTGGATTGAGGAGATGGTCGATTCCCGGCCCTTCGGCAGCACCGGAAGCCTCCTCGAAGCCGCCGCCCGCGCGGCGGAACCCTTCACCAATGCGGAGGTGGGGGCCGCCCTGGCCCACCATCCCCGAATCGGCGAACGGGCCGCAGGAAACAGCACGGAGGCCCGGCTCTCCCAGTCGGAGCAGGCGACTCTTGGCGCCCCGGTTCCGGCTGTCGCCGCAGCCATCGCCGAGGGAAACCGGAGCTATGAACAGAAATTCGGCCAGGTATTCCTGATCCGCGCGGCAGGCCGCAGCCGGGAGGAGATCCTCGCCGCTCTCCACACGAGGCTCGCCCACACTCCCGAAGAGGAACAAGTAGTTATCGGCCAGCAGCTGCGCGAAATCGCGGTACTCCGACTCGAAGGACTGATCGGCGCATGAGCACTTCCCACATCACCACGCACGTCCTGGACACCGGCTCCGGCAAGYCCGCCGCGGGCGTCGCCGTCACCTTGGACATGCTCGACGGCGAGCGCTGGGTCAGGATCGCAGCCGGGGCCACGGATGACGACGGGCGCGTCACGTCACTTGGTCCCGCCAGCCTGGGCTCCGGCACGTACCGGCTGGGTTTCGACACCGGAGCCTATTACGCCGCCGCCGGGACCGAGACCTTCTTCCCCGAAGTCACACTGACCTTCGCTGTGTCCCAGACGCAGTCCCACTACCACGTGCCGCTCCTGCTGAGCCCCTTCGCCTACTCCACTTACCGCGGCAGCTAAGAAACACCCTCACGCCCCGCCACCCGCCACGGCTTCAGCCCCGGGCTGGTCCCCTGCCGGGTGGCGGGGCGCAGCCATGCCCGGCGCCGCCCGCCCCGGGAACCCCACGCCAGTCACAATCGACATTTTCCCGGCGAACCGGGCCGGCCGGCCCACAACCCTTGACAGTGGCCCAGCTCACTTCTATTCTCAATTTTGGGATCCCAAAACGGGATCCCAAAATAAGTAATCTTGCCGGGCCCCGGCCTCCCAGGATCTGCATCGGATCTCCGAACTGATATCAGCGCTGATATCAGCCCCGCTATCACCACTGGACAGGCCGCGAACAGGACGCCCCACACCCCGCATCCTGGCCCGCGGACAAATCGACCCTCATCACTTGCCGGCATTTTTCCTCTCTATCAAGGAGAAGTTGTGTCTCTTCCAGATACCGAAACCGCAAATACCGAAACCGCACTACAGCCCGCTGACCCCACAGGCTCCAAGGACCGCGTGCAACGGCGCACCAATGTCCGCTGGAAAATGTTCCTCCTCCTGCTGGTGCTCGTGGCCGTGAACTACATCGACCGGGGCTCCATCTCGGTCGCCCTGCCCATCATCCAGAAAGAATTCAACATGGCCCCGGAGCTCGTGGGCCTCCTGCTCTCGGCCTTCTTCTGGACCTACGCCCTCATGCAGATCCCCGTCGGCTGGCTGATCGACAAGTTCGGCCCCCGCAAGGTGATGACCGCGTCCTGCGTCGGCTGGGGCGCCGCAACGGCAGCGTCCGGCCTGGCCGGCGGCTTCCTCAGCATGTTCATCGCCCGCCTGGGCATCGGCGTCACCGAGGCCGGCGTCATGCCGGCCGGCGGAAAGCTGAACGCCATCTGGATGCACAAATCGGAACGCGGCCGCGGCGCCACCATCCTGGACGCCGGTGCCCCCTTGGGCGCCGGGCTGGGCGGCATCCTCATCGCAGGCCTGATCGCCTCGACGGGCAGCTGGCGGACCGCCTTCATCATCGCCGGCGCCGCCACCGTCCTCATGGGCCTCGCCGTCTGGTGGTACGTCCGGGACAATCCGCGCCAGCACCGCGGAGTCAACGACGCCGAGGCCGAGTACATCGAGGCCTCCCACGCCGCCGAGGACGCCGAAGCCGAGCTCGACGGCAGCAAGGGCAAACGCGCCCTGCTCCCCTACCTGAAGTTCCGCTCCTTCTGGGCCATGTGCTTCGGCTGGCTGGGCTTCAACGGAGTCTTCTACGGCCTGCTCACCTGGGGCCCGCTCTACCTGGCCCAGGCCAAGGGCTTTGACCTGAAGACCATCGGCTGGTCCACGTTCGTGATCTTCGGTGCCGGGTTCGTCGGCGAAATCCTCGGCGGCACCATCGCCGACAAATGGCGGGCATCGGGCGCCTCGGCCAACCGGGTCATGCGCACCCTCCTGGGCACCTCCAGTGTCGTAGTGATCGGCGGCCTCATCGGTGTCACCGTCGTGGCAGATCCGACGACGGCGGTGGTCCTCCTTTCCGTCGTCATGTTCTTCCTTCGCTGGGTGGGCCTCTTCTGGAGCATCCCCTCGATCCTGGGTGGCCGGACCAACGCCGGCGTCMTGGGCGGCGCGATGAACTTCAGCGGCAACATCTCCGGCTTCGTGACCCCGATCGCGGTCGGCCTGATTGTCGGTGCCACCGGCTCCTACACCTGGGCGCTGCTGTACTTCGTGGGATCCGCGATCATCATGGGCGCATCCGTGCTGACCCTGAACTACAACAAGCGGCTCCCTGTCTAAGCTAGGCCACGCAACACTTGTTCCCGGAGCCGGGAACGCAGTGCCACAAGAACCCGAATGGAGCACCATGCTTACCGCAGAAGAAACCCAGGACAAGGAACGCCCCCTCCGGGAGGCTGTCCGGGACACCCTCCGCACCAGGATTTTTGAAGGGCACTACGTTCCCGGTACCAGGCTGGTGGAACGCGACCTGGCGGCCGAGTTCAATGTCTCCCGCCTCCCGGTCCGCGAGGCCCTTCGCATGCTTCGCCAGGAAGGTCTGGTCAGCGACCGCGGCGCGCGCGGTGCCGAGGTCAGCTCGCTCAGTTCCAAAGACGTGGAGGATCTCTTCGACGTCCGCCAGTCGCTCGAAGTGCTGGCCTGCCGGCTGGCTGCGGCCCGCGCCACGCCTGAGGACCTCAGCGCCTTGGAAGGCCTGCTGGAAGAGGCAGACCGCTGCCTGGCCAGGGGCGCCATCATGGAAGCCCACCGCGCCAACAGCGAATTCCACGATGCCATCACCCGGATCGCGGACAACGGCTTCCTCAAGTCCGCGCTCGAACCGCTCCAGGGCCGCATGCACTGGCTCTTCCGCCACGTCAGCGACCTGCCCGAGCTCATCGAGGAGCACCGGGCCCTCTACGCCGCGATTGCCAGCGGCGACCCTGACCGGGCAGCCGCCCAATCGGCGTCGCACATCGACAAATACCGGGAACAGTTTCCGGAGGATTTTCGCCGGACGGAACCCGCCCTTCATCGGAAGAACTTATGAAACTCCTTGTCATCAACCCCAATATCAGCGACGACGTCACCGCCCTGATCGAAGCGGAGGCCCTCCGCTCCGCCTCCCCCGGGACCGAACTCGTGGTCCGGACCGCCGGGTACGGCGTGGAATACATCGAAACCCGCTTTGAATCACTCATCGCCGCCGGTGCCGTCGCCGAAATCATCGCCGAGTACACCCGCGACGGGTCCGGCGGCAGCATCGACGGCGTCGTGGTCGCGGCGTTCGGAGACCCCGGCATGCCCGCGCTGAAGGAACTGACAGATGTCCCGGTCATCGGGATTACCGAGGCGGCCTTGTGTGCCGCCGCCCTGCAGGGGCACCGGTTTTCCATCATCGCCATCTCCGACCGGATCGGGCCCTGGTACCAGGACTGCGTGGAACGATTCGGGCTCGGCGGCCGGTTGGCCTCGATCCGGTCCATCAACGAGAGCCTCAACGGCATCGGCTCCGTGCAGGAGGACTTCAAGGAGACCCTGCTGGCCCTCAGCCGCCAGGCCGTCGCCCAGGACGGGGCCGACGTCGTGATCCTCGCCGGCGCGCCGCTCGCCGGACTTGCCCGCGAGCTTGCCGGCCAGATCCCCGTCCCCTTGGTGGACGGCATCTCCGCGGGCATCCAGATGGCCCAGTCGGTGGTCAACCTCCAGTCCGGGCGGCACCGGGCGGGCGCCTTCGCACCGCCACCGGTCAAGCCCCGCAAGGGACTCTCGAAAAACCTCGATGCCGCTCTTACGACGGCGCAGCGCAGTACGCAGTTGCCCGCACCGTCCGCCCTATCTCACTAGCTTTTTTCCCCGAAGGAGGACAACGATGTCCCACACCCCAGACCTTGTCATTGCCAACGGCACCGTGGTCAACAGTTTCGGCCGCCAGGACGCGCACGTCGTGGTGCATGGCGGAACGATCGTCCAGCTCGTGGACGCTTCGGAGCCGGTCCCCGCTGCCGCCAGGACCATCGACGCCGCCGGCCAGTTGGTGATTCCCGGCGGCGTGGACGGCCACTGCCACGTCGCCCAGGTCACCGGGCGGTTCCGTACCCTGGATGACTACCGGACCACATCCACCGCTGCCCTCTGGGGCGGCACCACTACCATCATCGACTTCGGCATCCCCCGCGACGCCCGCGAGACCCCGCTGGCCGCGGTGCTGCACAAGAAGGAACTGGCACGCGAGTCCCGCTGCGACGTCGCCCTCCACGGCTCGGTGGTCCAGTGGGACGAAACCGTGCCATGGCAGCTCGAACAGCTCGCCGCCGAAGGTGTCCGTTCGGTCAAGATGTACACCACCAACCGGGGCACCACCATGGCCGACGGGGACACGATCCTGAAGGTCATGCGCGAGATGGTCCGGCTCGACGGCCTCACCTACATCCACGCCGAACACGATCCCATCATTGCCGACTGCACCCAGCAGCACGCGGACGACGGCCGGATCAGCATTGAACACCTGCACCGGACCCGCCCGGAACTCGCGGAGGAAATCTCGGTCAAGGAGACCCTGGCGATGGCCGAGTACACCAACGCCCCCGTCTACTTTGTGCACCAGTCCACGCCGGGCGCCGTAGACCTCGTCGCCGAGGCCCGCAGCCACGGCCAGGAGGCCTACTCCGAGACCTGCCCGCACTACCTCACCCTTGATGACAGTGTCTACGGATCGGTGATGCCGGAGTGGTTCGCCTGCTGCCCGCCGATGCGCAGCCCGGAGACCGTCGCCGCGCTGCGGGACCGCCTTGCCGCCGGCGCCATCCACACGGTGGCTTCGGACCACTCCTGCTACGACCTCACGCAAAAGCGGGAGCGCGCAGATGACATCCGCGAAATGCCGCACGGACTGCCTGGAGTGGAAACCCGCATGCCCGTCACGTTCACCGCCCTGATGGACGCCGCCGCCGGGGCAGCCCGCGTGGAGGACTTCGTCGAAGTGTTCGCCGCCGGCCCGGCCCGCATCAACGCCCTGCCGGGCAAGGGAACCATCGCGTCCGGGTACGACGCCGACCTGGTCATCTTCGATCCGGCCGAGGAACGCGCCGTTGACGGCGCTGCCCTGCACATGGGAACGGATTTCTCACCGTTCGACGGCAGGACGCTCACCGGCTGGCCCGCCGTTGTGGTGTCCGCCGGACGTGTGGTGCTGGACGCCAACGGCTTCCATGACCCGGGTCCCGTGGGCCGGTTCGTGCCCCGCAGCGGTTTCCGCGAACACCAGGCGGCCGCCGACCCCGTCACCGCCCCCGCTGCCCTTTAGGAGCACCCATGCCTTCCGCAACCCGCCCCACCCGCATCGGCATGATCGTGCCGTCCTCCAACACCTGCCTCGAGCCGCAGAGCTACCGGATCCTGGGCGACCGCGACGACATGACCATCCACTTCGCCCGGATCCCGGTCACCAGGATTGCCCTGGACAAATCCTCGGACAAACAATTCGACGCCGCCGTCATGCGGTCGGCCGCCGAGCTCCTCGCCACCGCCGATGTGGACGTCATCGCCTGGAACGGCACCTCCGGCTCCTGGCTCGGCGCCGACCATGACCGCCGGATCGTGGAGGACATCACGGACGCCACCGGCGTCCCGGCCACCACATCCACCCTGGCCTACATGGAGGCGTTCCGGACCTTCGGCACCGAGCGCATCGGGCTGTTCACTCCGTACACGGAGGACGTCAACGAACGGATCGTGGCGTCGTACGGACGGGACGGCATCAAGACGCTGGACCACCGGTTCCTCGGCCTGAGCGACAACGAGTCGTTCGCCCGCGTGGCCGATGAGGAGATGCGTCCGGGGTCGCTGGAGCTGGCGGCGGCCCGGCCGGACGCCATCATCTACCTCTGCACCAACCTCTACGGGGCCAACATCACCGCCGAAATCGAGGCCGAAACGGGCGTTCCTGTCCTGGACTCAGTGGCCGTCACGCTGTGGCATTGCCTCAGGATGGCGGGCGCACCGCTGCTGGCCCCGCGCTGGGGCAGGCTGCTCACCTCAGCCTAAAAGCAACGCGGGCTCAGATGCAGCCGAATCTGGCGGCGGCTCAAATGGGCCATATCTGAGCCCGCGTTGCTTGTGGCGCCCTTCCGCCCGATTGTGACTGCAGGACCCGCGGTGCCCCGCCGCAGATGTTGACGCGCCTCGGCCTGCGTCGATAATCTCGAATTGCAAGAAAGTTTTCTCACAGAATGAAAACTTGAGCCGACCATTCAACGACGAAAAGAGGTTGGACGTGGCTGCAGGAGAAGATACCTCCCATATCCTCAGCGGGTTGACAAACCAGCTGCCTGATCGTGATCCGGAAGAGACCGCCGAATGGCTGGAGTCCCTGGATACCCTGATTCAGGAACAGGGCACCGAGCGTGCCCAGTACATTATGCGCAGCCTGCTCCAGCGGGCCGGSGCGCAGAGCGTGGGTGTYCCGATGGTCACCACCACGGACTACGTCAACACCATCCCGGTGGACCAGGAAGCGGCGTTCCCCGGGGACGAGGAAATCGAACGCAAGTACCGGGCCTGGCTGCGCTGGAACGCCGCGGTCATGGTGCACCGGGCCCAGCGCGCCGATATCGGCGTCGGCGGGCACATCTCCACCTACGCCGGGGCCGCGACCCTGTACGAGGTCGGGTTCAACCACTTCTTCCGCGGCAAGGACCACCCCGGCGGCGGGGACCAGGTCTTCTTCCAGGGCCACGCCTCCCCCGGCATGTACGCCCGCGCCTTCATGGAAGGCCGGCTGTCCGAGGAGGACCTGGACGGCTTCCGGCAGGAGAAGTCCAAGGAAGGCCACGCCCTGTCCTCCTACCCGCACCCGCGCCTGATGCCGGAGTTCTGGGAATTCCCCACGGTCTCGATGGGCATCGGCCCGATGAACGCGATCTACCAGGCSCAGTCGAACCGGTACCTGCACAACCGCGGCATCAAGGACACCTCGGACCAGCAGGTCTGGGCGTTCCTGGGYGACGGCGAAATGGACGAGCCCGAGTCCCGCGGSCTGSTCCAGCTCGCCGCGAACGACAAGCTCGACAACCTGAACTTCGTGATCAACTGCAACCTCCAGCGCCTCGACGGACCSGTGCGCGGCAACGGCAAGATCATGCAGGAACTCGAGGCCTTCTTCCGCGGCGCCGGCTGGAACGTCATCAAGGTGGTCTGGGGCCGGGAGTGGGATGACCTGCTGGCCAAGGACGAGGACGGCTCGCTGGTGAAGATCATGAACGAGACCGTCGACGGCGATTACCAGACGTACAAGGCCGAGTCCGGCGCGTTCGTCCGCGARCACTTCTTCGGCAAGACCCCGCAGACCAAGGAAATGGTCCAGGACCTGACCGACGACCAGATCTGGAACCTCAAGCGCGGCGGCCACGACTACAACAAGGTCTACGCCGCCTACAAGGCCGCGACCGAGTTCAAGGGCAAGCCCACSGTCATCCTGGCCCACACGGTCAAGGGCTACGGCCTGGGCACGCACTTCGAGGGCCGCAACGCGACCCACCAGATGAAGAAGCTCACSMTSGCSGACCTSAAGGCCTTCCGCGACCACCTGCGCATCCCGATCACCGACGAGCAGCTGGAAGCGGACCTCTACCGGCCGCCGTACTACCACCCCGGCATGGACTCCCCCGAGATCCAGTACCTGATGGGCCGCCGCAAGGAACTCGGCGGCTTCGTCCCCGAGCGGCGGCCGGACCACGCGCCCGTGGAACTTCCCGATCCCGCAACATATGAGGTGGCCAAAAGAGGTTCCGGGAAGCAACGGGCCGCCACCACCATGGCCTTCGTCCGCCTGCTCAAGGACCTGCTCCGGGACAAGAACTTCGGACACCGCATCGTCCCGATCGTGCCAGATGAATCCCGCACGTTCGGCATGGACGCGTTCTTCCCCTCGGCGAAGATCTACAACCCGGATGGCCAGGGCTACCTGTCCGTGGACCGGGATTTGGTCCTTGCCTATAAGGAATCGGCCAAGGGCCAGCTGATCCACCCGGGCATCAATGAGGCCGGGGCCGTGGCCGCGTTCACCGCCGCGGGCACGTCCTACGCCACTCACGGCGAACCGCTCATCCCGGTCTACGTGTTCTACTCGATGTTCGGGTTCCAGCGCACCGGCGATTCCTTCTGGGCCGCCGCGGACCAGATGACCCGCGGGTTCATCATCGGCGCCACCGCCGGCCGCACCACCCTGACCGGCGAAGGCCTGCAGCACGCCGACGGGCACTCCCCCATCCTGGCCGCGACCAACCCGGCCGTCATCACCTACGACCCCGCGTACGGGTACGAAATGGGCCACATCGTCCGGGACGGCCTGGAGCGGATGTACGGTCCGGAGTCGGAAGACCGGAACCTCATGTACTACCTCACGGTCTACAACGAGCCGATCGTCCAGCCGGCCGAACCCGAGAACCTCGACGTCAACGGCGTGCTGAAAGGCATCTACCGGGTGTCGGCGTCGGGCGCGGAAGGGCCTAAGAGCCAGATCCTCGCCTCCGGCGTGTCGGTGCCCTGGGCCCTCGAAGCCCAGCGGATCCTGGCCGAGGACTGGGGCGTCTCCGCCGATGTCTGGTCCGTGACCTCCTGGACCGAACTGCGGCGGGACGGGCTCGCAGCAGAGGAAGAGGCCTTCCTCAACCCCGGCCAGCCGGCCCGCGTCCCGTTCGTGGCCCAGCAGCTCGCCGGCGCCACCGGTCCGATCGTGGCAGTCACGGACTACATGAAGGCCGTGCCGGACCAGATCCGCCAGTTCCTGCCGCACCAGTTCGCCTCACTTGGCGCGGACGGCTTCGGCTTCTCGGACACCCGCGCCGCGGCACGCCGCTTCTTCAAGAACGACACGCACTCGATTGTGGTGAAGACCCTGCAGCTGCTGGCCTCGCGCGGAGAGGTCGACGGCGGGGTGCCCGCCTATGCGATGGACCGCTACAAGCTCCTGGATGTCACGGCCGGGACCACCGGCGGAGCGGGTGGCGACGCCTGACGCCATCGAGTGGGCAGTTGACGGCAGTGTTCCGCCCCGGGGCTGCCGTCACCTGCCATCCGGGTGCATAGGCTGGGACCATGGCTGACTCATCGGAATCGCTCATGACGGCGGGATCAACGACGGCGGTGCTGCTTGCCGCCGGGGCCGGGACGCGGCTGGGGCTCGGGCCCAAGGCGCTGCTCCCCTTCCATGGCCGCACACTGGTCGAAGTGCTTGCTGACGTGCTGCTCGCGGGCGGCTGCCGGGAAGTGGTGACAGTACTCGGCGCGGACGCGGCAACGGTCCGCGCCGCCACCGACCTCAGCCGGCACCAGGTCATCGACAACCCTGGCTGGGACACCGGGATGGGCAGTTCGTTCCGGGCGGGAGTTGCCGCGGCGGCCCCCGAGGACCATGTGCTCATCGCGCTGGTGGACCAGCCCGGCCTCACCCCGGAGACCGTGGCCCGGCTGCTGGCAGCCCACCGGCCGGGCCGGGCGACGGCGGCCGCCTACCGCGATGCGGAGGGGAAGCTGCAGCGGGGACATCCGCTGCTGCTCGACGCCGGACTTCGCGCTGAAGCCGCGGAAACAGCAACGGGCGACGCCGGAGCACGTGTCTTCCTGCGGGCCCACCCGGACCTGGTTGATCTGGTGGACTGCAGCGACCTCCCCGGCGGCGAGGACCTCGACTCACCCGACCAGCTGCACCTCCTCGATTAAGCCAACAGCTCCTGCAGGCCACGCTTGAACCCGGCCCTGCCGCCATGGGCCGGATGCCTGATTTTCGGGACGTCCAGGCCGCTCCTCTGCAGGCTGCGGTGCGCCACATTGCCCACGGCCACCACGGTTTCGATGCGAAACGCCTCGATCAATGCCTGCCAAAACGGAGCTCCAAGGGCGGCCTCGGAAGCCCTTGGCGTGCGGTTGGAAAGCGGCCGCCCAGGCACGTGGGTGTGCCACGGGCAGGCACTCCAGAGCAGGGGCAGGAACTCCAGCTCCGCCAGGACCTGCCACATCACCGTGGCCGTCGGTTCCGCGGCTATGCCTTCGGAATCGGCCGGAAGCACGTACCCCTTCCCCGGCCCAAACAGCCCAAACTCGTTGGCAGGGCCTTCGAGCATGGAGCGGTTTGTGAAGGGAATCCCGGTGATCCTCATGCCCCGGAATCCCGGCGCTTCGCCCAGCAGCAGCACCTTCGGGCGCCGGTCCAGCATTTCCTGGAGATAGAGCTCCAGGTTCCCGCGGCGCACGGCATTGCCGGCAACGGCAAAATCAAAGAAATTCCCGCAGTCCGGCCCGGTCTGCACGGACGCCAGCCGATCGACGAAGGCCCGGATCGCGGGATCGGCCATTCAGGGCGCTCCCCGGGAAGGGACCAGCCCTGCTTCCTTCAGGCCCAGGTAGATCTTGTCCCGGGAGATCGGCAGCTCGGAGAACCTCACGCCGGTGGCGTTCCGGATGGCATTCGCGAGCGCCGGCGCCACCGGGTTGAACGGGCTCTCGCTCATGGACTTCGCACCCAGCGGGCCCAGCTTGTCGCTGGTGTCGGCGAAGTAGACCTCGCTGCGCGGCACGTCGGCGAAGGCGGGGACGTGGTACTGCCTCAGGACGTCCGTTCTCACGCGGCCGGCGTCGTCCACTTTGACCTCCTCGTAGAGCGCGGAGCCGAGGGCCTGCGCGATCCCGCCTTCGATCTGGCCGCGGCACTGGCGCGGATTGACCACCACGCCGGCATCGGCAGCCTGCACGCTCTGCAGAATCCGCAACTCCCCTGTCCCGGTGTTCACTGCCACCCGAAAGCCCTGGACGTTGAACGCCACTGAGCGCGGGGTCCCGCCCCAGCGCCCTTCGGCGGCGAGCTCGACGCCGGCCTGCTCCGCGGCGTCGGAAATCTCCGTGAGCGGCACCCGCGTTCCCTCGCAGAGAACGGCATCCTGCTCCAGCACGCAGCCGGAGGGCTGCACGCGGCGGCTGCCGGCGGCGAAGACGCGGATGCGGAGGGCGAGCTCCTCTGCGGCGGCCAGCGTCGCCTTGCCCGCCACCACGGTGCCGGCAGATCCGAACGCACCGGAATCGTGGTCCACGAGGTCGGTGTCGGACTGCCGCACAGTGACCCGGGCGGCAGTGGTTGACAGCGCGGTGGCCGCGAGCTGCGTGTGGACGGTGGTGGTGCCGTTGCCGAATTCTGCCGTCCCGACGTCGGCGGCGTACGTCCCGTCGGGCAGCAGCCGGAGCCTGGAATGGGCAAAGTGGCCGCGTGGCGGGACGGTGTCGATCATGGACAGGGCCGTCCCCTCCCCGAGGACCCAGTCCGGGCCCAGGCTGTCGAGGCCGGCCGCGCGGTAGCGTTCCTGTCCACGGGCCAGGGCGTCCTCCACCAGCTTTATGCACTGGTCCAGGCCGTAGCTGCCGTAGCGGACGTCCTCTTGGGGCTCGTCGCGGGTGGAAAGCATGTCGTCGCCTTCCCGGACCATGTTCCGGCGGCGGAACTCCAGGGGGTCCATGCCGATCCCCGTCGCGAGCTCGTCGATGCCTGATTCGATCGCGAAGATCATTTGGCTGAGCCCATAGCCGCGGAAGGCACCCGCCGGCACGGTGTTGGTGTAGACGGCGTGGGCGTCCACTTTCTTGTTGGCGCACCTGTACACCGCCAGCGACTCGCCGCAGCCGTGGAACATGACGCCGGTCGCGTGGTTGCCGTAGGCGCCGGTGTTGGTGAGCACCTCCAGCTTCAGTGCCGTCAGCCTGCCGTCGCGGCTGGCGCCGGCCTTGAGATGGATGGTGAAGGGATGCTTGGTGGTGGCGGCGGTGAACTGTTCGGTCCGGGTGAATTCAAGCTGCACGGGGCGGTTGAGCTTCAGGGCTGCCAGCGCCACGACGTCCTCGGTGAGCACCTCTTGCTTGCCGCCAAAGCCGCCGCCTACCCGTCCCGCCACCACCCGGATCTGCTCTTCCGGCAGACCGAATACCCGGCACAGGGTCCGCCGCACCAGGAACGGGACCTGGCTGGACGTGCGGATCAGCAGCCGCCCGTCGCTGCCGAAGGAGGCGATGGAGGCATGGGTTTCGAGCGCCATGTGCTGCACCCGTTGGGTCCGGTAGGTGTGTTCGTGGATGAAGTCCGCCGCGGCGAAACCGGCCGACACATCGCCGAGCTCGGAATGCAGCTCGGCCACGACGTTCCGTTCGGGCCGGCTGATGCGGGCCGCGGCTGCGTCCTTGTCCCCATGGAGGGCGGGGGCCCCGGGGAGCATGGCGTTCTCCGGGGTGAAGACGGCGTCCAGTACCTCGTAGTCGACCTTCAGGGCCCGCACGCCTGCCTCCGCCGCCGCCACCGTGCCGGCGACCACGGCCGCGACCCGCTGGCCGATGAACCGCACCACGTCGTCGAACACGCGGGTGTCGTCAGGATCGTCGGTGTAGAGCTCGTGCTGCGCGGTCGAAAACAGCTGCGCCGGGGAGTCTTCGTGGGTGAAGACCGCCGCGACGCCGGGAATCGTCAGCGCGGCCGCGGCGTCGATGGCGCGGATCCGGGCGTGGGCATGCGGGGAGCGCAGCAGCTTCACGTGCAGCAGCCCGGGCAGTTCTTCGGCCGGGACGTCCAGGGTGTAGCGGGCCTGCCCCGTGACGATGGCGAGGCCGGCGGGTGCGGGAACATCGTCGCCCAGTTGTCCGGGGCGCGGCTCCGGCCGGCCGCGCCCCTCCGATGCCGTGTCCGTACCAGGGGTGTCCGGCTGGCTCGCCCTCCCGCAGACGGCGTCCTCGATGGCCGTGTACCCAGTGCACCGGCACAGGTTGCCCTTGAGGTTCCGCGGCAGGTCCGCCTTCTGCTGGTCATCGAAGGTCGCGGCCGTCATCACCATGCCGGCCGTGCAAAAACCGCACTGGAAGCCCTGCCGGTCCAGGAACTGCTGCTGCATCGGATGGAGTGCGGTGCCGTCGGGGTCATCGGATCCGCCGGAGGCGCAGGTGGCGGCCAACCCTTCCACAGTAGTGACGGCGTGGCCCTCGGCGCGGACGGCGGGATAAATGCAGCTGTGCACCGGCACCCCGTCCACATGCACGGTGCACGCGCCGCAGTCGCCGGCGTCGCAGCCCTTTTTCACGCCGAGGCTCCCCTGTTCGCGAAGGAACGTCCGCAGGCACTGCCCGGGGCGGGGTCCGGCCTGCGCCGGGCTGCCGTTGATCTCGATTGACATGTTCAGGCCTCTTCCGTCCGGGCCCCGGCGCTCAAGGGCCTGCCCCGCGGCGGCCAGAAATCACCGGATACGCGTAGCGGATCACGGCCTGCCGGGGCGGTGAGCTCGGCCCGGATTTCATGGGCCAGCCGGTACGTCATGTCCTTGCGCCAGGCGGGCAGGCCGTGGACGTCGTCGTGGTACAGCTCATCGGGGATGGCGGCATCCAATGAGGCGGAGAGGGCGTCGGCGAGCGCCGCCGCGGAGGACGTCAGGCGCAGCTGCACGGGGCGTTTGGTGGCTGCGGTGACGGTCAGGACCAGGGAGCCGCAGGCGTCGAGCCTTCCGATCAGCAGCACCGCGGACCTGCCCAGGTTGCTCAGCGACAGCCGGCGGAAGGCCACCCGGGAGGACAGGGACGCCGCCGGCAGGCTCACGCTGCGCAGGAGCTCGCCGGGAGCGAGGGCGTTGGTCCCGTCGCCCGTGACGAACTCCAGCACCGGGAGCGTGCGGCGGGCGCCGCCGGGGCCCAAAATGGTGGCCGTGCCGTCGAGCGCCGCGCAGAGCGAGATCATGGGCCCGGCCGGCAGGGAGGTGCACAGGTTGCCGCCCACCGTGGACATGGTCCAGACCTTGAACGAGGCCACGAAGGACTCGCAGCAGGGCCGGACGAGCTCCACGCCGGGCCAGTCCCCGGCCAGTCCCCGGCCAGCGTCCGAATCAGGGAAGGCATACAGTTGCGCGATGGTGCAGGTTGCCGCCAGCTCGATGCCCGCCGCCGAGACGGCCAGGGGTGTCCAGTCCGTGAAGCCGAGGTCCAGGAGACGCCGGAGCGGTTCCTGTCCGGGGCCGGGGCTCCCGGCGGAGAAAAGCACGGTGCCCCCCGCGAGCCAGGCGTCGCCTTCGCGCCACTGCGCCGGATCCGCGGTGCGGACCACGGCCTCGATGGTGTTCATGTCCACTGGGCCTCCTGAGGTTCCGGCATGCCGGCGCTGCTGTCGTGATGGCTGCTGGCGTGATGACCGCTGTCGTGATGACTTGCGGCGTAATGGTGAATGGGGCCGCTGACATCCTTCAGGGACACGCTGCCCTGGGCCAGGCCGGCGGCTTTGCTCCGGCTGGCCACGAGTTCTGCCGTGATGGACACCGCGACCTCTTCCGGTGTGACGGCCCCGAGGTCCAGGCCGATGGGTGAGTGCAGCCGGGCCAGGTCCCCGTCGGCCACACCGGCCTGCCGCAGGGCATCGATCCGCGCGCGGTGGCTGCGCCTGGACCCCATGGCGCCGACATAGGCCACGTCCAGGCCGAGGGCGGCCTGCAGGAGCGGGACATCGAATTTGGGATCGTGCGTGAGGACGCAGATCGCCGTACGGGCGTCGGTGCGGCCAGCCCGCGCCTGGTCCGCCAGATACCGGTGCGGCCAGGCAGTGGCCACCTCGTCCGCGGCGCTGAACCTGTCCTGCTGCGCGAACGCCGGGCGAGCATCGCACACCGTGACGTGGAAGCCAAGGAGTTTCGCGGCCGGCAGGAGTGCCGCACCGAAGTCATTGGCGCCGAAGATCAGCAGGCGCGCCGCCGGTAGCCGGCTCTCTACCAGCAGGCTCACGGGTTCGGGCTGGCAGTCCCCCGCGGGCGCGATCCGGACCAGTCCGGTACGGCCTCCCCTCAGCAGCGGTTCCAGCTGGGCTGCCGCGGCCAGCAGTACGCGCCCGGCACCGGCGGAACCGCCCGTTCCCAGCAGCGCGGCGAGCTCGGCCGACTCCAGTACCTGGAAAGCCGCCGGGTCAGGAACCACGACGGCGCCGCCGCCGCCGGCGTCCACCCTGCGGATCAGCGCCGCCCCGCCGGCCGGATGCCGCCCGGCCAGGCCGGCCAGGCTGTCCAGCCATAGCCGGCCGGGCCCTGCGCCCAGGGGCTCGATGTGGATTTCCAGCCCACCGCCACAGGTCAGTCCGGCGGCGAACGCGTCCTCGGGGCTGTAGCCGAAGAACTCCCGGCGCGACCCGCCGTCGCGCAGTGCCTCCAGGGCCGCTTCCACAACGGCCCCTTCAACGCAGCCGCCAGACAGGCTTCCGAGCACCTCCCCGGTCTCCGAGACCAACATGGACGTGCCCACGGGCCGCGGCACCGATCCGGCAGCGCCCACCACGGTGGCCACCGCGCAGCGCTGCCCGGGCGCGGCAGGCCACCATGTGCCTAAGTGCGGGAGCAGATCCAACATGGCCGCAGTCACCGGCGCTAATAGTCGGTCCTGGACTCGAACGAGTTCCAGGCGTTGAAGGGATCCAGGGCCGCGGGAGCTTGCGGGTCTGTCAGTTCCAGCCTGCCCACCGGCATGAGCGCGTCGCGCTGATCGTTTTCGAAGTATTCGTAGAAGACGGCGTCATCGAACCCCGCGGACGCGGCATCGTGCCGGTCCGCGGCGAACACCACGCGTGACACCCGCGCCCACAGCGCGGACGCCAGGCACATGGGGCACGGCTCGCAGCTGCAGTAGAGCGTGGCTCCGCTGAGATCGAAGTTGCCCAGGTCGCTGCAGGCCCGCCGGATGGCCGTGACCTCGGCGTGCGCCGTGGGATCGTTGGTGGCGGTGACGCGGTTGACGCCTTCGAACGCTTGCCCGTCCGCAGTGACCACCACAGCGCCGAACGGGCCGCCGCCGTTCAGGACGTTGGCCGTGGCCAACTCGATGGATCTCGCCAGGAACTTCCGGGCCGTATCGGCTGTAGTCATGCTGCCACTCCCTAACCTGCGGAAGCCGGTACACCGCGACGGGAACGCAAGGGCCGGATGCGACGGTGACCAGTCTTCAGCATGTGCCTTGAAGGTTGCGCCTGGTAGATAGCTTCCCGGGATCGGGCTGCCCGCCGTTGGCAAGATCGACAGTAGCACCGGGACGTCCGCGCGGCGCGCCCTAGTTGATGGAAGCCCGGTTTCGTTATGTGAAATCTCTATTTCCGGGTCTTCACGCCAACGCCCTACCGCCCCAAGTAACGCCTGCCGGCCAAAGAGCGGCAGCGCGCGGAGCCATCGGGAAAAGCCGCGGTCCCTCCGCTCGCAGTCGGCCGGAATGTAGAAGTCCGGGTCCGTAGCACCGAAGTCCGTCGCGCCGAACGGCAGGTACAGCTCCTGCCCGGGCGCCGGAAATTCAATGGCACTGTCCTTCTCCTGCGAGTCCATGGACTCCTCCTCGTTCATTGTGTGGCCGCTTCCTCGCACCGGGTCGGATCACACCAGTGCAGTTCCGCTATTTGGAAATAATTTATTGTTATGTGGAAAAGACTAGAAGCCTCCGGAGTCGGCGGTCAAGGGCTGCGGCCACCGCGGTCACAAACGGATTTTTCGAAAAGTGATGTACACCACGCCGGGTCCGGGCTACGCTTAATCCCAATTCGTGGCGCAGGTCACGTAACCTGGGAGCAGCAGGCAGGGTCGTAATGAGCTGGCATCAACTGATGTCGGCTCTTTTTTGTGGGCCGACGGAATGAGAAACGCGCAGGAAACAAGCGCTTAATTTCTATGTGGGACTTTGGTGCCACATACCTGAAGTTGGGAATCAGACCATGAGCAACAAGATCGTCCTCGGCCACAACCAGTACGGAAAAGCCGAAGTCCGCGTCGTTAAGATCACCAGGGACACCGACCGCCATGAAATCGAAGACCTGAACGTCACCTCGCAGCTGCGGGGGGACTTCGCGGCGGCCCACCTCGAAGGCGACAACAGCCATGTGGTTGCCACGGACACCCAAAAGAACACGATCTACGCCTTCGCCCGGGACGGCATCGGCTCCCCGGAAGCCTTCCTGCTGCGGCTGGGCAAGCACTTTACCTCGAACTTCGACTGGGTCACCGGCGGCCGCTGGGCCGCCGAGTCCTACAAATGGGACCGGATCCAGGCCCACGGGGCCGGGCACGACCACTCTTTCGTCCGCAGCGGCCAGGAAGTCCGCACCGCGGTTCTTGTCCGCGACGGCGGTACCGAGCACCTCATCGCCGGGCTCAAGGACCTCACCGTACTGAAGTCGACCCAGTCCGGGTTCAGCGGCTTCCCGCGGGACAAGTACACCACGCTCCCGGAAACGTCCGACCGCATCCTCGCCACGGACGTATCGGCCCGCTGGCGCTTCAAGGCCGGCACCGATTTCGGCACGTTCGACTTCAACAAGAGCTACGAGGACGTCAAGAGCCTGCTGCTGGAGGGGTTCAGCGAAAAGTACTCCCACGCCCTGCAGCAGACCCTCTTCGACATGGGCGCCAAGGTCCTTGAAGCGCACACCGAGATCGACGAGATTAAGTTCTCCATGCCCAACAAGCACCACTTCCTCGTTGACCTCTCGCCCTTTGGCCTCGACAACCCCAACGAGGTCTTCTTTGCCGCCGACCGCCCCTACGGCCTGATCGAGGCCACGGTCCAGCGTGAAGACGCTGCACCGGCCGAGATCGCCTGGTCCGGGATCGCCGGCTTCTGCTAGGACTCCCGAACAGGCCGGCCCGGGCTTCCGGCGCCGGCACTCAAGTAAACGTTAGCCAGACATTGTTAGCCGGACGACGACGTCCGCCATGAACCAAGAAGGTCTGCCATGAACGCACGCAAGAAACTGACCGCCCGGCTGCCACGCACCGGCGGCACCGGCGGCACTCCCCGCCCCGAAGACCAACGACTCTCCGTCGGAAGCAGCTTCGCCTACGGCTTCCAGCACGTCCTGACCATGTACGGCGGCATCATCGCCGTCCCCCTGATCGTCGGCCAGGCCGCCGGCCTGGCGCCCGCCGACGTCGGGGTCCTGATCGCCGCGGCCCTCTTCATGGGCGGCCTGGCAACCCTGCTCCAGACCCTGGGCGTGCCGTTCTTCGGCTCCCAGCTCCCCCTGGTCCAGGGCGTCTCCTTCGCCAGCGTGGCGACCATGGTCGCCATCGTCACCGGTGGAGGTGGCCTCCCGGCCGTCTTCGGCGCCGTCATTGCCTCTGCAGCCATCGGGTTGCTGATCGCCCCGGTGTTCTCCAAGATAGTCCGGTTCTTCCCGCCGGTGGTCACCGGCACAGTCATCACCACCATCGGCCTCACGCTGATGCCCGTGGCGGCCAACTGGGCCATGGGCGGGAACAAGAAGGCGGAGGACTACGGGAGCGTGGCCAACATCGGGCTGGCGGCCATTACCCTGGCCCTCGTGCTCCTGTTGAGCAAGGTCGGCAACGCCACCATTTCCCGCCTGTCGATCCTGCTGGCCATGGTGGCCGGAACGGGGGTCGCCGTCGTGACCGGCATGGCAGACTTCTCGAAGGTCGGCGACGGCCCGATCGTCGCCTTCCCCGCGCCGTTCCACCTCGGCGCGCCCACTTTCGAGGCTGCCGCCATCATCTCCATGCTGATCGTGGTCCTGGTGATCCTGACCGAGACGATGGCCGACATCCTGGCCGTCGGCGAGATCGTGGGCACCCGGGTCGATTCGAAGCGGATCGCCGCGGGCTTGCGGGCCGATATGGTTTCCAGCCTCGTGGCGCCGGTCTTCGGCTCTTTCACGCAGAGCGCTTTCGCCCAGAACGTTGGCCTGGTCGCCGTCACCAAGATCAAGAGCCGCTACGTGGTGGCGGCCGGCGGTGTCATCCTGGTGCTGCTGGGCCTGCTGCCGGTGCTCGGCCGCGTGGTCGCGGCGGTTCCCACGGCCGTCCTGGGCGGTGCGGGGATCGTGCTCTTCGGCACTGTGGCCGCGAGCGGCATCCGCACCCTGGCCAAGGTGGAGTACCGGAACAACATGAACCTGATCATCGTCGCCGCCTCCATCGGTTTCGGGATGATCCCGATCGCCGCCCCCACCTTCTACGACAAGTTCCCCAGCTGGTTCGGAACGATTTTCCACTCCGGCATCAGCTCCGCGGCCGTCATGGCCATCACGCTGAACTTGCTCTTCAACCACCTGAAGAAGGGCAACTCGGAGAACCAGTCGGTCTTCGTGGCCGGAACGGGCCGGGTCATCCGCGAGGAAGACCTTCAGTGCCTGGCCGAGGGCGACCGCTATGAGAACGGCAAACTGATCGACTCCGACGGCAAGGAAGTCCCGGTGGAGTCCGCCGCGACATCCGGACACTAGTCCCTGCGCCCCGGCATGAGCGTTGCGGCCCCTCCCCCGGAAGGAAAAGGGGCCGCAACCCGGCCTGGCCGGCTGCGGCATGACCGCCGGAGGTCAGCTCTTGTTGAGGTCCTGGGAGATCGCCAGGGCTGCCTCGCGCAGCAGCGGCACCGCCCGGTCCGCGAAGGTCTCGTCCACCCGGGAGACGGGCCCGGAGACGGAAATCGCCGCGGGGGTCGGAGCGTTGGGGACGGCAATGGCGAAGCACCGGACGCCGATCTCCTGCTCTTCCTCATCGATCGAATAGCCGCGGCTGCGGATCAGCTTCAAGTCGGCGAACAGGGACTCGACGTCGCCGATGCTCTTCGGAGTGGGGGTGGGCATGCCCTTCCGGGTGACGATGCCTCGCACCGTCTCATCGTCCAGCTGGGCCAGGATCGCCTTGCCCATGCCGGTGGCATGCATGTAACCGCGGCGGCCCACTTCGGTGATCATCCGCATGGAGTGCAGGGACGGGACCTGGGCCACGTACATCACCATGTCAGAGTCCAGCACGGCCATGTTGGCGGTCTCGCCGAGCCGTTCCACGAGGGACTGGAGCTGCGGCCGCGCGAGCGCCCCCAATTGCTTGTTCGCCGCCTCGCCCAGCCGGATCAGGCGCGGGCCCAGGGCATAGCGGCGGTTCGGCAGCTGCCGGATATAGCCCAGCGTGACGAGGGTGCGCAGCAGCCGGTGGATGGTGGGAAGCGGCAGATCGGTGGAGGACGAGAGTTCGCTGAGGGTGACGTCGCCGCCTGCATCAGTGATCAGTTCCAGAAGTTCGAAAACGCGTTCAACGGACTGCACGCCTCCGGGGGCTTTTTCCGCCATAACTTTGCTCTCCTGAGGGGTTGCTTACGACAAATTTTATCCACATCGTGAAAAAAGTGCTTAGTGGACCCAAGATACAGTACCGCCAGCCCGCCGTCGACGGACTACGGGACTTGTATTTCCACAAAGTAGATAATAATATCCATCATACGAAATAATTGAGTTCAGTGAGAGCCCGTCAACGGGCCGACTAGGAGGAAATTCAATGGCGAATCCCAGCCCCGGAAATTCGATCACCCTGCGCGTGGAGGCTCCGTCCAGCGTCACGGCCACCAGCGAACTGGCCGCCGCCGTCGGAGCCGCCGGTGCCGCGATCACAGCCCTGGACGTCACCGAGTCCCACCACGAGACCCTGGTAGTCGACGTCACCTGCAACACCACGGACGACGCCCACGCCGCACGCGTCAAGGACGCGCTCAACGCGCTCGACGGCGTCACGGTCCGGAACGTCTCGGACCGCACCTTCCTGATGCACCTCGGCGGCAAGCTGGAGGTTGTGCCGAAGGTCGCCCTGCGCAACCGCGACGACCTCTCCCGCGCCTACACCCCCGGCGTCGCCCGCGTCTGCCTGGCGATCGCCGAAAACCCCGAGGCCGCCCGGAACCTGACCATCAAACGCAACACCATCGCCGTCGTGACCGACGGCTCCGCCGTCCTGGGCCTCGGCAACATCGGCCCGGCCGCCGCGCTGCCGGTCATGGAAGGCAAGGCCGCGCTCTTCAAGCAGTTCGCCAACGTCGACGCCTGGCCGGTCTGCCTGGACACCCAGGACACGGAGGAAATCATCCGGATCGTCAAGGCACTCGCCCCGGTCTACGGCGGCGTCAACCTTGAGGACATCGCCGCGCCGCGCTGCTTCGAGATCGAAACCCGGCTCCGCGAGGAACTGGACATCCCGGTCTTCCATGACGACCAGCACGGAACCGCAATCGTCACGCTGGCAGCCCTGACCAACGCCCTGCGCGTCGTGGACAAGAAACTCGCCGAGGTCCGGATTGTCGTTTCGGGCGTCGGCGCCGCCGGCTCCGCCATCATTGCGCTGCTCAAGGCGCAGGGGGCCCGCAACATCATCGCCGCCGGCCGCTCGGGAGCGATCCACTTCGGCGAACAGTACAACGACGAGCACCGCACCTGGATTGCCGAGAACACCAATGAACAAGGGTTCTCCGGCACCCTGCACGAAGCGCTCAAGGGAGCCGACGTCTTCATCGGCGTCAGCGCACCGCACGTGATCGGCGAAGAACAGGTGGCATCCATGGCCAAGGACGCTATTGTGTTCGCCATGGCCAACCCCACGCCGGAAATCGACCCGGTGGTCGCATCACGGCACGCCGCTGTGGTGGCGACCGGCCGCAGCGATTTCCCCAACCAGATCAACAACGTCCTGGCCTTCCCAGGGTTCTTCCGCGGGCTCCTGGACGCTGGGGCCGCAGACATCACCTCCGAGATGCTCGTGGCCGCCGCCGCGGCGATCGCCAACCGGGTGGCCGACGATGAGCTCAATGCCAGCTACATCATTCCCAGCGTTTTCGACCCCCACGTTGCCGCCGACGTCGCCGCCGCAGTTGCCGCGGCCGCCCATGCGACGGCCCCGGCCGCCGCGCCGACCCACGCCTGATTCGCCGCCTGATTCACCGACCAGGAAGGACCACAATGGCCCTCACCATTTCAGCCCGCCGCCCCGTTGACCGTGCGGAAGAGATCCTCACTCCCGAGGCGCTGGCCTTCATTGAGCAACTGCACCAGCGATTCGCCGCCACCCGCGGGGATCTGCTCAAGGCCCGCGCGGTCAAACGCGACGAGGTGGCCCGCACCGGCCGGCTCGATTTCCTGCCGGAAACCCGCGATATCCGTGAGGGCGACTGGACGGTGGCCCCAGCCCCGGCGGCCCTGCAGGACCGCCGGGTGGAAATGACGGGCCCGGCCGCACCGGCCAAGATGGCGATCAATGCCCTGAACTCCGGGGCCAAGGTCTGGCTCGCGGACCTCGAGGACGCCAGCACCCCCACCTGGTCCAACGTGATCGAATCGATCCTGAACCTCCGCGACGCCGCGGCGGGCACCCTGGCCTACACCTCCCCCGAGGGGAAGGAATATACGCTCCGGACCGATGCCCCGCTGGCCGTCGTTGTCGCCCGCCCGCGCGGCTGGCACATGGGCGAGCGCCATCTGCTGATCGACGGCGAACACACCGTGGGCGCCCTGGTGGACTTCGGCCTGCATTTCTTCCACACCGCCAGGCAGCTGCTGGCGAACGGCCATGGCCCGTACTACTACCTGCCCAAGATGGAGAGCCACCTCGAGGCCCGGTTGTGGAACGAGATCTTCGTCTTCGCCCAGGACTACCTCGGCATTCCGCAAGGCACCATCCGCGCCACCGTCCTGATCGAGACCATCCCCGCAGCCTTCGAAATGGACGAGATCCTCTACGAACTCCGCGACCACGCCTCCGGCCTGAACGCGGGCCGCTGGGATTACCTGTTCAGCATCATCAAGTACTTCCGCGACGCCGGCTCGCGCTTTGTGCTGCCGGACCGCGCCACCGTGGCCATGACCGCGCCGTTCATGCGTGCCTACACCGAACTGCTGGTCAAGACCTGCCACCACCGCGGCGCCTTCGCCATGGGCGGCATGGCGGCCGTCATTCCCAACCGCCGCGAACCCGAGGTGACCGCCCAGGCGTTCGAGAAAGTGCGCGCGGACAAGACCCGCGAGGCGAACGACGGCTTTGACGGTTCCTGGGTGGCCCACCCGGACCTGGTGCCGGTCTGCCGGGACGTCTTCGACGCCGTTCTGGGCGAGCGGCCGAACCAGCTGGACAGGCAGCGCCCGGAAGTCTCGGTCACCGCGGACCAGCTCCTGGACGTCGCCTCCGCCCATGGCACGGTCACCGAGGCAGGCATGCGCCTGAACCTCTACGTCGCCGTCGCCTACACAGCGGTGTGGATTTCGGGCAACGGCGCGGTGGCCATCCACAACCTGATGGAGGACGCCGCGACGGCGGAAATCTCGCGGTCCCAGGTTTGGCAGCAGATCCGCAACCACTCGGTGCTGGCCGACACAGGCCGGACCGTCACCCGCGAGCTGGTGTCCGGGATCCTGGCCGAGGAAACCGAGAAGCTCCGCGGCGAGGTGGGCGAGGACGCCTTCGCGAAGCACTACCTGCCCGCCAGCAAGCTCATTGGCGACATCTGCCTGTCCGAGGACTACACGGACTTCCTCACCACGCCGGCGTACGAGCTGGTGGGCTGAGCCATGGCAGCCACCTCCGCCAGCGCCAGGCCGCAGCCGCGCAGTCATCTACGGAGCCAGCCCCGAAGGCAGGGTCCGGTGACGCCGGCCCTCTCGGGGGCCGATCTCGCCCGGATCGATGCGCAGCTCGCCGACACCGACCGGCTGCTGGAGCGCAGCTACCCTGGCGATGACGGCTCCCGCCAGCCGGTGCACACCGTCTACGTCCCGGCCGACCGCTTCAGCCCGGGGTTCACCGCGGACTGGGGCGCCCAGGCCCTCGCTGCGGTGGACGCCCGCGGCGGAGTCGAAAACCTGTGCGCGCTGCAGGGCCAGGACCCCGAGCTGGCCGCCGCCGTCGCGCCGCGGGTCCGGGCCAAGCTCTCACGCGAACCGATCGAGGACCTCCGCCTGGACTTTGAGGACGGGTTCGGGGACCGGGGCGACGACGCCGAGGACGCCGCCGCTTCGGCCGCGGCATCCGCCGTGGCCACCGCGGTCGCCGCCGGGACCGCGCCGCCCTTCATCGGGATCCGCTTCAAGTGCTTCGAGGCCGCCACCCGCGCCCGGGGCCTGCGGACCCTGGATCTCTTCGTATCGCAGCTGGCCGCGGCCGGCGAACTGCCGGACGGGCTCATCCTCACCCTGCCCAAGGTCACCACGGTGGCGCAGGTGGAGGCCATGGCCTTCGCCGTGTCCCGCCTCGAGGAAGTCCACTCGCTCCCCGCGGGCCGGCTCCGCTTTGAGGTGCAGGTGGAAACGCCGCAGCTCATCCTGGGCCCGGACGGAACCTCGCCGGTGGCGCGCCTGCCGCACGCGGTGCCCGGCCGGATCAGCGGGCTGCACTACGGAACTTACGACTACTCGGCCTCGCTGCAGATCTCCGCCGAATACCAGTCCATGGAGCATCCCGTGGCGGACTTTGCCAAGGAAGTCATGCAGCTTGCCGTGGCCGGCACCGGGATCCGGCTCTCCGACGGCTCCACCAACATCATCCCGGTGGGCGAGAACGTGGAGCAGGCCTGGCAGCTCCACGGCCGCCTGGTCCGCCGCTCGCTGGAACGCGGTTACTACCAGGGCTGGGACCTCCACCCGGCCCAGCTGCCCAGCCGGTTCGCCGCAACCTATGCCTTCTACCGGCAAGGGCTCCCCGCCGCCGCTGCCCGGCTCCGCAATTACGTGGAACAAACCGCCGGCGGCGTCATGGATGAACCCGCCACCGCACGCGCCTTGGCGGCCTTCGTTCTGCGCGGCGTCCAATGCGGCGCCGTCGGTGCCGAAGAAGTCCTGGCGCTGGCCGGCGTCGGGCTCCCCCAACTCACCGCGCTGGCCCATCCCCGGCTGGCCAACACCTCCACCCCCTCAGCTAAAGGAACGCACCCATGAGCAACTATTTCTACCCCGAGGGCGGGCTTCCGCCGCAGACCCAGCTCCTCTCGGACCGGGCCATCGTCAAAGAGGCCTACACCGTCATTCCGAAGGGCGTGCTCCGGGACATCGTCACGAGCACGCTGCCCGGCTGGACCAACACCCGCTCCTGGATCATTGCCCGGCCCATCGCCGGTTTTGCCACGACGTTCTCGCAGCTGATTGTCGAGGTGGGACCGGGCGGCGGAGCGGAAAAGCCTGAGCCCGAGGCCGGCGTCGAAGGCGTCATCTTCCTGACCAAGGGCGCCCTGGCCCTGACCCTCGAGGGGGAAATCCACAAGCTGGGAGAGGGCGGCTACGCCTATCTCGCCGCCGGGGCCCAGTGGTCCGTGGCGAACGAGTCCGGGGAGATCGCCAGTTTCCAGTGGATCCGGAAGGCCTATGAGCCGCTGGACGGCTTCACGGCGAAATCCTTCGTGACCCGCGACCAGGACGTCGAACCGCGGGCCATGCCCGACACCGACGGCGCCTGGGCCACCACCCGCTTCGTGGACCCGGAGGACCTCGCCCACGACATGCACGTCAACATCGTCACGCTCAAGCCCGGCGCCTCCATCCCCTTCGCGGAAACCCACGTCATGGAACACGGGCTCTTCGTCCTGGAGGGCAAAGCCGTCTACCGGCTCAATGACGACTGGGTTGAGGTGGAGGCCGGCGACTTCATGTGGCTGCGTGCCTTCTGCCCCCAGGCCTGCTATGCCGGCGGCCCGGGCAACTTCCGGTACCTGCTGTACAAAGACGTCAACCGCCAGATCCGCCTGACCTAAGACCGATCCACCAATACCGAATACGCAGTGGAGTCCGCCCCGTCTGACGGGGCGGACTCATTCGTGGTTCCGGAGCCCGCGGCCGGGAGCCCTTGTGGCCTGGGCGTTGCTTGCTAGCCTGAGGCTGTGAAGTACGAATCCCTGTGGATCGGATTGCTCCTTGGCGCGGCCTTCGGCTTCGCCATCGGAGCCGCCACCGCCGACAAACCGTTCACGGGCATGTTGATCGGCCTTGCGGTCGGCGCACTCGTGGGCCTGGGCGTCCGGAAGGACCCCAGGAAGCGGTAGGGATGCCCTTCGCCGGGATCAGACGGTTCCCGGCGGGGCAGTCACCCAATGCCGGCCCCCTGACCTGAAACGGCCCGCGCCGTGAAATGCCCGGGCACCAAAGCTGTGCCCGCCGCGCGAGGACCCCACAGTCCCAAGGCGCCGCCCAGACGCGCAGCCCGGCCCTTCCCCGACGCACCCCCATTGACTCTCCACCCCTTGACTCCCCTGCCCCAACTTCTCTACACTTTTCATAAAGCAGAATCTAAATTCCACCAAGCGGAAACCATGCAGGAACTAAGCAGGCAACGAAGTGGAATTAGTAATCGGATCTGCAAGGCAAAGACGCCCGGGATCCAGCTCCCGCCCACACCGGAAGGAACCCACAATGACGTACACCGTGAACTGCTCCATCCTCCTGACGGAGCTCCCCCTCTGGGAACGCCCGGCCGCCGCGAAGGCCGCCGGTTTTGACGCCGTCGAATTCTGGTGGCCCTTCGAAACCTCCGTCCCCACCGACGCCGAGGTTGCCCGGTTTGAGAACGCCATCACCGACGCCGGCGTGCAGCTCACGGGCCTGAACTTCAACGCGGGCGACATGCCCGGCGGGGACCGCGGCCTCGTATCCTGGCCCGCGCGCTCCACCGAATTCCAGGACAACATCGACGTCGTCGCCGGCATCGGTGAGCGCCTCGGCTGCAAGGCCTTCAACGCCCTCTACGGCAACCGCATTGACGGCGAATCCGCCGAGCAGCAGGACGCCATTGGCGCCGAAAACCTCGCGACGGCGGCCGCAGGCATCGCCCGCATCGGCGGCACGGTGCTCCTGGAACCCGTCAGCGGCGCCCCCAAGTACCCGTTGCTCACGGCCCAGGACGCCCTCGACGTCATCGCCCGGGTCAAGCAGGAATCCGGCGCCAGGAACATCAAGCTCCTCGCCGACTTCTACCACCTGGCAGTGAACGGTGACGACGTCGCCGCCGTCATCGAAAAGCACGCCAAGGACTTCGGCCACATCCAGATCGCCGACAACCCCGGCCGCGGGGCTCCCGGAACCGGGCAGCTTCCCCTCGGCGAATGGATCGCCCGCAGCCGCGCACTCGGCTACGAGGGCTACATCGGCCTCGAATACAAGGAACCGGCGGAGACCGCATTCAGCTGGGCCATCCGCCAGCGCGTCTCGCAGTAGTCCCCACCGGCACCCTGACCTCGCAAGCTCGGCCAGGGAACCCGGCCGGCGTGGGCCCACCCACCGGCACCCTGACCTCGCAAGCTCGGCCAGGGAACCCGGCCGGCGTGGGCCCACCCACCGGCAGCACCCGCACCCACCAGCCGCGGCACAGAAGCACACCTGCGCTAAAACGCATAAAAAGACTTCAGAAAGAGAACCACAATGAGCAACATCGCAGTCATCGGACTCGGCATCATGGGCCTGCCCATGGCCATCAACCTCGTCAAGGCCGGCCACACGGTCACAGGCTTCAACCGCAGTCAGGACAAGACCGACAAACTGGTCTCCGAAGGGGGCCGGGGCGCCGGCAGCATCGCGGAGGCCGTCAAGGGCGCCGACACCGTCATCACCATGGTGCCGGACTCCCCGGACGTCGAAGGCGTGGTCAGCGGCCCCAACGGCGTCTTCGCCAACGCCAAGCCGGGCGCCCTGTGGATCGATGCCAGCAGCATCCGCCCCGACGTCGCCAAGCGCCTCGCCGACGACGCCAGGGCCGCCGGAATCCGTCCCCTCGACGCCCCGGTCTCCGGCGGGGAACAAGGCGCCATCGACGCCGCGCTCTCCATCATGGTGGGCGGCCACGCCGCCGACTTCGAGACCGCCCAGGATGTCCTGGCCGCCGTGGGCAAGACCATCGTCCATGTGGGGCCCTCCGGCTCCGGCCAGACCGTCAAGGCAGCCAACCAGCTGATCGTGGCCGTCAACATTGAAGTCCTCGGCGAGGCGATCGCCTTCCTCGAGGCCTACGGCGTGGACACGGACGCCGCCCTCAAGGTCCTCGGCGGCGGCCTGGCCGGGTCCAAGGTCCTGGAGCAGAAGGGCCAGAAGATGCTGGACCGCAACTTCGACCCCGGCTTCCGCCTGGCCCTGCACCACAAGGACCTCGGCATCGTCACCTCCGCGGCCCGCGAGGCCAACGTCGCCGTCCCCCTCGGCGCCGTCGTCGCGCAGCTCGTCGCCGCCACCGTCAACCAGGGCGACGGCGGCCTGGATCACTCCGGCCTCTTCAAGCAGGTCCTCCAGCTCAGCGGCCGGAAGTAAACCGCCGGCCAGGCGCCGGTCACCACCTGAACCCAGCCTCCCGACGTCGTCAATGACGACGCCGGCACCTCAAGCACACCCAAAAACAGACTTTCAAGGAGCACACCATGACGAAGATGCGCACCGTAGACGCAGCCGTCGCCATCCTGGAAAAGGAGGGCGCCACCGAGGCGTTCGGCCTGCCAGGCGCGGCGATCAACCCGTTCTATTCGGCCATGAGGGCCCACGGCGGCATCCGCCACACCCTGGCCCGCCACGTTGAAGGCGCCAGTCACATGGCTGACGGCTACAGCCGGGCCAAGGACGGCAACATCGGCATCTGCATCGGCACATCCGGCCCCGCGGGCACGGACATGATCACCGGCCTGTACGCGGCCTGGGCCGATTCCATCCCGATGCTCTGCATCACCGGCCAGGCACCCGTTGCCAAGCTGCACAAGGAGGATTTCCAGGCCGTGGACATCGAGTCCATCGCCAAGCCCGTCACCAAGCTGGCCATGACCATCCTGGAGCCAGGCCAGGTTCCCGGCGCCTTCCAGAAGGCTTTCCAGCTGATGCGCTCCGGCCGCCCAGGCCCGGTCCTGCTGGACCTGCCGATCGACGTGCAGATGGCCGAGATCGAATTCGACATCGACACTTATGAGCCCCTGCCCGTGGAGAAGCCCAAGGCCAGCCGGAAGCAGCTGGAAAAGGCACTGGACATGCTCACCGCCGGCGAGCGCCCGGTGATCGTGGCCGGCGGCGGCATCATCAATGCCGGTGCCTCCGGGCAGCTGGTGGAGCTGGCCGAGCTGCTGAACGTCCCCGTGATCCCCACCCTGATGGGCTGGGGCGCTATCCCGGATGACCACGAACTGATGGCAGGCATGGTGGGCCTGCAGACTTCCCACCGTTACGGCAACGAGAACTTCCTGCGCAGCGACTTCGTGATCGGCATCGGCAACCGCTGGGCCAACCGCCACACCGGCGGGCTGGACACCTACACCGCCGGCCGCAAGTTCGTGCACATCGACATCGAGCCCACCCAAATCGGCCGCGTGTTCTCCCCGGACTTCGGCATCGCCTCCGACGCCGCTGCCGCCGTGGACGGGCTGCTGGAACTGGCCCGGGAACGCCGCGCCGCCGGGTCGCTGCCGGACTACACCGCCTGGGTTGCCGAATGCTCCGGACGCAAAGCCACGCTGCACCGCAAGACCCACTTCGACAACGTGCCGATCAAGCCCCAGCGCGTGTACGAGGAAATGAACAGGGCGTTCGGCAAGGACACCACTTACGTGTCCACGATCGGACTGTCGCAGATCGCCGGCGCCCAGATGCTGCACGTGTTCGGCCCCCGCAAGTGGATCAACGCCGGACAGGCCGGCCCGCTGGGCTGGACCGCCCCCGCCGCGCTGGGCGTGGTCCGCGGCAAGCCGGACCAGAGCGTTGTTGCCCTGTCCGGTGACTACGACTTCCAGTTCATGATCGAAGAACTGGCCGTGGGCGCGCAGTTCAACCTGCCGTACATCCACGTGGTGGTCAACAACTCCTACCTCGGCCTGATCCGCCAGTCCCAGCGGGGGTTCAACATGGAACAAAACGTGTCCTTGGCGTTCGAGAACATCAACTCCACCGAACTCTCTGCAACCGCAAGAGGCTACGGAGTGGACCACATCAAGGTGGCGGAGGGCCTGGGCTGCAAGGCCATCCGGGTGGAAAACCCGGAGGACCTTCCTGCCGCGTTCGACAAGGCCAAGGCATTCATGGGCGAGTTCAAGGTTCCGGTGGTGGTGGAGGTCATCCTGGAAAAGGTCACCAACATCTCCATGGGCACCGAGATCAACGCCGTCAACGAGTTCGAGGCCCTGGCCGAGACCGCCGGGGACGCCCCCACCGCCATCCTGGCCCTGCAGGCCTGAGATGCGGGTGGTCATTGCGCCGGACAAGTTCAAAGGCTCGCTCTCGGCCCCGGACGTCGCCCGGCACCTGGAAGCGGGGCTGCACGCGGCCGCCCGCGACAGCGGACAGATCAGTAATCTGGAGGTACTGCGGATTCCCGTGGCCGACGGCGGCGAGGGCACCCTCGATGCCGCCGTCGGCTCCGGCTTCACCCGCCGAAGCGCCGTCGTCAGCGGCCCCACCGGCGCGCCGCTCCGGGCAGAGTTCGCGCTCCGCGGCCGCGAGGCGGTCATTGAGATGGCCGCCGCGTCCGGCCTGGCCGTCCTGCCGGACGGCGTCAAGGACGCCAAACGCGCCACCAGCCTGGGCACCGGCGAACTGATCCGGGCAGCGCTCGACGCCGGATGCCGGCAGATCATTTTGGGCGTCGGCGGCAGCGCCAACACCGACGGCGGCGCCGGGGTCCTGCAGGGACTCGGCGCCAGGTTCCTCGACGCCCACGGCAACGAGCTGCCGCCCGGCGGCGCGGCCCTGGCCAGGCTGGACTGGATCGACTTCTCCGGCTTCGAATCCCGCCTGGACGGGGCACGCTTCGTGCTCGCCAGCGACGTGGACAACCCGCTGCTCGGCGCCCAAGGTGCCGCGGCGATCTTCGGCCCGCAAAAGGGCGCCACGGCGGAGGACGTAACTGCCCTCGACGCCGCCCTGGCCCACTTCGTGGACGTGCTCGCGGCCGAAATCGGGCCCCGCGCACGGAAGGCCGCGGACGCGCCGGGCGCCGGGGCAGCCGGCGGCGTGGGCTACGCCGCGATCGCCGTATTGGCCGCGACCCGCCGGCCGGGCATCGACGTCGTCCTTGAATTCACCGGGCTGGCCGACCGGCTGGCCGGCGCGGACCTGGTGATCACCGGCGAAGGCAGCCTCGACGAACAGACCCTGCTGGGCAAAACTCCGGTGGGCGTTGCCCGGGCCGCCCGCCGCGCCGGGGTTCCGGTAGTCGCTGTCTGCGGCCGGTCCGTCCTGACCGGGGAGCAGATCAGCAGTTCCGGGTTCCTCGCGGTCCACGCTTTGACGGAGCTGGAAAGCAATGTAGACACATGTATAGCCGAGGCCGCTCCTCTGCTGGAGCGCCTCGGACGGCAACTCGGCGAGCAATTGACCAACGCGGGCACCCCGTCCCGGGTGCCCGCGCCCTGGACAGTGCTCCTGGAAAGGAGACCCTCCGTGTCTGAAGAAACCTACGACGTCGTCTTCCGCGGGCGGCAGGTGCTGACCACGGCCGGCCTCGCCGCGCGGGAAGTCGGCATCCGCGACGGCGTGATTACCGCGATCGCGCCGCTGGGCGACGGCCTCCCCGGCCGTGAAGTCATCGAGCTCGCCGACGACGAAACCCTCCTGCCAGGCCTGGTGGACACCCACGTGCACGTCAACGAGCCCGGCCGCACCGAGTGGGAGGGCTTCGCTTCCGCCACCCGGGCGGCAGCGGCCGGCGGCGTCACCACGATCATCGACATGCCGTTGAACAGCATCCCACCCACCACTACGGTGGCGGCCCTGAAACTCAAACGCGAGGTAGCAGAGGACCAGGTGTTCGTGGACGTCGGTTTCTGGGGCGGAGCCATCCCGGGCAATAAGCACGAACTGCGGCCGCTGCACGACGAGGGTGTCTTCGGCTTCAAATGCTTCCTGCTGCACTCCGGTGTGGACGAGTTCCCGCACCTGGAAGCGGACGAGATGGAAGTGGACATGGCAGAGCTGAAATCCTTCGACTCGCTCATGATCGTCCACGCCGAGGACGCCCACGCGATCGATCACGCACCCCACCCGGGCGGCGACCGCTACGCGATGTTCCTCGCGTCCCGCCCGCGCGGGGCCGAGAACAAGGCCGTCGCCGAGGTCATCGAACGGGCCCGCCGGACCGGCGCCCGCGCCCACATCCTGCACCTGTCCTCCTCCGATGCGCTCCCCTTGATCGCGACCGCCAAGCGCGACGGCGTTCGCCTCACGGTCGAAACCTGCCCGCACTACCTGACGCTGACGGCCGAGGAAATCCCGAACGGCGCCACAGCCTACAAGTGCTGCCCGCCGATCCGCGAAGCCTCCAACCGCGAACTGCTGTGGGCCGGGCTGCAGGACGGCACCATCGACTGCATCGTCTCGGACCACTCCCCGTCCACCCTGGATTTGAAGGACCTGGAAAACGGGGACTTCGCCGTGGCCTGGGGCGGGGTCTCCTCGCTGCAGCTGGGCCTGTCGCTGATCTGGACCGAGGCCCGGCACCGCGGCATCCCGCTGGAGCAGGTTCTCTCGTGGATGGCGGCCAGGCCGGCCCAGCTCGCCGGCCTGGCCAACAAGGGCCAGCTGGCGGTGGGGTACGACGCCGATCTCTCCGTGTTTGCCCCGGACGAGGCGTACGTCGTGGACGCCTCCAAGCTCAAGCACAAGAACCCCATCACCCCGTACGACGGGAAGGCGCTTTCCGGCGTCGTCCGGCAGACCTATCTCCGCGGCACCCTGATCGACGGCCGGACTCCGAACGGCAAGCTGATCCGCCGCGGCGACGTATGAGCCAGGCAGCCGTGGCCGGCACCGCACGCGCCGTTCACGGACGGGCCAGGCGCAACGGACAGCCGCGGCAGGCCGGCCTCGCGGCGAAGGGACTGGCTGTCTGGATCACCGTGCCGGACAACGCCGACCTTGACCCGGCCTGTCTGGCCCGGGCGGCCGAACTCGTGCTTGGCCGCGCCCTAAGAAGTGCCCCGGAGGCGGAAGTCCACTTTAGGCCCGCCGCCGGAGCCGCAACGTCCGCCGTCGTCCGATCCCCTGGAGAAGACGGCGCCCTGCCGGGAACCCCGACCGGGGATCCCGCCGGGGACGGCACTCCGGACGACGACGGCGGGGCGGGCCCGGCGCCCGCCCCCGGCAGCATCAGCCGGCTCGCCGTCGACCTCGCGGCCGGGGACGCAAGGCTCGATGGCGAGCGGGTGCCCCTGACGGATCTGGAGTTCACCCTCCTGAGGTGCCTTGTGCAGAACTGCTCCCGCACGGTCAGCCGGGAGGAACTGCAGCATTGCCTCGACGCGTTCGACACCCCTGGCGCGGCAACCCGGTCCATCGACGTTTACGTCGGCCGGTTGCGCCGGAAACTCAAGGGCTGCCGGCACGCCGTCGTCACCGTCCGCAGCGGCGGCTACCGCTTCGTCCCCGGTCCGCGGGCGACCGTGCGCGGACCGGCGGAATACAGCATCTGAGGTCCGCTGCCACAACCATCCCGACCCTCGATCGAAGGAAACTGCATGCAATCCATCGTCACCACCAAACTGCGGGCTGGCACTCCAGCACCCGGGTTCACGCTGCCCGATGCTGCGGGCCGCCGGATTTCACTGGCCGATTACCGCGGCAAAAGCGTCATTGTCTATTTCTATCCGCGCGCCGCCACGCCCGGCTGCACCACCGAGGCCTGCGACTTCCGCGACAGCCTTGCTGCCCTCCGGGGCGCAGGCTACGAGGTCCTGGGCATCTCGTCCGACGCCCGTGAGGCCCTCTCCGCCTTCGCCGCCGAGCACGCGCTGACGTTCCCCCTGCTCGCCGACGAGGACCACGCTGTGGCCCTCGCGTACGGGGCCTGGGGCGAGAAGCTGGTGGAGGGCGAGGTCCGCGAAGGAACGGTCCGGTCCACCGTGGTTGTCGGTCCCGACGGCAACGTGGTCCTGGCGCAATACCAGGTCAGCCCGCAGGGCCACGTGCGGGCGCTGCGGGAGGAACTCGGCATTTAGGGCACCGGATTTAGCGTTCCGGACGTCTGCGGGCGGCCCCTGACACGCTCGTCCCAGAGGCGGCCTAGAAGAGGGCGCCCGCCACCGCCTGCGTCAGCTGATGGATCACCTCGGTGCGTTCCGGGACGTCGCTCAGGTCCTGGCCCTTGGTATAGATCACCAGGGCGTAGGCGGTGCCGTCCCGGATGAGGATGCCGGCGTCGTGCAGTTCACCGCCCAGGAGCCCGTACTTGTGGAAGACCGTGATCCCTTCCGGCACTGCGGCGGGAATGAGTGATTCGTAGTTGGTGTCCTGCATATAGGACAGCAGCTGGGCTGTGTCCCCGGCATTCAGGAGCGTCCCGGAGTAGACGCGGGAGACGATTGTCGCCATTTCCGCCGGGGTCAGTGTATTGATTTTCGGGTCATAGCTCACGCCCAGCGACGCCGCATACTCGGTCAACTGCTCGTGGCCCACGGCATCCATGATCAGCGACCACGAGTCGTTGTCGCTCTGCTGGATCATCTCGCGGAGCTGGAATCCGGCGGTGTAGTTCCCCAACGGGTCATCGAGGCTGGCCGCCCCGGTTTCGACCAGGTGGTAGTAGGCCGCCGCGGCCAGGACTTTGGCAGTGCTCGCGGCCACGAACTTCTCCCGGACCCCGTATTCGTGGACGTCCGCGGAGCCGGCGCCCTGGGAGAGGTCGACCAGCGCCACGCCGATCTGGTACTGGCTGTTGGCATCGAGAATGGCCTGGATGCGCGTGTCCAGTGCCGCGTCCACCGCGCCCGCAGCCGGGGCGGATGCCTGGGCAGATGCATCGGGACTGGCTGACGGCGACGCGCTGGCCTCCGCTGTGGTCGTGGCAGACGGCGCAGCCGACGCAGCCGACGTTGTCGTGAGATTCGCCGCCGTCGAGCGGGCTTGCGCAAAGGAATAGATACCTGCAGCCAGGACGACCGCCAGCACCGCGGCACAGGCCGCCCCCATCAGGGCCCGTGCCCGGCCGGTCCCTCGACGGGGCCCGCGGCCGGGAGTGCGCCGGAATCCGAATCGTCGCTGCTGTGGATTTTGCTGTTCCATAATGACTTCAATCTAGCTACGGCAGCTATGCCGGAGCTATGAAAAAGCTGTCAGGCCCGAGCCCGCCAAAGCCGCCCCGGAAGGGTCCTTGATAGGCTCAGGCGGCGGAATACAGCCTCGGTCCACGATGTTGTGCATCACAGACCCATTGTCCACTCCCCCGAAGGATCATCATGAGCGCAAACACGACCGTCAAGCTTCAGCCCGGCACCCCGGCCCCGGATTTCACCCTGCCGGACGCCGAAGGCAAGCCGGTTGCCCTGGCCGATTACCGCGGCAAGAACGTCATTGTGTACTTCTACCCRCAGGCCGCGACCCCCGGCTGCACCACCGAGGCCTGCGACTTCCGCGACAACCTCGCGTCCCTGCAGGGCTCAGGCTACGAGGTCCTGGGCATCTCCCCCGACGCCCCCGAGGCCCTGGCCCACTTCACCGGCGACTTCGCGCTGACCTTCCCGCTCCTGGCCGACGAGGACCACACTGTCGCCCTGGCATACGGCGCCTGGGGCGAGAAGCTGGTCCAAGGCGAGGTCACGGAGGGCATCGTCCGCTCCACCGTAGTGCTGGACCCCGAGGGCAAGGTGACGCTGGCGCAGTACCAGGTCAAGGCCCAGGGCCATGTTGCGTCGCTGAAGGAAGCGCTGGGCGTCTGACCCGCTGATCGTCTGACGCTGGAGTGCTCCCCCGGTGTCGGAGCGCTCGTCCGGCGTCGCCCGACTGGGTGCACCCGCGTGCCCTGACGTGGGCCGTACCTGTTTCCGCGGCGGTTTCGGACCCTCGCTGCTGAATCGGATACATGCAGCGAGGATCCGGGGCGCGCCCGTCCGATAGCTGGGCGCGTGCCTGAAACTGCCGCGGAAAAGTTCTCCACACCCGGCCCGCGGGTGGTTGTCCGGCCCAGCGTGGCGGACCACCATCGGGGCATGGAACTACCTCGGTTGCAGCGCGGGTCCTCGGTGCGCCCGTCCGAAAACGCCGCGAATACCCGCCCCGTCCCGCCGAGCTACACCTTGGTTCCCGCCACCACCGTGGCGGTGGACCGGAGCCGGATCGCGCCGTCGTGCTCGTAGCGGCCCAACAACGCGAACACATCCGAGCGGATCAGGGCCCGCGACTCCTCATCCGCCTTAGCCAGCCCCATCGCCACGGTGGTGGCGATGTCGGTCATGAACTCCCAGTAGCTCTCGGGGGATTCGTGCACCAGGTCGGTGCTGACTTGGCGCTCGCTCACCTCTGCCAGCCCGGCGTCCTTGAACATCCGGGTCATGAACCCGGTTGGTGCGCAGCGGAACAGACCTGGAGTGCCCGCGGGCGGGATGGGCAGTTCCCGGTGCCGGGCGATCGTGCCCAGGATCAGGCTGGCCCAGGGATTTGCCGCCGCGCGCCCCCAGACGACGGCGCCGACGCGGGCACCGGGTTGGGCGGTGCGCGCCATCTCTGCCATGGCCGCGGACATCACCGGAAAGAACATCAGCCCGAAGCGGCAGTACACGGCGTCGAACGTGCTGTCCCCGAAGGGCATGGCTGCGGCGTCGCACACCTCAAAGTCCAGGTTGGTCAGGCCCCAGGCCGATGCCTTCTCCTCGGCCACGCGGAGCATTCCCGCCGAAATGTCGGCCAGGACCACCCTGCCCTCCGACACTCGCTTGGCCACGGTGAGTCCAGGTTCCCCCGTGCCTGCCGCGACATCCAGCACCCGGGAGTCGGGGCGCAGCGGCAACTCCTCGAGCAATGCCTCCCCGAACGGAGCCTGCCAGCCGAGCAGCTCAGCGTCCCATTTGTTCCAGCCCGCCGAGAACTCATTCCAGATTATGCGCTGCTGGTCGCGAATGCGGGCGGCTGAGGCTAACATGGCCGTTCCTTAGCTCGTCTGTACGTAGCCCCTAGTCTGCTCCGGGAACCGGGCCCCGGCAATGAGTCCAAGGGCAGTACGCTTAATGGCATGTCTTCCCACGAAACCCCCGGCACAGCAGGCACCGACCCCCAGCGGGAGCCGGCCCAGGGCAGCGTTCCGGAGCGCCGCGAGGTGACCGTCCGCCGGGCGCCGAAATATGTGCCCTTCCTGATCCTGGGCGGGCTCGTGGGCGTGGCCGCCGCGGCCGTGATCGCCTACGCTTTCCCCGGTGACGCGAGCTACGACCGCGGCTCGGTCTTCGGCTTCTTCATGGTCCTTTGCGCGGCCGGCGGCGTCATCCTGGGTGCCGCGACAGCCCTGGTGCTGGACCGGATGAGCGTCCGCCGCGCCGAGCACGCCGTCGTCGAGTCCGCAACGGACGCACCGGAGACTCCGGATACCTCGGACGACGACGAGAACCGCGCCTGAGCAGGCCGGCAGGTCATAAAACGGCCGCCGGAAAAGTCTTAGCGCACATCGTGAGATAATCGACCAGTGGCACGCGGCGATGGAAAACTTTCTCATGATCTTCTCCCAGGCGAAAAAGGCCCTCAGGACGCATGCGGCGTCTTCGGGGTCTGGGCACCCGGTGAAGAAGTAGCAAAACTCACCTACTACGGGCTGTATGCACTGCAGCACCGCGGTCAGGAGTCGGCTGGCATTGCAACCAGCGACGGCAAGCGGATTAACGTCTACAAGGACATGGGACTCGTTTCCCAGGTCTTCGACGAGACCACGCTGAACACCCTGACCGGGCACCTGGCCGTCGGCCACTGCCGCTATTCCACTACCGGTGCGAGCCACTGGGCCAACGCCCAGCCCACCCTGGGCGCGACGTCCACGGCCACCGTGGCCCTGGCCCACAACGGCAACCTGACCAACACGGCCGAGCTCAAGGCGATGATCGAGGACCGCAACGGCGGAAACCTCAGCGGCGAGATGAAGCAGGGCAACACCTCGGACACCGCCCTGGTCACCGCACTCCTGGAGGGCGAAGAGGGCAAGTCCCTCGAGCAGACCGCCATGGAGCTGCTGCCCAAGATCAAGGGCGGCTTCTGCTTCGTCTTCATGGATGAGGGCACCCTCTACGCGGCCCGCGACACCTACGGGATCCGCCCGCTCTGCCTGGGCCGGCTGGAACGCGGCTGGGTGGTTGCCTCCGAGCAGTCCGCCCTCGCCACTGTCGGCGCCAGCTTCATCCGCGAAATCGAACCCGGCGAGTTCATCGCGATCGACGAGGACGGCGTCCGCTCGCAGCGCTTCGCCGAGGCGACGCCGGCCGGCTGCGTTTTCGAGTACGTTTACCTTGCCCGCCCGGACGCCTCCATCGCGGGCCGCTCGGTGTACGAATCCCGTGTGGAAATGGGCCGCCAGCTGGCCCGCGAAAACACCCAGGAAGCGGACATCGTCATCCCGGTGCCGGAATCGGGCACCCCCGCGGCCGTAGGCTACGCCGAGGAATCCGGTATCCCCTTCGCGCACGGCTTCGTCAAGAACTCCTACGTGGGCCGCACGTTCATCCAGCCTTCGCAGACGCTGCGCCAGCTCGGCATCCGGCTCAAGCTCAACGCCCTCGAATCCGTGATCCGCGGCAAGCGTGTTGTGGTGGTGGATGACTCGATCGTCCGCGGCAACACCCAGCGCGCCATCGTGCGGATGCTCCGGGAAGCCGGCGCCGCAAGCGTCCACATCAAGATTTCCTCCCCGCCGGTCAAGTGGCCCTGCTTCTACGGCATCGACTTCRCCTCCCGGGCGGAACTGATCGCCAACGGCGCCACCATCGATGAAATCACCCAGGCCATCGGCGCCGACTCACTCGCCTACATTTCCGAAGACGGCATGATCGACGCCACCCGGCAGCCGCGCGAGCGCCTCTGCACCGCCTGCTTCACCGGCAAGTACCCGATCGAGCTGCCCGGGGCGGACAAGCTCGGCAAGAACCTGCTCGAACGCACGGACCTCGGCGGACTTCCCTCTGCTTCCGCCACGGCTGCGTCCGGCACGGCGCCGTCCGCGGCTTCCGCGGCGCCCGACGCCGAACCCGGCACCGAAATCTCCGACGACCCGGCCGAGAAGGCCGGCGCCACCGGCTGCGATCCGGGGCCGGATTCCGAATTCGAAGAACTGCTCACCGATGCCGACCGCGTCACCACAGCCGACAAGAAAGAGCCAGTATGACTTCCGCCTCCCCGGCCGCTGACATGAACGCCGCCCAGAACGCCGGCATCACCTACGCCTCCGCCGGCGTCGACGTCGAAGCGGGAGACCGCGCCGTCGAACTCATGAAGGACGCCGTCAAGGCCACCCACAACGCCTCGGTGATCGGCGGCGTCGGCGGGTTCGCAGGCCTCTATGACGTCTCCCGGCTGCTCACGTACAAGCGCCCGCTGCTGGCCACCTCCACCGACGGCGTCGGCACCAAGGTGGCAATCGCCCAGGCCATGGACATCCACGACACCATCGGCTTCGACCTCGTCGGCATGGTGGTGGACGACATCGTCGTCGTGGGCGCCGAGCCGCTCTACATGACCGACTACATCGCCTGCGGCAAGGTGGTCCCGGAGCGGATCGCCGACATCGTCCGCGGCATCGCGGCCGCCTGCTCGGTCGCCGGCACCGCCCTGGTGGGCGGCGAAACCGCCGAGCACCCGGGCCTGCTGGGCGAACACGAGTATGACGTCGCCGGTGCCGCCACCGGTGTTGTCGAGGCCGATGCTCTGCTGGGCCCGGACCGTGTCCGCGCCGGGGACGTGGTGATCGGCATGGCCTCCTCCGGCCTGCACTCCAACGGCTACTCCCTGGTCCGCCGCGTCATCAACCACGCCGGCTGGGCCCTGGACCGCCAGGTCTCCGAACTCGGCCGCACCCTGGGCGAGGAGCTCCTCGAGCCCACCCGCGTCTACGCCGCGGACTGCCTGGACCTGGCACGCACCTTCCCGGTCAACGGCTCCGCGGCCGGCAAGGCCGTCCACGGCTTCAGCCACGTGACCGGCGGCGGCCTCGCCGCCAACCTCGCCCGGGTCCTCCCGCAGGGCCTGCTGGCCACCGTGGACCGCTCCACCTGGGAACTCCCGGCCATCTTCAAGCTGGTCTCCGAACTCGGCAACGTCCCGCTGGCCGATCTGGAGCGCACCCTGAACCTGGGCGTCGGCATGGTCGCCATCGTGTCGCCGGAAGCAGCCGACGCCGCCGTCAACCGGCTCAACGACCGCGGCCTGCCGTCCTGGGTCATGGGCACGGTCGAGGTGAACTCGGACTCCATCGTCAAGACGGGCCCGGACTACGTCCAGGGCGCCAAGGGCGTCGACGGCGGCGCCGTCCGGCTGGTCAACGCCTACGCCTAGACCGCCTGCCCCGACGTCGAGTGCTCCCCACCGGCCGTTTTGAGTCCTGAAAACGGCAGGTGCGGAGCACTCGATGGTTAAGGCCTAGAGCACAGCGGACAGGAAGGCTCGCGTCCGTTCGTTCTGCGGATGGTTGATGACCGCTTCGGCGGGGCCTTCCTCAAGGATCCGGCCACCGTGCATGAACACCACGCGGTCGGCCACATCCCGAGCAAACCCTATTTCATGCGTGACAACGATCATGGTCATGCCGGTCCGGGCAAGGTCCTTCATAACACGAAGGACTTCACCGACGAGTTCCGGATCAAGGGCGGATGTGGGCTCGTCAAAGAGCATCAGTTTCGGTTCCATGCAGAGCGCGCGGGCAATCGCCACGCGCTGCTGCTGCCCGCCCGAGAGGTGCCGGGGGTAGGCCTGCGCCTTCTCGGCCAGTCCCACTTTTTCCAGGAGCCCGAGCGCCCGACTCCGGACCTCGTCCTTGCGCTGTTTGAGCACCCTCACCGGCGCCTCCATGAGGTTTTCCAGGACTGTCATGTGCGGGAAGAGGTTGAAGTGTTGGAAAACCATGCCGATGTCGCTCCGGTCCACGCAGATCTCATTGTGGGACTGCTCGTGCAGCTTGTGGCCCTTGAGCCGGTAGCCCACCACACGGTCCTCCACCCGGAGCAGGCCGCCGTCGATCTTTTCCAGATGGTTCACGCACCGCAGGAAGGTACTCTTTCCCGATCCGGAGGCGCCGATGATGCACACCACTTCACCGCGCCGGACATCAAGATCGATGCCTTTGAGGACCTCGTTGTTGCCAAAGCTCTTACGGACGCCCTCGGCCCGCACCAGCGGCCTTGGCTCTGCTATCTCGGTGGTCATGATTGGCTGCCCCTTCCTGAGGCTTGCGGGGAGTGGATCCTGAAGAAACGCCGCAGGCGTTCGGCGGCCGACGGCGGCACGGACCGGGACGTACCGCGGGAGAACCGCCGCTCCACGTATCCCTGGCCCACACTGAACACGGTGGTGACGATGATGTACCAGATGCTGGCCACGAGCAGCAGCGGCACCACCTGGAGATTCTTGGAATAGATGATCTGGGCCGAATACAGCAGTTCCGGGACCGCGATGACGCTGACCAGCGAGGTCATCTTCAGCATGCCGATGAACTCGTTACCGGTGGGCGGGATGATCACGCGCATCGCCTGCGGCAGAATCACCCGGAACAGGGTCTGGAGGCGGGACATGCCCAGCGCCCCCGCCGCCTCGCCTTGCCCCTGGTCGATGGACTGGATGCCGGCCCGGACAATTTCCGACATGTAGGCCGCTTCGTTGAGCCCCAGGCCCAGGATTGCCGCGGCCAGGGGTGTGATGAGCTGGTTGGCATCCAAGCTGACGCCCGGGATGCCGAACGTGATTTCCGGGTACAGAGCTGAGAGATTGAACCAGAACAGCAGCTGGACCAGCACCGGGGTGCCGCGGAAAACCGTCACGTACATACCGGCCGAGCCCTTGACCACCGGGTTGGCGGAGAGCTGCATCACGGCCAGAACGACGCCCAGGGCGACGCCGCCCGCCATGCAGACGACGGTCAGCATCAGCGTGATGCCAATGCCGTTGACGATTGTGGTGTCCCGGAAGTACAGGGCCACCTTGTCCCAGCCAAAGCGCGGGTTCGTCACAGCCGAGATAAGGAACAGAACGACGACGGCGGTGACCGCCGCTGCAGCGACCCAGCGCCACGGGTGCCGGGCCGTCACCACGGTGTACTCTCCCCTGGTGCTGGTGGTCTTTGAAAGGCTCATGGTGCCGCTCATCGGGAGGCACCCGCGCCGACCTGGTCCGCGCTGACCTTCACGGAATCGGGGATGCCGTACTTGGCGTTGATTGACGTGTACGTGTCGCTGGCCACGAGCGGCTCGACAGCGGCCACGACGGCCTTGGTCAGCGGCGAGTCCTTCGGCAAGGCGATGCCCACAGCCGTGGGATCCCAGCCGGCGCCGGGGGCGAGCTCGAAGGAGCCTCCGGAGAGTTTGCTGGCGTAGGCCATGCCGATATCGCCGGACAGGACGCCGTCCACGCGGCCGGAGGTGAGGGCCAGGTTGGCCTCGTGCTGGGAGGGGAAGAGCTGGATGTCGATCGCGGACTGGCCCGCATCCGTGCACTGCTTCGAGAACGCCGGCAGTGTTTCGATGCCCTGGGAGGTTCCCTTCTCGCCGCCGATCCTGGTGCCGCACAGCGTCATGGCATCAAGGGCGAGATTCTTCGGGTTGCCCTGCTTGACGGCCAGGCCCGAGCCGCTGTTCATGTAGGTGGCGAAGTCGGCGTTCTTTTTCCGTTCTGCGGTGACATTGAATCCGGAGATCCCGACGTCATATTTATGCGATCCGACCCCGGGGAGGATGGTGTCAAAGGTGGCCGGGACCATCCGGGCTTCCAGCCCAAGGGTCTCCCCAAGTGCCTTGGCGAAGTCGGCGTCCCATCCCGTCACTGTCTTGTTGTCCTCAGCGTAGAACTCGTAGGGCGGGAACGTGGGGTCCGTCCCCACCAAGAGCGTTCCCTTGGACCTGACCTCCGCGGGCAGCAGATCCGCGGCTGCCTGGTTGAGCGGCGCGGCGGCTATGGCACCGCCCTGCCCGGGCAAGGGCTGCGCGGCGGCGCTTCCGGCGTCGAGGGACGCGTTGGTGCAGCCGCTCAGCCCGACAAGGGCTGCGAGCAGCAAAGTGCCGGTGGTCATGAAATTACGATGTGACATAGTTGCCTTCCGGGTGGGTGGTTCCGTGGTCAACGGCGATGTTGACCAGCGTGGTGCCGACGTTGACGGGGGCCGGATGCCGAACGATGGCAACCACCCCGTCTATGGGTGCGAAGAATTCCTTGGCCGGGCGGTCGAGTTCCTCCACTGAATGAACCCTGGCCACGCGGTCCCCCGCCGCGACTCGTTGCCCCAGTTCAACGGTGGGTTCGAAGAGCCCGGCCATAGTGGAGTTCACCGGGGACTGCGGCGTGAGCTCCACCCACTGGACCGTGGATTGGAGCGGGGATTGGGCCGGTGGCCGTTCCGGGGATCGTTCCGCGGGCGGATCGCCCGGGAGAAGTCCCCAGTGGCCCAGGAGCGACCGGAGTCCCGTCCGTGCGCGCTCCAGGATCTGCAGCGAAACCGTCCCCCTGCCGCCCAGTTCGGTGGAGATCATGGGGACGCCGGCCCGGTCGGCGGCGCCGCTGATGGAACCGGATTTGAGCATGGGCTGCACCACGACGGAATACGGCACGTTGAAGGCAGCCACGGCTGCGGTCTTTTGTGCCCAAAGTTCCGGCGTGGGTCCGTGGTAGACGAAGGCCGAGGGCACGTATTCCGAGGCGATTCCGCCGGAATGGATGTCCATGACGAAATCCGCCAGCGGGATGAGGTCCTCGGCCACGATGGAAGCTATCTGCTGTGCCGGACCCCCGGCGGCGTTGCCCGGAAGGGACCTGTTGAGGTTCACCCCGTCCACGCTGGCAACGCGGCGTCCTTCCCGGACGGCGGCGATATTCAACGCGGGCAGGACAATCAGGCGACCGCTGACTTCCGCCGGGTCCATGCACCGAATGAGCTCCTGCAGCAGGATCTGCCCCTCGTACTCGTCGCCGTGGGTGCCGGCGATCAGAAGGACCGTTGGCCCGGCCCCGCCGCTCAGGACGGCGATGGGGGACGGGATGACGGCGGCGTCGTGGGCGTTGTCTGAATGTTCGATCTCCAGATAGCCGAGCTGCCTGCCTGTGGCAAGGAAATCGACACCGGGGATTCGGGGAATGTGCAGGGGCATGGGCTGACTTTCAGCTAGGCTGGGAAGGATTGGATTCACTGTATACAGTGAATACTGTGATGTAAAGCACGTAGACTTGATGAATTCGTGGGATCAGAAGGGGATGAGGCGAATGGCTGCGCAAGTTGCCAAGAAGATGCGGCCGTTGAGCGAGCAGGTCTACGACCGGATCAGCGATGAGATCGTCAACGGCGTGGTTGAGCCGGGCGCTCCACTGGTCCAGGAGCAGCTGGCGGACGAATACGGGGTTTCCCGCACCCCGATCCGCGACGCGCTGAACCGGCTGGTGCACGAAGGCCTGGCGACGCTGGTACCCGGAGCCGGATACTTCGCGACGACGCTCACGCCGTCAAACGTTGCCGAGGTCTATGAAGTCCGCAAGGCACTGGAGATCATGGCCATCCGGCAGTGCGGCGCCAAGTACACGCCACTGGATCTGGCCCGGCTGGAGCTGCTGATCGCCGAGGGATCCGCCAGCGCCGACGCGGAGGCGCTGTTCATCGCAACCCGGGGCTTTCATTTGAGCCTGGCCGCACCGTGCCCGAATAGATTCCTTCTGACCACTCTCGAATCCGTCTGGGACAACCCCGTCCAGCGCCTGATCAGCCGGTCCTATCCGCTGGATGATGCCAAGCTGGCCCGCGTTGCGGATTCGCACAGGAAAATTCTGGCCGCCGCGCGGGCCGGCGACCCGGAAGCCCTGATTCCGCTGCTGGACCTCTGTCACGAAAAGGACTGAGGACCTAAACCTCATCGAGTGCTCCAAAACGGCCCCCTAGCAGCGCCAAAAGGGCTGTTTTGGAGCAATCGATCTGTTTAGACCTCCAGCAGGCTGAAGACGCCGCCCTGCGGGTCCTTGAGTGTGGCGATGGTGCCGGCTTCCTCGACCTCGTCCGGTTCGATCAGCACGACGCCGCCCGCGGACACAGCGGCCTGCACCGCCGCCGCGACGTCGGAGACGCCGAAATAGACCTGCCACCCCGGCTCGAGGGTCTCCTGCGCATCGCCGGGAACCCGGGCGATGCCGGCCACTTCGGCGCCGCCCACCATGAGCGTGGTGTAGGTGCCGCCGTCGTCCTGGGGGTATTCGGTCACCTCGTGCCCGAAAAGCTGCTGGAAGAAGCCGACGGCGGCCTGCGGCTCGGGTGTGAGGAGCTCGGCCCAGGCCAAGGTGCCCGCCTCATGGCTCCGGCCGGCCCCGAAGTGGCTGCCCGCCTGCCAGGCCCCAGTGGTGCCGCCGCCGGGCGGGGCGAAGAAGACCATGACGCCGGTGCCACCGATCGCCTCGGGGCCGAATTCAAGCTGCCCGGGGGAATGGGCCAGTTCCCCGGCCAGGTCCCGGGCGTCCTCGACCGCGAAATATACGTTCCACCGGCCCGGTCTGCCGGCGGCTTCCTGCTCGGGGGTCTGCGGCGCGAGCACGGTAACCAAAGCGTCGCCGAGGAAGGCTTTCGCGTAGCTGCGTCCGTCCGGGGTGGGCAGATCCTCGTACCGCCAGCCGAAAACCTCCGCGTAGAAGGCCTTCGCCGCCTCCACATCGCTGGTCTGGAGGTCCGTCCAGCAGAGCTCGCCCTCAGCGAATTCTGTGCGCATGGTCATGGCAGTCCTTCCGGGCATCGGGGTCGCGTCCGGGAAAATCCGGCACCAACAACCTAGCCCGCGGCCCCGTCGGAGACAACTGCGCCGGCGAAACCATGGCGAAACGACGCGGGCAGACGGTACGGGCACAAGAGAGGCCGCCGGCCACACCCAAAACAGGTGTGGCCGGCGGCCTGAAAATCTTTGGCTGGCACAGCAGTGCCGGAAGGATCCCCCCGGGGAGAACTGCCGGAAGGAAGCGTCGACTAACCTATGCGACGGGAATCTACCTCGTCGTCGTCGTCTTCCACATCGTCCGCGTACTTATCCACATACGCTGAATAATCCGGTTCGACCGGGTCATCCGCGAAGTGGCTCGTGGCACGACTTCCCGGGCCCGTGAGCTCGCGCTGAAGGGCCGAATAGTCAGTGTTCGGGGAGTAGTACTTGATGTCCCGAGCCTGCTTGGTAGCTTTTGCCTTTTGACGGCCGCGCCCCATGGCGTGACCCCCTTTTGTACTTGGACCGGAGGTGGTCACCTTTGGCGATCGGTGAGGCCCCGGAATGTTTGGTCAATTTGTCGTACACCTAGATTACATGCTTTCGGCGTCAACTGCTCGCCGGCGTGCGCCTTGTGGACAGTGTGGCGCGTCCCGGAACGGCGGCCGCGCCCACCGGCACATGCGCCGTGCCGCGCATCTTCGATAGAGTTTCGTGATGTGCGCCCAGAAAAGGGCCGCGACGCCGGACTTCCAGCTCCGGCAAAGACGCACGGAAGTGGTGAATTTCTCAGTGACTGAAGAGAATCCAAGATACGACGCCGGGTCCATCCCGCCGCCGCCTTCGAGGCCGCCGACGTCCACCCTGCCCGTCATTACCGCCGACCCCGCACGGGCCACGAATCGCTCGGCGGCACCTGCTGCGGCGAAGCCCACGGGCCTCACCTACGCCGGCATCGTGAGCGTGCTCTCCCGGCGAGCGCGTCCCCTGGCGCGCCGGATCCGCCTGCAAGGGCCCATGCGGCTCGGCGTGGCCGCGGCCGTACTCGTCGCGCTTGGGCTTTTGGTCTGGTGGGCGGTGGCCGCATTTGCAGGCAACGGCCAGCCCTCCCCGGAAAGCGGCAGCCCGGCCCCGGCAGCTTCGTCGGCGTCGGCCCCGGCCCCGGCCCCGGCCCCGGCCAGCCGCGGTGCCTTGCCGCTGGAAGGCGTCAGCCCCATGGATTTCCAGTTGCGGGATTGCTTCAAGGACTTCGATCCGGATGCGCAACAGTCCACCGTCGTGGACTGCGCCACAGGTCACTCGGCGCAGCTGGTCGCCGTGGAGAAGTACGGGGCAGATGAGTCCTACCCCGGCCGGGAACAGCTCAAGCAGAAAGCGCGCAATGCCTGCAAGGAAGCACCGCTGACGGACAAGGCGGGAGATTACGACCTGAGCTACAAGCTGGCCTACCCGAGCTCGCGCAGCTGGGACAAGGGCGACCGCCGGGTCGACTGCTACGCCGTGACGGACACCGGAAACGTCATCATGGAGTCCCTGCTGCCCTAACCTTGCCCGGCTTTACTGCACTGGATTAGCGCATGGCCGTAGCCCGCCGGCATGGCGCACGGCTTTAGACCAGTTAGCCCGCCGGCAGCCGGGACGGGCCCGGCTGCCGGCGGCACTTAGCGCGCTCTAGCCGCCGGCGCCTATTCCTTGCGCCGGACCGAGAGCCCGGTGCCGGTGGCCGCGCCGCCGTCGGGCAGACCGCTGCCCTCCAGCCCGCCCATGGTGAGTTCCATCAGGTCCGGCGCGGTGTCCACCAGGACGGTGTCGCCGTCGGTGATTTCGCCGGCCAGGATGGCCTTTGCCAGCCGGTCGCCGATCTCGCGCTGCACCAAGCGGCGCAGCGGCCGGGCGCCGTACGCGGGATCGAAGCCGGACACGGCCAGCCAGGCGCGGGCGCCCTCGGTCACTTCGAGGTTCAGCCGGCGGCCCTTGAGCCGCTCGCCGAGCTCCTTGACCTGCAGTTCCACGATCTGGGACAGTTCCTCCACGGTCAGGGGATCGAACAGCACCACCTCATCGAGCCGGTTCAGGAATTCCGGTTTGAAGGAGGCGTTCACCATGGYCATGACGGCGTTCTTCTTGGCCGCGGCGTCGAGGCCGGGGTCCACCAGGAACTGGCTGCCCAGGTTCGAGGTGAGCACCAGGATCACGTTGCGGAAGTCGACGGTGCGGCCCTGACCGTCGGTGAGCCGTCCATCGTCGAGCACCTGAAGGAGGATGTCGAAGACCTCCGGGTGCGCCTTTTCCACCTCATCCAGCAGCAGGACCGAGTACGGGCGCCGCCGCACGGCCTCGGTGAGCTGGCCGCCCTCCTCGTAGCCGACGTACCCGGGGGGCGCCCCGACGAGCCGGGCCACGGAGTGCTTCTCCGAATATTCGGACATGTCGATCCGCACCATTGCGCGCTCGTCGTCGAAGAGGAAGTCCGCGAGGGACTTGGCGAGCTCGGTCTTGCCGACGCCGGTGGGGCCGAGGAACAGGAACGAGCCGGTGGGCCGGTTGGGGTCGCTGATCCCGGCGCGGGCGCGGCGTACGGCGTCGGAGACCGCGGCGACGGCCTTCTGCTGGCCGATCAGCCGCTCACCCAGGACGTGCTCCATGTTCAGCAGCTTCTGGCTCTCGCCCTGCAGCATGCGCCCCGCGGGGATGCCGGTCCAGGCCGAAATAACCTCCGCGATGTCATCGGCGGTGACCTCATCGGCCACCATCTGCCTCGATTTATCGGGCACGGCCGCCTCGGCCTCGGCGGCGGCGTTCAGTTCCCGCTCCAGGGACGGGATCTCGCCGTAGAGGATTCTGGACGCCGTCTCCAGGTCCCCCTCGCGCTGGGCTTTGTCGGCGGCGGAGCGGAACTCGTCGAGCTTGGCCCGCAGGTCGCCCACCCGGTTCAGGCCCGCTTTCTCGGCCTCCCAGCGGGCGTTCAGGCCCGCGAGCTCCTCCTTCTTGTCCGCCATGTCCGCGCGCAGGGCCGCAAGGCGTTCCACCGAGGCGGGGTCGGTCTCGCCGGCAAGGGCCAGTTCCTCCATGGTCAGGCGGTCCACCTGTCGGCGCAGCTGGTCGATCTCCTCCGGGGCGGAATCGATTTCCATGCGCAGCCGGGACGCGGCCTCGTCCACGAGGTCGATGGCCTTATCCGGCAGCTGCCGGCCGGAGATGTACCGGTTGGAGAGGGTCGCGGCCGCCACGAGGGCGGAGTCGGAGATGGACACCTTGTGGTGGGCCTCGTAGCGTTCCTTGAGGCCACGCAGAATGCCGATGGTGTCCTCAACGCTGGGCTCGCCCACGTAGACCTGCTGGAACCGGCGCTCCAGGGCGGGGTCCTTTTCGATGTTCTCGCGGTACTCGTCCAGCGTGGTCGCCCCGATCAGCCGCAGCTCGCCGCGGGCCAGCATGGGTTTGAGCATGTTGCCGGCGTCCATGGAGCTGTCCCCCGTGGCTCCGGCGCCCACCACCGTGTGGAGTTCGTCGATGAACGTGACGATCTGCCCCTCGGAGCCCTTGATTTCCTCCAGGACAGCCTTGAGCCGCTCCTCGAATTCGCCGCGGTACTTCGCCCCGGCCACCATCGAGGCGAGGTCCAGCGCGATCAGGGTCTTGCCGCGCAGGCTTTCGGGCACGTCGCCTTCCACGATCCGCTGGGCGAGGCCCTCGACGACGGCGGTCTTGCCGACGCCGGGCTCGCCGATAATAACGGGGTTGTTCTTGGTGCGGCGGCTCAGGACCTGGATGATGCGCCGGATCTCGGCATCGCGGCCAATCACCGGGTCCAGCTTGCCCGAGCGGGCCACCGCCGTGAGGTCCGTGCCGTACTTCTCCAGCGCCTGGAACGCGTTCTCCGGGTCCGCGTTGTCCACTTTGCGGTCGCCACGGACGCCCGGCAGGGCGGCCAGCAGCGCCTCATGGGAGGCGCCGGCCTCGCGCAGGAGCTTCCCGACGCCGTCGCTCCCGGCAGCAAGGCCCAGCAGCAAATGTTCGGTGGAGACGAAAGTGTCCCCGAGGCGCTCGGCCTCGTTCTGGGCATTCTTGATCGTCTGCAGCCCGGCCCGGGACAACTGCGCCTGCTGCACGCTGCTCCCGGACGACGACGGAAGCGCCTTGATGGCGGTGCTCGCCTGGACGCTGACGGCGTCCGGATCTGCGCCGGTGGCCCGGAGCAGTGCGACGGCGACGCCCTCCCGCTGGTCCATGAGCGCTTTGAGCAGGTGGGCGGGCTCGAGCTGCGGATTACCCGCGGTCGAGGCGTTCATGGCGGCGGCAGCGAGAGCCTCCTGGCTCTTGGTGGTGAATTTGGCGTCCAAAGAGGGCTCCTTCCGGAATGGTCCTGTGTCAAAGTTGAGTCTACATCGCTCAACTTTGCCATGAGGGACGCTGGCTCCATGTTTGCCGAGAGCGAAACGCCTGTCTAGGGGCCGAATGCCCGCGGGCCGGGGCGGTCCGCGGGCATCCCTCCTCGGCCCGCTCCGGCCCGGAAGGCCCCGGCCCGGAAGGGACATGCCCTCCTGTCGGCCCAAGGACTGGACATAGTCCCAATATGTCCACAGCCCGGGTCCAGGGCTGGGCATGTCCCCTCGACCTGGTCTCGAACGATGGGCATGTCCCCTCGACCTGGTCGCGAACGATGGGCGTGTCCCCTCGACCTGGGCGCGACCACTGGACATGCCCTCTGCTGGCACACACAGCAGGACATGCCCCCCGCCGCCAGAAGCGACCGCCGGACATGCCCTCCGTTGGCACGCACCGGTGGGCATACTCCCCATATGCCCACTCTTAGGCCCGACGACTGGACATGTCCCACGCTGCTGGATGTGGCCACGGGACATGCCCTCTGCTGGCACGCACAGCTGGACATGTCCCCAGTTAGATCTGGCGGAGTTCAGAGGGGCGAGGCTCAGCCCGGCGGAGTTCAGCGAGGCTCGGCTCGGCCTGGCACGGCTCAGCGGGGCGCAGCCTGGCCGCCGTGACAAGGCCAGGTCGGAACGGGCGGTCCGGTGGCTGGGTCCCCCAAGGAGCCGGCCACCGAACCAAACACCCCCACCCCCAAAGCTTGTCACATGTTTGACAGGATTGTCACACGCCGCTCCCGGCCGTACCCAAGCTCATCGGTATTGTGGAATCCATGAATGAGACGGCGGCACCGCAGAATCCCGATCAGCGGAGTGTATTCCTCGACAAAGCGCACCCTGCTGCCTGGCGCGCACTCAACGGGCTGGGCTTGAAAGTCAAGGAAGCCGCCGGGGAAGCCGGGCTGGACGGGACGCTGATCGAGTTGCTCAATGTCCGCATTTCGCAGATCAACGGCTGCGCCTACTGCCTTGACATGCACGTGGGCGATGCCATCAAGAACGGCGAGTCGGCCCAGCGCCTGGCCGTGCTCTCCGCATGGCGCGACACCACTCTTTTCTCCGAAAAGGAACGCGCAGCCCTGACGCTGGCCGAGGCCATCACCACCATCTCTGACGCCCAAACCCGCGACCACGAAGGCGCACAGGCCCGACGGCACCTGACGGCCGAAGAGTTTTCCGCCGTCAGTTGGCTGGCGATCACGATGAACGCGTTCAACCGCGTCTCGATTGTCAGCCAGCACCCGGTCCGCGCCGCCCGCGACTGACCCGGTCCGCGCCGCCCGCGACTGACCCGCCCGCGACTGACCGGCTCCGCGCCGCCGTTTCGAACCCGCCAGCAGGCTGACCCGCCCGCGGCCAACCGCCAGAACACCCCTCCAGGACGCCCGGTCCGCGCGCATCTAAGCGTCCGAGATGCCATGGTCATCAACGAGGTGCGGCTGGCCAAACAACTGGCGGTAGCCACAGCTGGCGCACGGTCGTAAGCTCGGAAAGTGGGGCGGAGCCGCGGTCACCGAGGGAGCACTGCCATGAGGTGGGTCAGGCCGGGTCACCCGGAATACGACGAAACACGACGACTCTTCAACGCCATGATCGACCGCCATCCGGCCGTCATTGCCCCATGTGCCGACGCGGAAGGGGTGGCCGACGCGTTGGCGTATGCGCGGACGCACGGCCTCGATGTCGCCGTCCGCGCCGGCGGCCATTCCGTGGCCGGCGTGTCGATGAACGACGGCGGCCTTGTGATCGATGTTCGTCCGATGAAATCCGCCCGGGTGGACCCGGAGGCCCGCACTGCCACGGTGGGTGCAGGGCTCACCTGCGGCGAGTTTGACCGCGCCACTCAGGAATACGGCCTAGCACTCACCGGCGGGCGGGTCTCCACGACAGGTCTCGCCGGTTTCACGCTTGGGGGCGGGTCAGGCTGGCTCGAGCGTGCCTTCGGCTTCGCGTGCGACGACCTCGTCTCCGTGGATCTGGTCACGGCCGCCGGTGAGCAGGTGACGGCCAGCGCCCGGGAGAATCCCGAGCTGTTCTGGGCCTTGCACGGAGGCGGTGGGAACTTCGGCGTCGCCACGTCGTTCACCTTCGGCCTGCACCAGCTCGGGCCAAAAGTACATGCCGGAGTGCTGATGTGGCCGGGGGACGCGGCGCCGGAACTCAGCCGCGGGTACCGGGACCTGGCCGTCGCGGCCCCCAACGAAGAGTCCGCCACCCTCATCTACGGGATTGCGCCGGCGGAACCCTTCGTGCCCCCGAACATGGTGGGCAAGATGGCGGTGTATGTCGTGTATGTCTTCGCCGGGGACGCCGAGGAAGGCAAAGAACATGCCAAGGCCTACCGGGAGCTTGGCCCTGTTGTGGACCTGGTGGAGGATACTGGCTACGCAGATTTCCAGTGCTCCCTCGACGACCCGCCGGGCAAGTACAACTACTGGAGCGCTGACTATCACGACGAACTCTCCGACGACGCCTTGGATGTCATCATCGAATCGGCGCGGAACCTCCCCGGGCCAAGTTCCCAGCAACTGATAGCCCATTGGGGCGGCGCGGTGAGCGGGCCTGCAGCATCGGCGACGCCGCTCCTGAACCGGAGTGCCAGCTGGGTGAGCCACCCGTTCGGCCTTGGCGACACCCCGCAGGGCGGGCAGGAAGCGAAGGCATGGGTCAAACGCTTCCGGCGGGACATATCCCCCTACGCCACCGGAGGCGTCTGGCTGAACTTCATCGGCGACGAAGGACAAGCCCGGATCCGCGCGGCCTACGGCGACGAAAACTACAACCGGCTGGCAGAAGTAAAACGCGAGTTTGACCCCGGGAACGTTTTCCGCGGCAACCAGAACATTCGCCCCGCCGTCGCGGTGTGACCCAGGCCGTCGCGGCGTAAACCAGTCCGTCGCGGTGCGACCCCCGCCGTCGCAGTGTGACCCAGGCCGTCGCCCGTCCGACGCCGGCCGGGGCACGTCCCCGCCCGCGCCGGCGCCGAGTTCGTGCCCGCGGACGGGGCTAGAATGCCACCATGGCCGTCTACGTCGATCCGCCCCTCTGGCCTGCCCACGGAACCCACTTTTCCCACCTCGTTTCGGACACCTCGCTCGAGGAGCTGCACACGTTCGCCGCGGCCGCCGGCATCTCCGGGCGCGCGTTCGACGGCGACCACTACGACGTCGCCGAGGACCGGTACAAGGCCCTGGTCTCAGCCGGTGCCATTCCAGTGGAGGGCCGGGTCCTGGTCCGCAAACTGATCGACAGCGGGCTGCGGATCCCGGCCCGCCGGCGCGGCAAGGCCCTCCGGGTCCCGCTCCTGAACCGCTGGAATCAGGCGCTGCCGGGCCACGACGCCCTCTTCCTGGACCTGCTGGACCGCTGGGGCGAGGAGCACCGGAAGTACCACGGCCGCACCCATCTGCTGGCGGTGCTGGAGGCCTTGGACCTGCTGTGCGATCCGGCCGATCCGCCCCGGACCGTGGTGCTGGCCGCCTGGTTCCACGACGCCGTCTACCGCGGCGTGGCGGGACAGGACGAGGAAGAATCGGCGCGGCTGGCCGAAGACCGGCTCCGGCATGCCGGTCTCCCGGCCGCCGAGGTGGACGAAGTGGTGCGCCTGGTGCTGATGACGGCAGACCACCGTCCGGAGCCCGGGGACGACGGCGGCGCCTTGCTCAGCGACGCCGATCTCTCCGTCCTCGGCGGGGAACCGGAGGCCTACGCCCGCTACCTCGCCGCCGTCCGGGAAGACTTCGCGCATATCGGCGACGCCGACTTCGCCGCCGGCCGCGCCGCCGTCGTCCGCCGGTTGCTGCAGCTTGATCCGCTCTTCCATACTGACCGCGCCCGCGGTCTGTGGCTGGAGCCAGCCCGACGTAACCTGCAGGGCGAGCTCGCCTGACGGTGTCACCGGCCGGCCACCGGCAGGCACCCGGCAGCCCAGCCGCAGCCGGTGAGGCTCAGGCGGCAACGCTGAGGTGATTCGCCAGCCGGTCGAATGACTCGCGCCACCCTTCGCCGTGGCGGTCGCGGCTGGCCGCGGAGTCAAACGGACCCTGGGTAAATGTCATCTGCGTGCCGCCGTCGATCTCCTCCAACCGGATGGTCACCTCGGTCTCGAAGCCGCGGGTGCCGTCCGGCCTGTCCCAGGCATGGGTGAACACGAACAGGTGCGGCGGCTCAACATCCGTATGCACCCCGCTCCACCAGAATTGCTGCCCGGTACTGTCCTGGATCATGCAGGCGCGGTACAGGCCGCCGACTTCGAGGTCCGCGTCGACGCTCTCACGCGGGACATGGAAGCCGCGCGGACCCCACCACTGCGGAGCCTGGTCCGGGTCCGTCAACGCGGACCACACGCCCCGGATCGGGGCCCTGAACTCGCGGACAATGACAAGCATGAGGTCCGTGTCCCCGGACGCCGGTTCGCTCATGGTCTTCTCCCTCGGATTGCTTGGACTGACAGGGGAAGTGCCCCTCGGCCCCCTGGCTGCGCTGCCGCCCTAGCGTCGGCTGGGGCTGTAGGCGACCACATAGCGCGAATTGCTCGGAACGATCTGTTTGCCGAGCGGCATCAGCGAGACAGGGATGAGCTTGAGGTTCGCGATCGCCAGCGGGATGCCGACAATCGTGATGGCCATGGCGAAGGCCGTGACGACGTGCGCGATCGCGATCCAGATGCCTGCCACCAACAGCCAGATGACGTTTCCCAGCAGGGCAAACACGCCGTTTCCGCCCGGCTTGTCCACCACCATGCGGCCGAAGGGCCACAGGGCATAGGACGCGATGCGGAACGAGGCGACCCCCCACGGAATGGTGACCACCAGCACGCAGCAGACGACGCCCGCCAGGAAATATCCAAGGGCCAGCCACAAGCCGCCAAAGAACAGCCAGATGATGTTCAGGAGTGTCTTCATGGATTCATTCTCGCCCGTAGGAGTGACATTCGGATTAGTGGTTCACCCGGAAAAATCCCTGACTTTCGCGCCCGGCCCGTGTCCGGCACCTGGCAACCGGCTTCCATGTCCCGGCTCCTGGTTGCGCCCGGCCTCTTCGGCGCTTACGTCTCGGCCTGCTTGACCATGGCGGCCTCAACGTTGATCTTAACCTTGTCGCTGACCAGCAGCCCGCCCGCTTCGAGGGCGGCATTCCAGGTCAGGCCGAATTCCTTCCGGCTGATGTCCGCCTCAGCACTGAATCCGGCCCGGGTGGCGCCGAAGGGGTCCACCGCCACGCCGGTGTACTCGACTTCGAGTTCCACGGGCTTGGTAACACCGCGGATAGTGAGCTCGCCGGTCAGCACGTAGTCCTCCCCGTCGCCCCGGATCCCGGTGGCCCGAAACGTCATGTCGGGGTACGTCTCGACATCGAAGAAGTCGGGGCCGCGGACGTGGCCATCACGGTTGGCGTCCCCCGAATCGAAACTGGCGGTCTTGACTGTGGCGTGCAGGCTGGCGTCCGCCAGCGACTCGCGCACCCGCGCCTCGGCGGAGGCCTCGTTGAACCGGCCGCGGACCTTGCTGATGCCCGCATGGCGGACGCTGAAGCCGATTTCGCTGTGGGACATGTCCAGCGTCCACACACCGGGGGTCAAACCTTCGGGCAGAGTCACAACGGTCTCCTTCGAGCGGTGGCGGGGTCTGTCCCGCCGGGGGTGATGGGAGGGGTTTCCCCACTTTGCATGCTAACGATGAAGCCCGCCCCGGGCTAGGTCCGACCGGCCTTAGATGCGGGACACGCGACTCGCGACACGCCAGCGGGCACGCTGCCTTGGGACTTCCGGATTTCCGACGGCGGATTCCGCTTTCCGGGACCGACGCGTTCTCTGGCCTTCGCTCCGCGGCCGGGTTACTCTGGCCTATAAATGCCGGGCAATCACCGAATTTCGCAGAACTATTCGCACTCCTGATCAACCAAGTGATGTGAGGAATCGTGGCCGGGTCCCTGGGGAAACGTGGCAAGGCGGGCATCGGCGCTTGCTTGCTGAGCCTGGGCCTGCTGCTTTCGGCCTGCCTGCCCGGCCCGCCCGAACCCGCACCGCGCCCGAGCCCGGGCACGCCGTCGTCCGCACCGCCGTCGTCCGCACCGCCGCCGTCGTCGCCTGCCGCGCCACCAGCTGGCGAGCCCGTGCACTTCACCGCCCAGGGGGACATCGGCGTGGGCGCGGGCGCTAAAAAGGTGCTCGACGTCGTTGCCGGCCTCGATCCCCACCTGAACCTCGCCCTCGGTGACTTCACCTACAAAGCCGGGCTCGAACAGCAGTTCTGCGACATGGTCACTGACCGCCTCGGCAACGAATTCCCCTACCAGCTGGTGACCGGCAACCACGAGAGTGACGGCCATGACGGCGACATCGAGAAATTTGTCCAGTGCCTGCCCAACAAGCTGCCCGGCCTGCAGGGCGAATACGGCACCCAGTGGCGCGTCGATGTCCCCGAGCAGAATCCCGTTGTCCGCTTCATTCTTGTCTCCCCCGGCATCGAGTTCCGGGGCGGGGAGCCGCTGGACTACTCAAGGGGCAGCGAGCGCTGGCGCTGGACCGCGAACGCCATCGACGAGGCCAAATCGCAGAACATCCCCTGGACCGTGGTGGGCATGCATACCCCGTGCCTGAGCGTCGGCAACTATGACTGCCAGGCGGGGCAGGACTTCACCAACATGCTGATCGAAAAGGACGTGGATTTGGTCCTGTCCGGCCACGACCACGTCTATCAGCGGACGCATCAGCTGGCCACGGGCGGAAGCTGCGCGGAACTCGTTCCCGCCAGCTTCACCTCCGGATGCCTGGCCGATACCGATGGCACTATGGTCCAGGGCTCGGGGACCGTGTTCGCCACCGTTGGCGTTGGCGGCGTGGGACTCTACAACGTCAGATCCGATGACCCGGAAATGCGCTATTTCGCCAGCACATCCGGCAAGAACCGGGAACCGGCCTTTGGGACCCTGGACGTCAAGGCCACCGTGGATCAACTTGCCGCCCGGTTCGTTCCTGCGGACGGCTACACCTTCTCGGATTCCTTCACGCTCCGGCGCAAGTGATCCGCCACAAGCATTCGGCCACCGGTAATCTGCCGTGTAATCCGCCGGGGACTGAGTCTCAAGCCGGCACCCAGACGCTGATCCAGTCGAGCGAGACATGGCCTTGGGTTGCCGGGGCCGGGCAGCCGGTCAGGCAGGACTCGGTCTGCAGGATCAGGTGCATGGGCGATGTCGGCGCCTTGGTGCTGACACCCAGAGAACGCCCGTCGAGGAAGAACTCGACCCGCCCGGGACTCCATTCCATCGTGGCTATATGCCACGATGTCACGGACTGGTCCGAATCGAATTTCTCGAAGGCGTCCGCGCCGTTCCGGTCATAGTGGACAGCGCCGTAAATGATTGCGGCCAGGTCCCCTTCGGGGAAGTCCACTTCGCCGTCCCGGGGCCAGACGCCGCTGTCCGGCCACAGCAGCCATGCCGTCTTGAATCCGGGCAGCGCATCAGCCCGGTAGCGGACCGAGTACCGGCCATGGAGGAGACTGTTGGCGCGCGGCGGGTTGGAGCTGGCGTTGGGGATTTTGGGCGTCGGCGCCGCCCCCATCGAGATCCCGTTCTCCGAGTGCAGGTACCAGTCCAGCGAGCCATTGCGGACACTAAGCACCTTGGACGGGTAGTAGCCGGAAGTTCCACCGCTGCGTTGTCCGGCAGTATCCGGCGTCCCGTCCTTGTACCCGGCGCTCCACCGTGCGTTGTAGAGCGGGCCGGGGAAGCGGCCCAGCGGGACGTCGCCGGCGGAGAAATCCTCGACAAAGACCTGCTTCCAGCCGGGCAGGTCACCTGTCATTGTCACATCCGTGGTCGGGACCGGAAGCTGTGCCGGGCCGGGTGCGGATTGGGGCGCGGGCGGACTTCCCGGCGACGGGGCGGGCCCAGTCACGGCACCACTTTCCGGAGCTCCCGTCGGCGCCCCCGGCGTGACGCCTGTGCCCGTGGAGCCAGTGTCCGTGGCGCCTGACGGTCCGGCCGGCGACGCCGAAATGGACGTGAAGAGCGGCCGCTCGCTCCGTGGAGCACCATCCGCGACGCAGGCCGCCAGGGCCAGGACTGGGCCCAGGACCATGGCGGGAACCGCCATGAACCGGAAGGTGAGGAGACGCCGGCGGCTTGCCGGTACGCGCCCCCTTATAACGTGCGTCCGCATCCGCCCAGTGTCGCATGGAGGTAACCCTCCATCAACAGAATTCCTACATTTTTAGTTGAATCATCAAGTTAATCCAAGGTTAATGCAAGGTGCCGTGAGCAGACTTTAACCCTGGGGTATATCACTAAGTTGTCCACAACTGTTCAGCGTCAGCGATGGGTCTATTTTCCGGTTGGAGGAGTCGGAAAAGCGCTGCAGTTGAGACGAGCAGAATACGTTATTGAGTGGTGAGGCCAGTGTCCATCCCGAATCTCAAGCCAAACGTGCGCCCCCAAACGACGCCCCCGCCGGCAAATCCCTCAGTCAGTGTGGTGATCCCCACCTTGAACGAGGCAATGAACCTGCCGTGGGTGCTGCGGCGCATGCCCTCCTACGTAGATGAGGTGGTAATTGTTGATGGCCGTTCCTTGGACGGCACAGTCGATGTGGCCCGGGCCTTGCGCCTGGACGTCGTGGTGGTGGCAGAACCCCGCCCCGGGAAAGGAAACGCCGTGCGGGCCGGATTTGCCGCGGCCTCCGGCGACATCATCGTCATGCTGGACGGTGACGGCAGCATGGACCCCCAGGAGATCGGTTGGCTGGTGACTCCGCTCCAGCATGAATACGACTTCGTCAAAGGCTCCCGCTATGTGACTGGCGGCGGCTCGGACGATCTCACGTGGCTGCGCAGCGGGGGAAACAAGATGCTCACCGGGCTCGCCAACGCCGTTCTCCACAGCGACTACTCAGACCTTTGCTACGGCTACATCGCCCTGCGACGCGAATGCGTTGACATTCTGGAGCTGGAGTCGGACGGGTTCGAGATCGAAACTGAACTGATTGTGCGGGCCTCAAGGGCCGGACTCCGCATCGCCGAGGTTCCCAGCCATGAACTGTCCCGCATCTCGGGCCAGTCGAATCTTCACACGTTCCGGGACGGCTGGCGGGTCCTGCGCACCCTTGCCCGCGAGCGCGTGAGTTGGGAGGCCCCGACCGCCGGAGCCCGTCCCGAAGCCCTGCGTCGAGTCAAGTACAAGTACCCCAGCGAAATGTTCCCGCACGTTCCCACCGATCCCAGCAGCGTTCTGGGCGTACGGGCAGGCGAATAGGATGTCCGAAGACTCCAGCTTCCCGGCAGTATCCGTGGTCATCTGCTCCTACTCGGAGGACCGGTGGGACAGGCTGATGGGCGCCTTGGACTCGGTCCGCACCCAGACCGTCCCACCCAAGCAGACGATCGTCGTCGTCGACTACAACGTCGACTTGTACAAGCGCCTCATCTTCACCGTCCCGGACGCCGTAATTGTCGAGAACACCGGGCCCAAGGGCCTCTCCGGCGCCCGCAACACCGGAGCGGGCATCGCCAAGGCGGAGATCGTGGCCTTCCTCGATGACGACGCCGAAGCCGAGCCGGATTGGCTCGAGCGGCTCGCGGCCCTGTACGACGATCCCGATGTTCTGGCTGTTGGCGGCCGGGTAGAGCCGCTCTGGGAAGCCGGGCGCCCGGGCCACTTCGCCAAGGAGCTCGACTGGATTGTCGGCTGCACGTACCGGGGGATGCCCAAAGTCGCCGCCGAGGTCCGCAATGTCATTGGCGCGAACATGTCCTTCCGCGCCGAGGTCCTGGACCGGGTCGGCGGTTTCAACACAGCCCTTGGACGCCAGGACGCCCTCCCGCTGGGCTGCGAAGAGACCGAACTGTGCATCCGCGCGGTGATCGGAGCTCCCGGATCCCGGGTGGTTTATGAGCCCGCGGCCCTGGTGCACCATCACGTTCCGGTCGAACGCGGCACCCTGCGCTACATCCTTGCACGCTCCTGGGGCGAAGGGATTTCCAAGGCGCAGGTCAGCAGGGTGGTCGGCCACAAACGGGCGCTCGGCCCCGAACGGCGCTATGTCCGGCAGGTCCTGCCACGTGCAGTGTTTGCCGGAATCCGCGGCTGGCTCAGCGGCGGGGACCGCGCCGGTCTCGCCCGGGCGGCAACCATCCTCGCCGTTCTCGCGGCCACCGCGACCGGCTATGTACGCGGCCGCCGCCTGCCCGCCGCGCCCTCGCCGCTGAAAGCTGCCGCGGTGTCGACGGAAGAGCCTTGGAGGGAAGTCCAGTGAACCGCGCAATTTACGTGCCCGTCCCCGTACACCGCCCCGTGCAGCCCCTGCACGCGGAACCACCTGACCGCAGGAACCCGACCCCAGAAAGCTTGGATCATGAGCCAACCTGAACGCGACGTGAAACAGCCGATTGGCGCCTCTGCCGGAGCCTCCTTCGATGTCCACGGGATCGTGGGCATCGATGTCGAGGCCGGGACGCCGGGGGAACCGCAACTGAGGGACATGCTCGCCCCGTTCCTGGGGAACTCCGGCGCGCCACGGCGGATCACCATCGGCGCCACGATATCGCCCATTTCCAGCCAGTCGCATGCGGAGGATGCCTACCGGTTCACCGGGGAGTCCCTCTATATTCCGGCTGACCGCGTCCAGATTATCGAGACGAAGGACGGGTACCGGATCGAAGGCGCCGGCGAGCTCCTGACCTCTGTGATTCCGTTGCTGGACCGGCTGTGCGTCCAGGAGGAGACGGCGATGATCCATGCAGCGGTTGTGGACTTCCGCGGCTCCGGGGTTCTCCTCCCGGCCTGGGGCGGGGTCGGAAAAACCAGCACGGTGGCGAAGCTGGTGGCCATGCGCGACGTGCGGTTCATGGCGGACGACTGGGCCTTCATGGGCGCAGGCGGAATGCTCATGGGCTACGCCAAACCGATGTTCATCAAGCCCCACCACCGCGCCATCTACCCGGACATGTTCCGCGGGACGCGCAAGCCCTTAGCCCCTGGATGGCTGACGACGCCCGTCGCCCACCTGGCCACGGCGGTCCATCCGGTGATTGTCCGCTATCCGAAAACAGCCGCCTTCACCCGGCGCTGGTCCCCCGAGCACCGCATGGTGCAGCCGGAGCATGTCTTCGGGGCGCAGCGGATTTCGTCCGCGGCGCCGGCACAGCTGGCCATCTTCCTTGAACGTTTCGACGGCGCGGACGCGCGGTTGGAGGCACGAAGTGCGGAGTGGATGACGTCCCGGATCGTCGGCAACTTCCATTCGGAACTACCCATGGTCTCGCGGCGGCTCGTCGAGGCCCTCGGCGCCACCGGCCTGGTCCCCCTGGAGGAGCATTTTGGGCAGAAGGCGGCCGTGGTGCGCCGGGCGCTGGAGGACGTTCCCTGCTGGCTGCTCCGGCTGCCCGCCGCCTGGTCAGCGGACCAGGCCTCTGACTTCATCGCGAATCTGGTTCGTTCAAAACTGGATGAGTGAGGCGAGGCCACGTGAGCGATCTGAAGGTGTCGGTTGTCGTTCCGGCACGCAATGCCGCAGCCTGGCTGGGCGAGTGCCTGGAGTCGATCCGCAGCCAACAGCCACACGAGATGATCGTGGTCGATGGCTGCTCGACGGATGACACGGCCGCAATCGCCCGCGACTGCGGGGCAACTGTCATCTCCGATGAGGGACGCGGCCTGCCCGCCGCAAGGATGCTCGGCGCCCGAAGCGCCACCGGGGAGGTAGTCGCCCTGATCGACGCCGACGTCGTCCTTCCGTCGAAGAGCCTGCCCCGGCTGCTGACCGAATTCGAGGCCGGCGGTTACGACGGCCTGCAATTCGGGCTCGCCAGCGAAGCCGACGGGCCCGGGTACTGGGGGGCCGCGCTGGCCTGGCACCACAACCACAGCCGGGTGCGCAAGTGGTTCGGCGTCAGCGCCACGCTGATGCGCCGCGACGTGCTGCTCGATGTCGGGTTCGACGACGAGTTCCGCTCCGGGGAAGATGTGGAGCTCAGGATCAGGCTGGAGCAGGCAGGGTACCGGCTCGGCGTCTCCGACTCCGTAGTGGTCAGGCACCGGTTCGACGACACGTTCGATTACGCCCGCGACCAGTGGCTCCAGGACGGGGCCGGGATGGCCCGGACCGTCCGCAAGCACACGGGCCACATCTGGCTGGTGATCCTACCCCTGCTGGCCACTGTGCGGGGCGTGGGCCTGTCCCTGGTCCGCGCACCCCGCTTCCTGCCGTATTGGATGGGCTTCCTGCTCTACAACTACCGCGCCATGGCCGGCGAGCTCCTGCGGCCGGCCCACAAACCCATCTCGGTTGGAGGGAACGCCGCATGGCTGGCCGCTGCGAGGATCGCCCCCATGGTGGCGGGCTTCCTGTTCTGGGCCCTCGCGGCCATCGCGCTCCCGCCGGAGCAAATAGGTCTTGGCTCCGCGGTGGTCTCGGCCGCGCTCTTGACCGTGCAGCTGGGGATGCTCGGCGTCGGGCCCGCCACCCTTACGCTTCTTCCCGCGGAAACTGATGGCGGCCGGCGCCTCATCGCCACCAGTCTGCTTACCGTCGCCACGTTCTCCCTGCTGGGCGCTGGCCTGCTGGTTGCCATCACTTATTGGCTCGGCACAGGTGTGGGCGAAGCCTGGGTCGACCCCCTGGTCACGGTCCTATTCCTGGCCACGGCCCTGCTCGCCGCCACCGCCTACCAGCTTGACCACGTGGGCGTAGCCCAGGAACGGGCCGACCGTACGCTGGTCAGAAGCCTCGCGCAGAGCCTCGTGCAGCTCGTCTTCCTGGCCGCCGCGCTCGCCGTCGGACTCCGTGACCTGGCGGTGATTGTGGGCGCCGTTGCCGCCGGCGCGCTGGCCAGCGTCCTCGTAGGCCTGCGCCAGCTTGGCCGGGCCCATGTGTCCCCGGACTGGAGGCATGGCCTCCGGCCGCGCCCGGCCCTAAAACTCCTGAAGCCGGGACTCCCCAACCACGCCCTCACGCTCGCCGACCGCGCGCCCGGCTACCTGCTTCCGCTCATCGTTGCAGCTACGTTGGGCCCCGCCCCGACTGCCGCCTGGTACGTGGTGTGGATGATGGCCTCGGCGGTGTTCTTCGTGCCGCAGTCGGCCGGATTTACCCTGCAAACGGCCCTCGCGGGGACGCGGGCACGGCCGGGCCTCCTCGCCTCCGCGCTGCGGGCCAGCTTCCTGTTGACTCTCCTGGCCGGGCTGATACTGATGCTGGCCGGGCCACTGCTTCTGGGCTTCCTCGGGCCGCAGTACGCGTCCGCTTGGGTCCTTCTTCCTGTACTCGTTCCGGCACTCCTCCTGAGTTGCGTGACCCAGGTCTACTACGGGTTGTGCCGGGCCCAAGGGCGGCTTTTCGAATCCACGGCAGTCGCCATCCTTGCCGCCATCCTGGTCGTGGCACCCGCCGCGGCCGTGGCGCAGCAATTTGGCCTCACCGGCGTCTCCGTCCTCTGGGCCATTGCCCAAGCGACGGCTGCGCTGGCTGCCGCTTGGCGACTGATCACCCTGACCCGAGTGAAGCCCGCCACCACCGCAGGCGAGATTCCTTCAGCGGCGCGCCACCAGCCGACCTGAATCGAGAAATGATGACACACGAAACGGCAACAAGTCTCCCGGTGCGCACCGCCCACCGGCACGAGGCGCAGGCGCATGCGCATGCACATGTCGGCGGCGCCAAACCGCCCACCCACCGCAACCTCGGACTGACGCCGTCGTGGCACATCGGTGCCCTGGCCGCGGCGGCCGCGGCTGCCCTCGCCCTCGGCGTCTGGAGCATGACCCAGGTCGATCCCCTTCGGATCGGCGGTGCCGGGCTCATTGGCGCCCTCCCGCCCGCCTATTTCGTTGCGCTCGCGCTCAGCCTGGCCGGATTTGTCGCCTCGTTGAGCCTCCGCCGCCTGGTTCCGGCACTTCTGACCTGGCAGCTCATAGTCACGGTGGTTCTCCTCGATGGCGCTGACCCGATCATCCATGGCCTGCCCCGGCTCGAGGCGAGTTTCCGGCATATGGGCATTGCCGACACCATTAGCCAATCGGGCCAGCTGGATCCGACCCTGGACGCGTACTTCAACTGGCCCGGATTCTTCAGCCTGCTGGGAATGCTCTCCGGCGCAACGGGCGCCAAGGACCTTTTCGGCATCGCAACGTGGGCGCCGGTGGGAATCAACATCCTCCTGCTCGCCCCGCTGCTGGCCCTGGCACGGCGGTTGACGGCAAATCCGCGCCAGGCGTGGGCGGCTGTCTGGATCTTCTACCTGGCCAGCTGGATTGGGCAGGACTATCTGTCGCCGCAGGCATATTCGTTCGTCCTCCTGCTCACCCTAATTGCCTGCCTGCTCAGCGTCTTCGGCGGCTGGGCCTGGCCCACGGAGCGCACCAAGTTCTCCCGGTGGCTGGCCCGGAATGTCAGCAAGCTGGACAGCTCAGTCCCGCGGTACGGCGCCGTGGAGCCGCTCCGGGCGGACACGGCGGTGCTCGTCGTGGTCTGCGCGCTGCTCCTGCTGGCCATGACGGCTTCGCATCAGCTCAGCCCCTTCGCCGTGATCCCCATCCTCGCCGTACTGCTGCTGACCGGCCGTCTCCGGCTGCGCTTCTTGCCAGTCCTGGCCGTGGTCCTGCCCATGGGCTGGCTGCTCTTTGCGGCTTCAACATTCCTGGAGGGGCACTTCGGCCAGCTGCTCGGCTCGCTCGGTGACATCGGCGCGAACAGCCTCGGTGCGCTGAGCACCAGGGTCTCAGGCAGCGATGCCCACGTGTTCGTCGTCTACACGCGCATGGCCGAGGTGGCGCTGGTCTGGATCCTCGCCGTTGCCGGTGCCATCGTGGGCTACCGCCGGAAGGCACCGTGGCTGGCGGCCGCGGCCGCAGCGCTTGCGCCGCTGGTCCTGATTCCCCTCCAGCCATATGGCGGCGAACTGCTCCTGCGCCTGTACCTGTTCAGCCTCCCGTTTGCCGTGTGCCTGGCGGTGCTGCCGCTGATGTCAGAAAACACTGCCGGGCTGAGCCTGCGCCGAGCCCTTGGGCTGCTGCTGATGGGCGCGGTACTGGCCACGGCCACGGTCGTCTCCCGCTACGGAAACGACGGCATGGAGAGCTTCAACGACGACGAAATCGCCGTCGTGAACCGCCTCTACTCGACTGCGCCCACCGGCGCCGTCCTCATTGAGGCAGTTCGCAACACCCCGTGGAGATACCAGCACTACGCGGACTATGACTACCGGGCGCTCGTTGCTGCCGAGCCCATTCCTAACGCCGCGCCGCTCAGCTGTGACGCGGTCAACCAGATCGCCCACAAAGCGGGCGCGTACCTCATCGTGACCGAAAGCCAGAAGGAGGCAGCCGAACTTCGCGGCTCGACTCCCATCGGCGATCTTCAACGTTTTACCGCCACATGCGCCACCAGTCCTGGCTGGACGAAGGTTTATGAAAACGCCGGCGGCGTGATTTTTCACATCGAAGGAGTTAGCAATGGCAACTGAACGCAGCTACGTGAGCTATGCGACGGCAGCCGTCGCCCTAGCCGCCGTACCGCTCTCGTTTGTCGGTCCCGAGGGCCTGCGCCTGGCGGTGATCGGCCTCTTGATGCTGGCCGGGCCTGGAACCGCGCTGGTGCTGCTCCTCCGCTTCGACCCCCCGCGCTCAGCCCAGGCCACTGGAGCGCTGCCCCTCAGCATCGCCATCGCAATTGCTTTCAGCCTCGCGATGTCCACCCTCGTGGCGACGGCGATGATCTATGCACGGCTCTGGTCACCGCCGGCAGGCGTCTGCGTCCTGTCGTTGGTAACGCTCGCCTTCCTGGGCCTTGAGCTCAAGAGGCCAAAGCGGGCCCTGGTGCGTGCGAAATGATTATTTTCCTGACAGGGCTGGCCACAGTGACGGCACTCGTGAGTTGCGACGTGCTGCGCGTGTTGAAGCCGGACAAGGCACTGCCGCGCGCCGTGGTGATCATCACCGCAGCCCTGCTGGCCATAGTCGGCGTCGCGGCGGTCGTGCAGTTGGTGCATCTGGCGCAGCTTGCATGACAGAAAGCCGCCCTCCCGGTGCCGCGGCACAAGGGCACAACAAGTCGAACCAATCACGGAAAGTATCTTCAATGAGAAAACTAAGAACCCTCAGCATGGTTGGGACGCTCGGATTGCTCGTAGCCGGTTCCCTTGTCTTCGGTTCCGCCCAGGCTGCTACCGCCGCAACGTGCAGCCCCGCGCCGAAAAACTCCTATCCCGGCACCATTGTGCTCGCCACGAGTTTTGAAGCGGGCGGCTTTTGCGGCCTCATCCCCAAAGTGTCGGGCACCGGCACGGCAACGATTTCCAGTTCGCGGGGGCATACCGGGACGCATTCAGCCAAGCTCCACGTGACCACGGATTCCGGTTCGCTCGCAAACCTTTCCGCCCCGGCTTTCACCTCGGGGACCAAGACCTCGTACGCAGACGGCTGGTTCAACATCACTGTGGCCGGCGTTTCCGGCAATGACGTCCCGTACTTCCGCTTCTTCTCCGGCTCCACCCGCGTCGCGGACATCTACCGCTACAACAGCAACGGGCAGCTGTGGCTCCGGGTCACCTCACCGAGCGGCACCTTTGTCTACACGAAGCTGATCTCCAGCAGCATCTCCCTTGGCGCCTGGCACCATGTCAGCATGCGGGTGACCGCCAACGGCAGCGCCTCAACAATCCAGGTATGGTTCGACGGCGTGCAGCGATACAGCAGCTCGAGCGTCAAAATGCTGGGGAGCAGCCTGAGCAAAGTTCAGCTCGGGGCCGAGCACAACCGGCAAAAGGGCGACGAATACATCGATGACGTCATCATCAAACGCTCCTAGCTCCCTCCGATAGTGGGCGGGCGGTTCCGGACTCATCCGGACTCCTTGGCCGCCCGCACGAAGTCCCCAATTTTGGCAAGGTCCTTGATGCCGCGCGCCGACTCGACACCGGAAGACACATCGACGCCCCACGCCCCGGCCTCCGCCGCTGCCCGGGCCACGTTGGCGGGATCCAGGCCACCGGCGAGCAGCCACTTGCGTCCGGCCAGTGCCTTGGCCCGGACGGAGCCGTAGTCCCAGGCTTCCCCGGAGCCGGGGACAGCGGCGTCGATCAGGAGCAGTTCCTCACCCCAATGGTCGAAGGCTTCCGCAGGGGCAGCCATGGTGACGGCCCGGATCAGCTTCATCCCGGCGTCGTGCACCGTCCGGACGTCCGCCGGTGAACGGTCGCCGTGGAGCTGGACCCAGACCAGGCCCGCCTCACGGGCGACGGCGACGGCGTCAGCGGCCGGTTCGTGCCGGAACACGCCCACCGCGGGCAACCCGTTCGGGACGTGGGCGAGGAGGTTCCTGACCTGTTCCGGCGTGACCTCCCGGGGGCTGCGGGTCAGGACGAAGCCGACAGCGTCCGCGCCGGCACCTGCCGCGACGCGGACCGCATCCGCGGTGCTAAGGCCGCACACTTTGACAAACATTCAGGCTCCTTCCGCACGCTTCCTGCCTCTGACGTTAGCAAGACAGGACCGCCGCCGCCGACTTCGCGTCGGCGCCGGCAGGAGCGTCGCCGTCGGCATCGGCATCGGCGGCGGCGCCGGCCGAGCCGGCTGGCGGCCGGGGCCCAGAGCCGGGCCGATAGGCTGGGGCCATGGAGATCATCCGCTATGCCGAGCTCAAAGCCCACCCCTGGCGCAACGGCGGCGGGGTGACGCGCGAAGTGGCACGCCATCCGCGGGCCTCGTCCGCGCAAACCGCCGCGCAGGAAAACGCATGGGACTGGCGAGTCAGCATTGCCGAGGTATCCAAGGCCGGCCCCTTCTCCGCTTTCGCCGGAATGGACCGCGTGTTGACGGTCATTGACGGCGAGTTGTTGCTCCTGAGCGTAGACGGCGCCGAGCACCCGCTGGAGAAGTACCGGCCATTCCGGTTCTCCGGCGACGCGGCCTCGGCCGGGGCACTGCCCACGGGCGACATCCGGGATCTGAACGTCATCACCCGCAACGGCGCCTTCAAGGGCTACACGTCAATCATCGAGCTGTCCAAGAAACGCGCCCATCCGGTGTTCGAAGGCCAGTTCGGCATCCTCCTGCAGGGCCAAGGGACCGTCAGCCCCGGGACTGCGGGCCGCCCCGCGCCCGCAGCCGACACGGGCACAGAGCCGGTCCCCACGGCGCCGATCCCCACAGCGCCGACGGGCGCCGTCGCTGCTGAGCCGGAGCGCGTCGAACTGAACCGTTATGACGCCGTCGTCGGCGCTGATACCGCCACGCCGGAAATCCTGGGCCGTGGCTTCCTGGCGGTCGTTTCCATCGATCCGGCGGCGGAGGCCGGCTCGGACTAGCGCCCGTCCGCCTTCACCCTGGCCTCGCTGACTCCCACCGAGTCCCCCGACAAGCGCTGGGCGAGCCAGATGGGGACGATCGAGACCACGATCAGCACGACGGCCACGACATTGACCACGGGCGCCTGATTCGGGCGGAAGAGGTTCTGCAGGATCCAGATCGGCAGCGTGGTCTCCCCGGCCCCGATCGTGAACGTCGTGACGATGATTTCGTCGAAGCTCAGCGCGAAGGCCAGCAGGCCGCCGGCCAGCAGGGCAGAGCGCAATTGCGGGAATGTCACCAAGCCGAAGGTGGTGAAGACGCCGGCGCCGAGATCGGACGACGCTTCCTCCAGGCCGGCGCTGGTGCGGCGGAGCCGTGCAATCGCGTTGTTGAACACGGTCACCATGCAGAAGGTCGCGTGGGCGATCACCACTGTCCACAGGCTCAGCGGGACGCCCAGGATGGTGGTGAACATGTTGTTCAGGGCGATGCCCGTGACAACGCCGGGCAATGCGATGGGCAAGATCACCAGGAGGCTGATGACGTCGCGGCCGAAGAACTCATAGCGCTGCAGTGAGATCGCCAGCAGCGTTCCCAGCACCAGCGAGACGATGGTCGAGACCAATGCCACCCACACGGAGGACACGACGGCATCCCGTACGCCGGGAGAGTCGAAAGCCTTGCCCCACCATTCCAGCGTGAAGCCCTTGGGCGGCCAGCCGAACGTCCGGTCCGCGTTGAACGAGTTCACCACCACCAGCAGCAGCGGCGTGTAGATGAACAACAGCACCAGCCCGGTTATGACGCCCAGGACCACTTTGGCGCTACGGGAAAGTCTCATGAGGCGCCTTTCGCTACAGGCTGTTCAGGGCGCCGGTACGCCGGACGATGAAGAGATAGAACATGATGATGGCGATCGGAACCAGCGAGACCGCGGCGGCGAACGGCAGGTTGTTCGCCGCCCCGACGTTTGCGTAAACCACGGTGCCCAGCATCTGGGTGGTCCCGCCGACGATCTGCGCGGTGATGTAGTCACCCAGGGACAGGGAGAACGTGAAGATCGTGCCCGCGATGATCGAAGGGACCAGCAGCGGAAGCATGACAAGGCGCATGGTGGTCAGCGGCTTCGCGCCAAGATCCCCGGAGGCCTCAAGCAGGGAGTCGGGCACCCGGTCAAAGCCCGCGTAGATCGGCAGGATCATGTACGGCAGCCAGATGTAGGACAGGGTCACGATGACGGCGGTCTCGCCGTAGCCCGGCGACGACAGGCCGATCGGCGCCCCCAGCCACTCCAGCAGGCCACCCTCGGAAAGGACATTCCGCCAGGCGTAGGCCTTGACCAGGTAGCTTGCCCACAGCGGCATCAGCACGGCCACCACGAGCAGTTTCTCCCAGCGGGCCGGAGCCACCTTGGCGATGAAGAACGCGATGGGCAGGGCAAGGATCATGTCGATCACGGTGACCGCCACGGCAATCCACACTGTCCGCAGAGTGATCCGCTGGTACACCGGATCCGTCAGGACCGTGACGATGTTTTCAGTGGTCCACTCCGTGGACACCTCTCCGGTGAAGGTGTCCACGGTCCAGAACGCCGTGATCAGCAGTGCCGCCAGGGCCGCGACATAGTCAAGGACCAGCCAGAGCGCCGGGGCCGTGAGCAGCCCGGCAAGCCGCAGCCTGGGCGAGCGGTGCAGCAGCGCCGAGAAGGAATTGGCTTTCGCCCGGGGTACAGCCCCGGCACTCTGCGGTGAGCCGGGCGGAAGCTGCTGCAATTGTTGTGCCATCTCGCCTTTGTTTCTGCCGACCCTCGGGCCGGCCGTTTCTTCCGGATCCCTTGCGGCCCGATGTCCGGAATCAGCCCTTGATTTCCGTCCAGGATTTGGTCCATTCCGAATAGTCGGTGCACTTGACGTCCTTGCGGCCATCGAGGCACTGGGCGACCGGGGTGGTCCAGTACCAGATCTTCTCGGCGTAGGCCGTATCACCGGAGTGGTACGTCTCGCAGTGCTTAGGGTCAGTGGTCAGCTCGCAGCTTTTCGCGTTGGCCGGGGATTCGCCAAAGTACTCGGCCACCTGGGCATTCGGCTTGGGGCTGGCGATGTAGTCAAGCCATTTGTAGGCGCAGTTCACGTTCTTGGTCTTGGACCCGATCATCCAGGTGTCCGACCAGCCGGTGGCACCCTCGTCAGGGACAAGGGTTGCGACCTTGGCGCCGTCGGCCGTGGCGATGTTGGCCCCCACCTGCCAGGTGGTGCCGACCACGGTACTCCCGGACGTGAAGGCCTGGACTTCCTTGAGGACGTCGCTCCAGTACTCGCCGATGTGCGCGCGCTGCTGCTTGAGCAGGTCGACGGCGGCGGCCAGCTGGTCCTTGTCGAGGGCATAAGGGTTCTTGATGCCCAGGTCCGGCTTGTGCGCCATGAGGTAGACGGCGGCGTCGGCGATGTAGATCGGCGAATCGTAGGCCGTGACCTTGCCGGTGTTCTGGGCAGCATCGTCAAACACCGCGCTCCAGGAGGTGGGCGCCGGGGTGACCTTGTCCGTGGTGTACATCAGCAGGTTGGCGCCCCAGCCGTGGGGCATCCCGTAGTTCACACCGTTGACGGTGTTCCAGGCCTTGTCCTTCAGGAACGGATAGATGTCCGGATAGTTCTTCAGCAGGCTCATGTTGACCGGCTGCACATCCTGGCCAGCGATCAGGCGCAGCGAGGCATCCCCGGAGGCCGAGACGACGTCGTACTGACCCGTGCGCATGAGCGTCACGGCCTCGTCCGAGGTGCCGAACGGCTTAAAACTGACCTTGCACCCGGTCTCTTGTTCGAACGGATGCACCCAGTCCACCGCCGGATCGTTGCTGCCGTCCTCGGCATACCCGGGCCACCCGAGGATGGACAGCTGGCCCTCACCGGTGCCGATCTCAGTCTTGGTAGCTTGCGCCGACGCTGAGGTACCCGATCCGCCGCTCGTTCCGCAGGCTGACAGCGCGAGGGTTGCCGCCGCGACCACCCCGACCACGAGGGAGGCCTTTGTTCCAGGAGCCATGATCCTTACCTTTCGATCTGTGGTGAATCGGTCTGCGGTGAATCGGTGTGGGAACCGCTGGCCGGAAGCCAAACGACGGCGTCGTCGTCCCAGCTGACCGTGACAGGCCCGTTTACCAGTTCCGCGTCGCTGCCGGGCAGCTTTTCCGGCACAAGGGCGACGACGGCGGGCCCGCCGTCGAGCTGCACCCGCACCTGGGTGGCGTGCCCGACGTAGACGAACGACGTCACCGTCCCGGGCCGGGAGGTGGTGCCGGAACGGTGCTCGGGTTTCCCGGTCCAGGCGACGCGCAGCCGCTCGGGACGGATGCAAAAGGGATCTGGCCGGCCATAGACCGCCTGGGCCTGGGCGGCGTCGAAAATGTTGGAGGTGCCGACGAAGGTGGCCACAAAGATGCCACCGGGCCGCTCGTAGATTTCGTGCGCGGTACCGATCTGTTCGATGCTGCCGTTGTTGAAGACGCCGATCCTGTCGCTCATGGTCAGGGCTTCCTCCTGGTCGTGGGTGACAAAGATGAAGGTGATGCCCAGCGAGCGCTGCAATTCCTTGAGTTCGACCTGCATCTGTTGCCGGAGCTTGAGGTCCAGGGCGCCGAGTGGCTCGTCCAGCAGGAGGACCTTCGGCTCGACCACGAGCGCCCGGGCCAGGGCAACCCGCTGCCGCTGGCCGCCGGAGAGCTGGGCGGGTTTGCGGCCGAGGAACTTCCCGAGCTGAACGCGGTCCAGGGCCTCCCTGGCCCGCTGCCGGCGCTGGCTTCCGGGCATGCCGCGCACCCGCAGCCCATAGGCGACGTTGTCCACGAGCGACATGTGCGGGAACAGGGCGTAGTCCTGAAAAACGGTGTTGACGTCCCGCTGGAACGGTGCCATCGCCGTGACGTCCTTGCCGTCGAGTTCAATGCTGCCGGAGGTGGGCAGCTCGAAGCCGGCGATCAAGCGCAGGACCGTGGTCTTGCCGGAGCCGGACGGGCCAAGCATGGAGAAGAACTCCCCGTGGCGGATGTCCAGGTCCACGCCATTTACCGCGACCGTATCCCCGAAGACCTTGGTGAGCTTACGCAGGCGAATCGCCGGAACCTCTTCGGTTCCGGTCGAGCTGCCGGCGGCCAGTGTTTCGGTCATGGGGTGCGCCTTACTCCGTTGCCGGATCGTCCACCAGAGAGCCACACAGCGCAATGTGAGCCAGTCCACACGGGCTGCTTGGCCAAATGCTATTACTTCATAGGTTTTATGCATAGACCCTCCGGCAAAGCCCGCATTAGGATGACATCAGCCCCGGCGACGCGCGGCGGCGCCGCCCGCGGAAGCTGCACGGACGCCCCGGACGGGGCGGGGGCGGATACCGCCGAAGGGAAGGGAGGCCCGGATGTTGTTGTCGCCGAATGGCGCCTCCCGGAGCCTGGCTGCGGTCTTCACTCCGATCAAATCACGCGGGCTCGTCGATGAAGTGTGCGGCCGGATCGAACAGGCGGTGGAAACCGGGCTGCTGACCAGCGGCCAGCGGCTGCCGAACGAAACCGAGCTTGCCGCGGCTCTCGGAGTGTCCGCAGTAACGGCGCGGGAGGCCCTTTCCCAACTGCGTGCCTCGGGAATCATCCGGACCGCACGCGGCCGCAGCGGCGGAAGCTTCATCGCCGACAACGTGCTGCCCTCCCGGGAACGGGCACTGGCGCAACTGCACGAGTTGAGCCGGCTGCAGATCAGGGACCTCGCGCTGCACTACCAGGCGATCGCCGCGGCCTGCGCGGGGGTGGCGGCCCGGCGCTCCGACGCCGCCGACATCGCCACGCTGCGCTCGTTCATCCCCTCAGCCGACGATGACTCCCTGAGCTGGCGTCTGGCCCTCTCGGAGTTCCTGCTGGAAGTCGCGGCCATTGCACGTTCCGCCCGGCTCGCCCGCGAGCTCATCCGGCTACAGGCCGATCTTGGCACCCTCACGCTGCTGCCCTGCACGGACGACGGGTACCGCGGATGCACCACGGTAATCCTCGAGGACGTGGCAGCCGCCATTGAGGCCCACGATCCAGGCGCCGCCGAAACGGGGGTCAAGGCCCTCATCTCGGCCACCACCGACTGGCTGCTGACCGAGCAGGCCAAACGCTATTGACCGACACCGCACCTTTGAGCCACGATCTTGACTGCCTACCTTTGACCGCCCGGAGACCTTATCTCGCCGGACGAGCCGTGCGTGCACTACCCTGTGGGGCGCACATTCATGCTCTGGAGCGACGCCGTCGGCCTGTAAGTCGACCGGCTGCGACGCGGTTTTGCTAGACTTGGAGGCCAAGGCCCCTTCTTCCGGGCCTCCGGACGACGGTTCAGTACCCGGCACGCGACAAGACTGGCCACAGGAGCCGTCATGTCGTGGTTAATTCTCATTCTTTCCGGAGCGCTGGAGGCCGTCTGGGCCGCCGCCCTGCACCGCACGTCGCAGGCCACCGGCCGGCGCCGGCTGGTCCCGGGCTTGGTCTTCCTCGTCTCCGTCATTGCGAGCACAGGCGGGCTCGCCGTCGCCATGCAGTCCATCCCCACCGGAACGGCCTACGCCGTGTGGGTGGGGGTCGGCGTCGTCCTGACCTCCGGCTACGCGATGATCGCCAAAGTTGAGCGCGCGACGGCGGCCCGCATCCTGCTGCTTGGCGGGATTGCCGCGAGTGTCGTCGGCCTGAAGCTGGTGGCGTGATGATGGCCGCCAACTACCCCCAGGAAAACCGTTCAACTCCGGCCCTCGCGTGGATCATCCTGCTCGCCTCCGCCGTGCTGGAGGCGGTCTGGGCCACGGCGCTGGGCCTGTCTGACGGGTTCACCCGCCCGCTGTCCACCCTCGTGTTCGCGGTGACGTTCACCCTGAGCATGGTTGGGCTCGGCATGGCAGTAACGCGCATCCCGCTCGGCACCGCCTACGCCGTCTGGGTGGGGATCGGCGCGGCACTGACGGTGGGCTGGGCGATGGCCACCGGCGTCGAACCGGCCAGCCCGCTCAAGCTGCTGTTCATCGCCGGGATCGTCGGCTGCGCCGCAGGCCTGAAGCTCCTGCCGGCCGAGAAACGGGCGGCGAAAGAGGCAGAGCAGTCACCGTCCCCCGCGCAATCTCCCCACGTATGAGCCAGTACGACGGCGCGTCCCCACGACGCGCCGTCGTACTGGCCACGCCACGGTCAAAGGTGGGGAGAATCGTCGGCCCGGCCAACCGACCGGTCAACAAGCGTGAGCCGGAATAGCCGCGCGCGCCCCGGGGTTCTTGGCAGGGACGGAACCACTCAGTGCGCGAATGGAGAAACAGATGACGGCAGCAACAGTCCAGCTCGGCGACGGCCTCACGGTCAGCCCCCTGGGGTTCGGCGGCATGGCCCTGACCCCTGTGTACGGCGAGGTGGACCCGGCCGAGGCCCTGCGTACCCTGCATCACGCGGTGGACGCAGGCGTCAGCTTCATCGACACAGCGGACATCTACGGCGGCGGCAGCAACGAGGAGCTGATCGCCCGGCTGCTCAAGGAACGCCGCGGCGAAGTCCAGCTGGCCACCAAGTTCGGCCTTGTGGGCACCCCCTCGGCGGGCTACACCGACATCCGCGGCGACGCCGCCTACGTGAAACAGGCGGTGGACCGCAGCCTGCAACGGCTGGGCACCGACTCGATCGACCTGTACTACATGCACCGCCGTGACCTCCGCGTTCCGATAGTGGAAACCGTGGAGGCCATGGCGGGGCTGGTGCAGGCCGGCAAGGTGCGGCATCTGGGCCTGTCAGAGGTGACGGCCGAGGAGCTGCGCGAGGCCAGCAGCGTCCACCCGATCGCCGCGGTCCAGAGCGAATGGTCCATCTGGAGCCGCGACGTGGAACGCAACGTGGTTCCCACCGCCGCCGAACTCGGGGTGGGTTTTGTGCCCTATTCGCCGCTGGGCCGGGGATTCCTCACCGGCACCGTGGACGCCTCGACGCTGGGCAGCAACGACTTCCGCCGCAATATCCCGCGTTTCGCCGCGGACGCTGCCGTCGCCAACCAGGGTGTGGTGGACGCCGTGCGGGCGGTCGCTGCGGAACTGAGCGTTGCCGGGCGGGCTGCAACTCCCGCCCAGGTGGCACTGGCCTGGCTGCTCGCGCAGGGCCGGAAACTGGGGCTCCCCGTGGTCCCCATCCCCGGCACGCGCAAGGCGGACCGGATCGACGAAAACCTGGGCGCCCTGGCACTCGTCTTCACCGCAGCGCAACTGAAGACGCTCGACGCCGCCGCGGACGCCGTCGTCGGCTCCCGCTCCGCGGATCCCAACTGGGTGTCCCAGGGCCGTGAATAGCCCCTCCGTAGACTGAAGCCCATGGACTCGCTTATTCACTCTTTACGCGACATCACCATCCGCCGGATTTCGGTCAGCGAGATGGACAACAACGTGTACCTGCTCACGGCCAAGGCGTCCGGCGCGCAGCTCCTGATCGATGCGGCCGATGATCTGGCCGCCATCCAGGCGCTGCTCACGGACGCCGCCGCGGATACTTCCGCGACGCCGAAGCTGGCGCTGATTGCCACCACCCACCAGCACTGGGACCACGTGCGGGCGCTGCCGTCCCTGGTGGAAGCCACGGGTGTGAAAACGGCGGCCGGGACAGAGGATGCCCCGGAGCTTCCGGTGCCGGTGGATGTACTGCTGGATCACGGGGACGTCGGCAACTTCGACGGCTTCGACGTGACGGCTGTGCATCTGCGCGGCCACACACCGGGTTCGATCGCCCTTGTGTACCAGGACCCCGCGGGCCCTGCGCACATCTTTTCCGGCGATTCGCTGTTCCCGGGAGGAGTAGGCAACACGCAGAAGGACCCGGCGCGGTTTGCCCAGCTGATCACCGATGTCAGCGAGCGGTTGTTCGACGTGTATCCGGATGACACCGTGGTGCACCCGGGCCACGGCAAGCCAACCACCCTGGGTGCGGAACGCCCGCATCTGGAAGAGTGGCGCGCCCGCGGCTGGTAAGTCTCAGCTTTGCGCCGCGCTTTCGGACGGCCGCCGCGCTTTCGGAAGGCCGCTATAGGCATCCCCGTAGCGGCCTTCCGTTTGCGTAGCGCCGGCTATTGTGGCCGGCGGAAACCCGGAACCTTAGCGGCTGCGGCGTTCGTTCGAGGCCGGAGCCGACGCGCGGCGCGGGCCGGCGCCGCGGGCCGGACGTCCCTCACCGGAGCGGCCGTTGCCGCCGCCGGCGTAGGATCCGCCGGAGGTGCCACCGGTGTTGGAGGACCAGACAGCCGCGCTGCCTCCGGATTTGCTCCCAGCCGACTTGGCGCCAGCAGCTGCACGCTGCCCGGTTGCCGGACGTCCGCCGCGCTGGCCGCCGGCCGAAGCGCCCGTGCGGGGAGCGCCTCCCGTGCGGGGTGCTCCGCTGCGGGGAGCCGAAGCGCCCCGGGCGTCGCTGCGTCCCTCGGCGGCGCGTCCGTCCGAACCGCGGCCGGCCGCGGCACGGCCGCCGGCAGCCGGGACATCGTTGTGGTGCCCGTAGGCGGTCACGCGGCCACGGCCGCGCGCATTCCGGCGCTCGGCGCGCTCGGCATCGGCACGGTCCTGGTTCTGCTCGGCGACACGGTCGGCGGCGTTGCGGGCAGCGGCCTTGCCTTCGTAGGCGACGGCGCGGCGCTCGGCGCGCGGCAGATCGGTCCGGGGAGCCTCGGCTCCGACGCGTCCACGTCCGCCACGGCCGCCCCGGCCACCCGCGGTGGGTGCTGCCTGGGTGGTGCGGCGGGCGCGCTTGCGCTCGGCGTTGGCACCGGTGGAGGTGCCGCCGCCGTGCTGCGCGGCCTTGGCGGCCAGCAGCGCGGCGCGGGTACGCGGATCGATCTTGTCGGCCATTTCGCCGACCAGTTCAGCAACCAGCGGGGAGTTGGCCGTGACGCGCTCGAAGTTGACCTCGACGCCGGCAGCCTTCATCAGCTTCTTGACGTCGGACTGCTGCTCGGGCAGGGTCAGCGTGACCACGGTGCCGTCGGAACCGGCGCGGGCAGTACGGCCTGAGCGGTGCAGGTACGCCTTGTGCTCCGTGGGCGGATCCACGTGGATGACCAGCTCGACGTCGTCGACGTGGACGCCGCGGGCCGCGACGTCGGTGGCCACCAGGACGCGGACGTCGCCGGAGGAGAACTCGGCCAGGTTGCGGTCACGGGCGTTCTGCGAGAGGTTGCCGTGGAGATCGACGGCGGGGATGCCGGCGTCGGTCAGGGTCTTGGCCAGCTTCCGGGCGTGGTGCTTGGTGCGCATGAAGAGCACGCGGCGGCCTGCACCGGAGGCGAGCTCGACGATCAGCTGCTTCTTGACGGTCTGGTCGTTGACCACCAGCACGTGGTGTTCCATGGTGGTCACCGCGGCCTGCGGGTCGTCCACGGAGTGGGTCAGCGGGTTGGACAGGTAGCGCTGGACGATCTTGTCCACACCGTTGTCCAAGGTGGCGGAGAACAGCAGGCGCTGGCCCTGGGTGGGGGTCATGTCCATGAGCTTCTTGACCACCGGGAGGAAGCCAAGGTCGGCCATGTGGTCGGCCTCGTCCAGCACGGTGATTTCGACTGCTTCGAGGGTCAGGATGCGCTGGCGGATCAGGTCCTCCAGGCGGCCCGGGCAGGCGATGACGATGTCGACGCCGGCGCGCAGGGCCTTTTCCTGGCGGGCCTGGGAGATGCCGCCGTAGATCACGGTGGTGGTCAGGCCCATGGCCTTGGCCATCGGCTCGATGGTCGCGTTGATCTGCGTGGCCAGCTCGCGGGTCGGGGCCAGGACCAGGCCCATCGGGCGGCCGGGCTTGCGGAAGTGCTTGGCTTCCCGCTCGGCGAGGCGTGCCACAAGCGGGATGGCGAATGCGATGGTCTTGCCGGAGCCGGTGCGGCCGCGGCCCAGGACGTCGCGTCCGGACAGGGTGTCAGGGAGGGTCTTGACCTGGATCGGGAAGGGCTCCACGATCCCCTGGGCGGTCAGGGTGTCGGCAAGTGCTTTGGGCGTGCCGAGGGCAGCAAATGTAGTCATGTGTTTCAAAGTCTTTCAGGCGGTATCCGTGCGGATATCGGCCCCCGATGCCGGTTGGCTCAAGGGTTCGCCGAAGAAAAGTCAGGTGATCAACCGGGCTGTTGCCAAACTTCAGCAAGCGGCCGCCGGGACCAAATGGAACGCGTTCATCGACGCAGGATGTGCCTCTCACATGAAAAAATCCCACTGCCTGCGTGTGGATTCCCGAAGGAAACCGGCAGGGATCCCGTTGACGGACCGAAGTCGGTCAACCGAATCAAAGTGGGCATCACTGCACATCAAGTTTTAGTAGTCTACCATCTGGCGGGGCAGGGTCCCGTATCCGGGGCCATCGGCTCGGCTCCTAGCCGGCCAGGCTGGGGGCTTGGAACAGCGGCATGTGGGACGTCTCGGTGGGCGTGCGGGCGGAAGTGTGGGCGGGTGCCCGTGACGGCGCCTCGGCCGAGCCGGGTCCGGCGGGCCGCAGGATCACGAGCGCCTCGGCGTCGATGAGCCGGCGGGATCCCGTCCGGGCATCCAGGATCCAAAACAGGTCCACGCCCGTGACGGTCTGGGTTACCGCGCCCCGGTGGAAGAGCTTCCCGTTGTGCCAAGCCTCGATCTGGTCCCCTACGTTCAATTCAGCGGAGCTGCGGATTTTCCGTGCTTCATCAACGTCCATGATCATTGCCTCCCCAGTGTTCAATGTCTTGTGCCCAGCATTCACGACACAGGTTTCGGATTCGTTTCCGGGGGGTGATTTCTACGTGTCCCTCCGCCTTCATGTCGTTCTAAGGCAAGCCCAGAGCGTGTATTGACCACCATTGCGTCCCGGAGGAGCATGGTGGGCGGGCAAGGCGACGAGAGGAGACGGGGCACGATGCCGGGAATTCTCGCCGCTGGCTTCTTTCGAGTCATCCAAGTGGCGCTGCTGCCCCTAGGGGCGGCCGGCTATGCCGCATCAGTCCCCCGACTGCTTAACTACAGCCGGCGTGCGGGCGTTTCGGCCACACTGTTCGCCTCCCTCTACACGCGCTACATGCAGCACCGGCTGGGGACGAGGGCGGATGAGCCTGCGGCCCGGCTCATGGCGGTCATGCCGAATGTGTCCCAGGAAGGGTTCCGGCTGGAGACGGCCCCCACGCTCGTGGGACACCTGCTGACGGGATTCGTTCCCAGGATCTACCGATATCCGTACCAAGGGCGGGCACCGATGCGCCATCAGTCGACAGCACGGACCAGCTACTACGATGCTGCCCTCCAGCGGCATCTGGCCGAAGTTGACCAACTGGTGGTCCTCGGTGCGGGATTCGACACCCGGGCGTTCAGGCTGTCATCAAAGGACCGTGTGCGCTGCTTTGAAATCGACCTGCCAAGGACGCAGGCCTACAAACTCGCGATGCTCGAGAAAGCGGGCCTGTCGGCACGCCTGGCCACCTACGTGTCCGCCGATTTCGAGACCGAGGACTGGATGGACAAGCTCGTGGCGTCGGGTTTCGACCCCGGCAGGCCAGCACTGTTCCTGTGGGAAGCGGTGACCATGTATTTGGACCGCGACTCGGTCGAGGCAACACTGCGCAGGATCGCCGGCACCGGCCCGGGCAGCGTCGTGGCCTTTGACTACTTCTCCAGGGAAACCATCGCCTCGCGTTCGCCCTACATGCGGTACGCCCGGGCTGCGGCGAGATTCGTCGGCGAGCCGCTGACCTTTGGCATCGACAACACTCCCCCGGCGAGGAAAAGCGCCGCGGACTTTGTTGGGTCCTTCGGGCTGGTCCTGGAGGAGCACCGGAATTTCGGCCGGGAGACCCGACGGCGGTCCGCGCCGGCCGGGTTCGTCACCGCCGTCGTGGCGCCCGCCGTGGCGCCCGGTGCCGGCCACGGCCCGCAGGAAGACCGCCAGCCAAACCCGTCGGACTAACGAGATGAGGGGAAACCATGACAAAACGCAGCCAGAGCCAGAGCCACAGGCAAGGAAACAGCCACACCCCCAGCCACGAGCACGACGCCGCCGAGCATGCGGCGCCCGGCACCGCGGCCAGGATATGGGATGAAAAGTACAGCAGCCGCCCCAAGATGTGGAGCGGGGATCCGAACCCGCAACTCGTCGCGGAGGTGGCGGACCTGCCTCCCGGCGACGCCCTGGATCTGGGGTGCGGCGAAGGTGCGGACGCCATTTGGCTCGCTGCCCGCGGCTGGACCGTGACGGGCCTGGACGTTTCCGCCGTCGCCCTGGAGCGTGCGGCCGTCCACGCCCGGGAACACGGCCAGGATGCTTCCATCGAGTGGGTGCAGCAGGATCTTGCCACGTGGGTCCCGGACCGGCTGTTCGACCTCGTCACGGCACAGTTCCTGCATTCCACCCAGATGCCGTGGCAACAGGCACTGCAGCTCGCCGCGGCCGCGGTGCGGACCGGCGGGACGCTGCTGATCGTCGGCCATCACCCCGACGGGCTGCCTCCGTGGGGCGCGCACCATACGCCGGAGAAGTTCTTCACCGCCGAGGACCTTGCCCGGGAGCTCCGGATCGAGGAGCCGCTGTGGCGCGTCGCGGCCCTGGACAGCCGGCAACGCAGCGCCATCGGGCCCGAGGGCGAGGCAGTGTCCCTCACGGATGCCGTGCTGCGGGCCACCCGCCTGGCGGCCCAGTAGGCTGCCGGGCAATCGGTCGAGGGAGCATCCCCCGGGATCGCGGACGCCGTCGCTGAACCCACCCTCGAAATCGATACACTGCCGGGCCATCCACTTCGGGTTCTGTTCCGAATCCCCAATGTGGCTGGAACTGACCGCGCCCGTTGGCCCTGTGGACGTACAGCAACACCGCATGACCTAGCAATCAGGGGAAGGGAACATCATGGGAATCGACGGCAAGGCCAAACTCACGGTCATCCACCACATCGGTGCAGCCAAAGAAGGTACCGGCACGATGACTGGCAATGAGGACCTCAAGCGCGATGGCCAGCATGAGCAGGCCCGGCCCAAGCGGGCGCAACTGAACTGCCCTGCTGAGCCGCGCTACTTAACCGCGCTACTGAGCCGCGCTACTGAAACCCGCAGCTGAGCCGCGTTACTGAAACCCGCAGCTGACCCCCGCAACGGGATGGCCCCGCCCAAGGCGGGGCCGTCCCGTTTCCGCCGTCGTCGCAGTTGTCGCCGCGCAAAAATGTGACAAAGGACAGCGGACGACAACTGAAGCTAAGATGATCGACAGTTGTCGAACCTGCCCACGGCGGCTGATTTGCGGAAACGCGAAACCGGAGCCGGCAGGCGGCGGCCCGTGCCGGCGCCGCATATTCCCCTAGAGCCCGCGAAGGATGTGGACTCCGGACCTGCTCCGGCGCCTTCCGGGAGGTCCGTTCCGCCGGGAGCGCCACGGCAGATCACCGGCCGGCCGGGCCACCTGCGCGGGCCGTCGCGACAACACGGACCGCGAAATACCGGCCCTAACCTTGATTTACCCGCCAAAACTGTTACCTCCGTCACACACTGACGGATCTGTGCGGCCCGCACTGCGGAACCCCCGCCCGGGGCGACCGCCTGTGACAAGGAAGAAGCCTCATGTCTGAACGCACCACCTCGGCCGCTCCGGCCATTTCAGAATCTGACACTGCCGCCTCCGCCAACGGTGACTCCGGCGCCGGGAGCCGCGAGCCGCACCTCGCCCGCGCCCTCGGCAACCGCCACATCCAGTTGCTCGCCATCGGCGGCGCAATTGGCACCGGCCTGTTCATGGGTTCCGGAAAGACCATCTCGCTCGCCGGGCCGTCCGTCATCTTCGTCTACATGATCATCGGCTTCATGCTGTTTTTCGTGATGCGCGCGATGGGCGAGATCCTGCTCTCCAACCTGAACTACAAATCCTTCAGTGACTTCGCCGGCGACCTGCTCGGCCCCTGGGCCAGCTTCTTCACCGGCTGGTCCTACTGGTTCTTCTGGGTAGTCACCGGGGTGGCGGACATCGTCGCCATTGCCGGATACGTGGACAAGCTCGCGCCCGGCACGCCCCTGTGGATCCCGGCGCTGCTCACGCCCGTGGTATTAATCCTCCTGAACCTCCCCACCGTGAAGGCGTTCGGTGAGGCGGAGTTCTGGTTTGCCATCATCAAAGTGGTCGCCATCGTGGCCCTGATCATCACCGGCGCGGTCATGATCGCCACCCATTTCACGTCCCCGAACGGGGCCGAAGCCAACCTCGCCAACATGTGGAACGACGGCGGCATGTTCCCGCACGGCATGTTCGGCTTCGTCCTCGGCTTCCAGATCGCCATCTTCGCCTTCGCCGGGATCGAACTGGTGGGCACAGCCGCCGCCGAAACCAAGGACCCGGAGAAGAACCTGCCGCGGGCCATCAACTCCATCCCGGTCCGCGTCCTCCTCTTCTACGTGGGCGCCCTGGTGGTCATCATGGCTGTTAATCCGTGGCGCACCATCGACCCCGCAAGCAGCCCGTTCATCGGCATGTTCACCCTGGCCGGACTGGGGATCGCCGCAGTGGTCATCAACCTTGTGGTCCTGACCTCCGCCGCCTCCAGCGCCAACTCCGGCATCTACTCAACGTCCCGGATGGTCTACGGCCTGGCCCAGGACGGGAACGCGCCCAAGGCATTCGGAAAGCTCAGCATCCGCAAGGTACCGCAGAACGCGCTGCTGTTCTCCTGCATCTTCCTGCTGGCCGGTCTGGTCCTGCTCTATGCCGGCGACTCCGTAATCGGCGCGTTCACGATCGTCACTTCCGTGGCCTCCGTGCTGACCATGTTTGTGTGGTCCATGATCCTGATCAGCTACATCGCCTTCCGCCGCCGGCGGCCGGAACTGCACGAGGCTTCGGCCTTCAAGATGCCCGGCTCCGCCTTCATGCCGTACGTGGTGCTCGCGTTCTTCGTCTTCATGCTGGTGGCGCTGGCGCAGGCCGATGACACCCGCCTGGCACTCTTCGTGACACCCGTGTGGTTCCTGCTGCTGGGTGCGGCCTGGCACTTCAACCGGAAAACCCCGTTGCAGCAGGCCCGGATTGTGGAATGGAAGGCCGTCCGCTCACAGGAGGAAGCCCGCGCGGCTGCCTGATCCTTACTTCTGATACACAAGGAGCCCCGGCCGGATCATCCGGCCGGGGCTCCTTTGCCGTGCCGTGCCGTTACGGTGCCGTGCCGTTATGGTGCCGTGCCCGTTACATGGTTGTCCTGACGGCGGCCACGCGCGGGGCGACGGCCACGGCGGCGACGCCGATCACCGCAGTGAGCGCGAAGACTCCGGCAAACGAGGCCGACGGAGTCGCCGTCGCGAATGCGGCGAACACGATCCCAGTGCCGGCGAGGGCCAGGGCGCCGCCGAGGGAATCCGAAATGGACATGGCCGAACTGTTGAAGCCCTCGGTGTCCTTGGTGGAGAGGGCCAGGGTCATGACGCTAAGGCGCGGATACATCAGGCCCATCCCGCCCCCGGCGAAGATCCAGCCCCCGATCGCGACGGAGGCCGGCCAGGCCAGCACCGTTGTCACGAGGGCCAGGACGACGGCGCCAAGGACGAGGGCCGAGCCGATCCGCACCGCCCTCCGGTGCTCCAGGCGGGTCCCCAGCCTGCCCTGGATGGCCGAGGCCGCCGCCCAGGCGATGGCGCCGCCGGTGAGCGTGAGGCCTGCAAACGTCGGGGCGAAGGCGTAGCGTTCCATGAGCAGGTACGGCAGGTACACCTCGGCGCCGAAGAAGGCGGCGGACGCGAGCCCGCGGGTGAGGATCACGCTCGGGAGGCCGCGCCGGGCGGTCAGCGTTCCGCGCGGCATGAGGGGACGGACGGCCAGGAGTGCGACGGCGACGGCGGCCGCCGCCAGCACCGCGCCGGCCCCCGGTACCGCGGCGGACAGGTTCAGGCCCAGCACGGCGAGCGCTGCCAGCGCCGCCAGCCCCAGCTTTGCAAGGCCGCCCGGCGGGCCGCCGGCTGCGGTCTCCACGCTTCCCGGGGAATCTTCGGCGGCGGCGCCGGAGCTTCCGTTCAGACCGCGAAGGGCCGGGGCCGTCAGGAGCAGGGCAGGGACCACGAGTCCGACCACGCCGAGAAAGACCCACGGCCAGCCCGCCAGTTGCGCCACGGCGCCGGCCGCGAACGGACCCACGAGGGACGGGATGACCCAGGCCGCGGAGAAGGCGGCGAAGATTTTCGGATGCAGGACCGGCGGGTAGACCCGGGCAATGACAACGTACAGGGCCACGGTGAGCCCGCCCCCGCCGAGTCCCTGCACGAGCCGCCCGGACACAAGGACCGGCATGGTTCCGGCGGTACCGGCGATGAGCAGGCCGAGCACGAACATGCCCACCGCGGCCAGGAGCGGCGCCACCGGCCCCTTGCGGTCCGACCAGCTTCCTGCGGCCACCATGCCGATCACCCCGGTGGCCAGCGGTCCGGCGAAGGCCAATGCGTAGAGGCTCGCGCCGTCCAGTTCCCGGCTGACGAGCGGCATGATGGTGGTCACCGCCAGGGATTCGAAGGCCGCCAGGAACACCAGCGCGCAGGCGCCGAGTGTCACCATCAGGTAGCTGCGGTGGAAAATTCCGGCCGATTCCGGGACGGGTTTCGGACTGGATTTCTGAAATGGTGGGTCGGTTCGGGACACGGGCGGGACCTGATCGGTAGACATGGACGCAGCCCTAAAACCTCAACTCGGCTTGAGGTCAAGGCCAGTCCGGGCGGGAACGGGGCTGGCGGCGCGGCTCCTGACGCAGCAAGCGAAGCAGGTGCAGGGCGCCTACGGGAAGCATGCCACAACTTGGAACCGCGGCACGCCGTGCCCCGGTTCTCAGCTGTCAGTCAGCCCCGGTGGGTACGCCGCGGTCAGCCTGCCGCGTCGGACCCCTGGGCCGGAACCACGACGGCGCCACTTGCCCTTGAGTCCGGGTTCAGCATCCAGCCCACGCGCTTGACGGTGCTCAGCATGACGACGCTTTCCACGAGCACGATCCCGGGCACTTTCTGCTGCAGCGCCACCTCGATGTTCATGACGTCCGCCAGGGACTGCAGCCACATGATGATCACGAAGTTCGTGGGCCCCGTGGTGGAGGCGCTGAGCCGTACGTTCCGCATGGTCCTCAGCTCGGCTGCGGCTGCCTCGTGCCGCCCCGCGGGGACATTGACGAACCATTGGCAGGTCACGGGGAAGGCCGAGAACTTCTGGGCCACCTCGCACCGGAAGGACAGGATGCCGCTGGCGAGCACGCGGTTGAGCTGGCGCTGGACGGTGGCGGGGTGCCTGCCCAGCCCGCGGGCAATGTCCGCCGCCGTGGCCCGTCCGTCCCTGGCCAGGAACGGCAGGAGCGCCAGGTGGCTGTCCGGCAGCGCTTCCCGGGCGGCAGCCCGGGCAACCCCGGTGGCCTCGTGGCCGGCCAATGCCCGCACGGCAGCCTGCTGTGCGCGGCTCAACACATTGAGCCGCCAGGAGCCGCCGCTCGCGTGCAACCTGGTGCACAGGGCGGTCTGATATTTGAGGAGGCCGTCGATCTCCTTCAGCCGCGAGATGACCTTCAGGCTGAAATCGTCCAGGGAGGGCGTAATGACGGTCAGCATGAGATCCCGGTTGCTGGCCGCCTCCTCCACCGTGACGATTTCCGGCATCTCGGCGAGCCTGGCGGTGACTTCCTCGCGCCGGTGCATTTCACAGTCCACGGCGACGAATGCCAGGCACATCTGCTGAGGGTCGCCGATCAGGTGGGCCGTGACCCAGGAAACGCCAGATGCCAGCAGCCGCTCCCAGCGGGCGGCGAGCGTGGTGGCGTGAACGCCCAGCACCTGGGCTGCATCCGCCCAGCTCAGGCGCGGGGCAATCTGCAGGACGTTGATCAGGGCGAGGTCGTCCTCGCTGAGTTCCATCATTCTTCCCTTTATTCGTGCACGAAACCTGCGGTGGCGGCACTTTTTTGCATTTTTTCTGGCCTTGAACCGCATGTGAACCATGTCACTTGAGAATAGACGCAGGACGTCCTCACCGGACGCGAACCAAGCCAAATCACAATCTAAATCCCAAGCCAGTGCCACAACCCAGCGACTTCGACAAACAAGATTTCGACAAACAAGGAGAACACGTGCCGATCACCGCAGATGCCCGGGAAATGCAGGCGGACCTTGCCCGGCTCCGCCATGAACTGCACCGGGAACCCGAGATCGGCCTGACGCTGCCCCGCACCCAGGAAAAGGTGCTCAAAGCCCTGGACGGGCTTCCCTTTGAGATCACCCTGGGCCAGGACACGACGTCGGTCACCGCGGTACTTCGCGGCCAGGCGTCCGGAACCGGCGCCGGCTCCCGCCCGGCCGTGCTGCTGCGGGCGGACATGGACGGCCTGCCCGTCCAGGAGAAAACAGGCGTGGACTACACGTCCCGGATCGACGGCGCCATGCACGCCTGCGGCCACGACCTGCATACTTCCATGCTGGCAGGGGCCGCCACGCTCCTGGCCGAACGCCGGCACCGGCTGGCCGGCGACGTCGTCCTGATGTTCCAGCCCGGCGAGGAGGGCTTCGACGGTGCCAGCCACATGATCCGCGAAGGCGTGCTGGATGCCGCCGGCCGGCGTGTGGACGCCGCCTACGGCATGCACGTGTTTTCCGCCCTGGAACCGCACGGGACGTTCTGCACCAAGCCCGGCGTCATGCTCAGCTCTTCCGACGGCCTGATGGTCACCGTGCTCGGCGCCGGCGGCCACGGGTCTGCCCCGCACTCTGCCAAGGACCCCGTGACGGCGGCTGCCGAAATGGTCACCGCCCTCCAGGTCATGGTCACCCGCCAGTTCAACATGTTCGATCCCGTAGTCCTCTCCGTGGGGGTCCTCCAGGCCGGCACCAAGCGCAACATCATCCCGGAAACCGCGCGCATCGAGGCCACCATCAGGACCTTCTCCGAGGAATCCCGGCAGAAAATGATGGACGCCGTGCCGCGCCTGCTGAAGGGAATCGCGGCGGCGCACGGCCTCGACGTCGACGTCGACTACCAGCAGGAATACCCGCTCACCATCACGGACGAGGACGAAACGCACACCGCGGAAAACGTCATCGAGGGCCTGTTCGGCGATTCCCGGCTCGCCCGCTGGGCCACTCCACTGAGCGGCTCCGAAGACTTCTCCAGGGTTCTCGCCGAGGTCCCCGGCACGTTCATCGGGCTGAGCGCCGTCCCCCGGGACGCCGACCACGCCGCATCCGCGTTCAACCACTCCCCGTACGCCACGTTCGACGACGGCGTGCTGGCCGACGGCGCCGCGCTCTATGCGGAACTCGCCATTTCGAGGCTGGCCGCACTTGCGGCGGCCGATGCTCCCGCCGCGGCCAACACCGCCGCTTCCTCCACCCTTTCCTAGCCCACCCCCTGAGGGAGAAGACCATGACTACAACCGCGAGCACGCCGCTGGCGACCCGGACGTCCACCCGTAAGACGATCATCGGCACCGGCATCGGCAACGCTGTCGAATGGTACGACTGGGCCATCTACGCCACGTTCACGCCGTTCATCGCCAGCCAGCTTTTCAGCAAGTCGGATCCTGCGTCCGCGGTGCTGTCCACGCTGGCAATTTTCGCCGTCGGCTTCGTTGCCCGCCCTTTCGGCGGCTTCCTGTTCGGGTGGATCGGTGACCGGATCGGCCGCAAGGCATCCATGACCCTGGCCGTGGGGCTCGCGTCGGTGGGCAGCCTGATGATCGGCATCGCGCCGACGTTCGCGGCCGTCGGCGTATGGGCATCGCTCACGCTCCTGGTGGCACGCCTGATCCAGGGCCTGGCGCATGGCGGCGAGCTGCCGTCGTCGCAGACGTACCTGTCCGAAATGGCGCCGAAGGAACACCGCGGCTTCTGGGCCACCCTGATCTACACGTCCGGCACTGTGGGAATCCTGTTCGGAACCCTGCTGGGTGCCGTGCTGAACATGACCCTGAGCACCGAGGTCATGAACGCGTGGGGCTGGCGCATCCCGTTCCTGATCGGCGCGGCCATGGGTCTCTACGCGCTGATCATGCGGTCACGGCTGCATGAAACGGACGTCTTTGAGGGCGAAGCCACTGCGGAAAAGCGCGCCCCGATCTGGCCGCAGATCGTCCGCCACCGCAAGCAGGCCCTCCAGGTGATCGGCCTGACCGTCGGCCTGACCGTCATCTACTACATCTGGGGCGTCGTGGCCCCCAGCTACGCCACCACCGCCCTGAAGATTGACCGCGGCGAGGCCCTGTGGGCCGGGGTGATCGGCAACATCGTATTCATCGCGGCGCTGCCGTTCTGGGGCAGGCTGTCCGACCGGATCGGACGCAAGAAAGTGCTGTGGGCCGGTGCAATCGGCGCAGGCGTCATGCACTTTCCGATGACCGCCCTGCTGAAGGATTCCGCCTGGCAGCTGGCCGTCAGCATGTCCGTCATGCTGATCTTCATCGCCGCCAGCGCGGCGATCGTCCCGGCCGTGTACGCCGAACTGTTCCCCACGAGCATCCGCACGGTGGGCGTCGGCGTCCCCTACTCCATCTGCGTAGCGGTGTTCGGCGGAACCGCGCCCTATCTCCAGCAGTGGCTCGGCACCACCGTGCAGATGCCCCAGCTGTTCAACGTGTACGCCGTGATTCTCCTCGCCATCTCCGCGATGTTCGTCTTCACCATCCCGGAAACGAAGGGCAAGGACCTCACCCTCTGATCCTGTCCCGCCAGGTTGAGCTATCGGTTGTTGCTGTTCTGGAAGGCTCAGGACAGCAACAACTGATAGCTCAACGTGTTTTTGGGGTCAGTTGGGGGGGGCAGCAGGGCGGTCAACCGCCGACAAAACGGTCGCGCCCGGCCCTGTACCCGAACACGGCGGCGAGCGAGCCCACCAGTAAGAACAGCACGCCCGCTACGGCGAAGGACCCGGTGGACTGGTGGAGTTGGCCCACCAGGAGGGTGCCGCTGGAGCCAAGCCCGTAGCCCACGCCCTGCATCATCCCGGAGAGCTGGGACGCGGTGTGCCCGTCGCGGGTGCGGACCATGATCAGGGTCAGCGCCGCGGCGGTCAGGCTCCCCTGGCCCAGGCCGAGCAGCCCGGTCCACAGCCAGATCAAGTCCAGGGGGCCGAAGATGCTCAAAGCGAACCCTCCCCCGGTCATGAGCGCCACGGCCGTGTTGATGCCGCGCTGGTCCCGGAACCGCGTGGCCAGCGCAGGCGCGAACAGCGAGCCCAGCATCTGCAGCACAATCGAGGCCGAGACGATCAGGCCGGCCGTGCCGCCGTCCACGCCGCGTTCGCGCAGGATCGGGGCCAGCCAGGCAAAGACACTGAAGGACATCATGGCCTGCAGGACCATGAACGCAGTCACGTTCCAGGCCACGGCGGAGCGCCAGACGCTGACGCCTCCGGCTGGCCGCGGCGGCCCGCCGGGACCTGCCCGGAGCGCCGGCGGCAGGAACAAGAGAAGGACGACGCCGGCCGGCAGCGCCCAGAACCAGAGCGCGGCCGTCCACTGCCCTGTTGCGCGGAAAACCGGGAACGTGAAACCCGCACCAAGGGCGGCCGAGGCGCAGATGGCCGTGGTGTACAGGCCGCCCATGAGGCCCAGGCGGTGCGGGAAGTCACGCTTGACGACCCCGGGAAGCAGCACGTTGCACAGCGAAATCGCGGCGCCGCACGCGGCGGTTCCGGCGAGCAGGGCCGGCAGATGGCCGGCCGCGGGCAGCTCCACGGGCCGCAGCAGCAGCCCGGCCGTGAGCACAGCCATGGCACCCAGCAGCACACGCTCGGCGCCGAACCGGCGCGCCAGCCACGGGGCCAGCGGGGCGAACACACCCAGCAGCGTCACCGGCACAGTGGTCAGCAGCACGACCGCCCAGGCCGGAAGCCCGGCGTCGGCCGTCACCTCGGGCAGTACCGCCGCGAAGCTCGAAAACACGGTGCGGAGATTCAGCCCGATCAGGACAAGGCAGAGGCCCATGTACGCGAGCATGCGGCGGCCGGGGGCGCGGGGCGCTCCGGGTGTGTCATCCCGGACAGCAACGCTGGCCGAAAGGTCCTGCTCGTCAGTTTTCCCAGCTGAAGTCACCCGCCCAATTCTTGCAGGCCCCGTCCCGCCGCCCCTTCGCCGGGAGGTCGCGGGGTCCCCCCGGGGGCGCCCCGGCCCCGCAAACTCAACTATTCTGGTAGGGATGAGCGAATCCCCAGAATCCCCCGGCACCCCGGCAGACCCGGATCCCGGCACCCCTGAAGAGACCCGACTTCCGCGCCCCGTGACCCCCGGCAGCCAGGCCTCGTTCGGCACGTACGGAGGCCGTCCGGTGAGCTTTGTGCGCCGCGGCACGCGCCTGCAGGGCCGCCGCCAGGCCGCATGGGAGGAGCACGCGGACCGCTGGGCGGTTGAGGTCCCCCGCCATGTCGCCAACACCTCAGTGCACCCGGACTACATGTTCGACGCGGAGGCCGAATTCGGCCGGACGGCTCCGCTGATTGTGGAGATTGGCTCCGGACTGGGCGACGCCGTATGCCACGCCGCGGAGGAAAACCCGGACAATGACTTCCTTGCCGTGGAGGTTTACACCCCCGGCCTGGCCAACACGCTGATCAAGATCAACAGCCGCAAACTGAGCAACGTGCGGGTAGTGGAGGCGAACGCCCCCGAGGTGCTCGCGACCATGCTCCCCGCCGGCTCCGTCACGGAACTATGGGTCTTCTTCCCGGACCCGTGGCACAAGTCCCGGCACCACAAGCGCCGCCTCATTCAGCCGGACTTCGTGGATCTCGCCGCCCGGGCCATCAAGCCCGGCGGCATCTTCCGGATCGCGACCGACTGGTCCAACTACGCCGTTCACGTCCGCGAGGTCATGGCGGGCTCGGCGGAGTTCGAGAACCTGCACGAGGGTGAACGCGCCGGTGCTGACAGCCCCCTGACCCAGGTGTGGGAATCCGGCGTCGAGTCCCGCGTGGGCGGGGCGCCCGTCAAGGAAGGCCGGGCACCCGTCAGCACCGAGCACACCGGGCCCAACGAGGGCGTCGACGGAACCGGCGGCTGGGCGCCGCGGTTTCACGGCCGGATCCTGACCAGCTTCGAGAACAAGGCGCACGAGGCCGGGCGCCTGATCTTCGATCTCAGCTACCGCAGAATTTAGGCACCCCGGGCCCCGCAGGCATCTGTTCCTGAGCGGCTTGGCGTGGCACGATTACGGAACGAACCACGCTGGGTAGCACTAAGGAAACGATCATCAAAGAAGAAATGAAGGACGCCGCGGACGTCGCCGAGGACGTCACCAATTCGAAGCCCCTCGAAATCGCAGCACGGGCCGGTTTCGCTGTGTCCGGGTTGCTGCACTTCCTGATCGGGCTGGTCGCGATCCGGCTCGCCATGGGTGGCCGGGGCCAGGCCGACGTCAGCGGCGCGGTGGAAGAGCTCGCCGCGCAGCCGGCCGGGCCGTTGCTGCTCTGGACCGCTTTTGCCGCCTGCGTTGCGCTGGCCATCTGGCAAGCATCCGACGCGATTTTCGATTTCGGGCACCTGCCGACCAAGAAAAAGGTCGGCAAGAAACTCAAGGCAGCCCTGCAGGCCGTGGTGTACGCCTTTTTCGCGCTCACGCTGGCGTCGGTCGCCACCGGGGCCGGCTCCGATAACCGTGAGTCAACTTCCGATATGACCGTAAACCTCATGAAGGCCCCGGGCGGCGTGGCGCTCCTGATGGTCATCGGCGCCGCGGTAGCCGTCACGGGGATCGTCTACGCGATCCGCGGCTTCCGGAAGTCCTTCCTCAAGTACCTGCGCATGCCGGCCCAGAAGCAGGCGCGTACTGCTGTGACGGTCATCGGCGTCGTCGGCTACGTCGCGAAGGGCTTCGCCCTGCTGCTCGTGGGCCTGCTGATCATCATCGCCACGGTGACGGCACACCCCGAACAATCAACCGGGCTCGACGGCAGCCTGAAGGCCCTGCGGGAGCAGCCGTTCGGTGTGTATTTGCTGGCCGCCGTGGGGGTCGGCCTGATCTGCTACGGCATCTACATGGCGGTGCGCGCCAAGCTCGCGAAGATGTAGGGCTAGCCCTGAGGCACGGCGATAACAGCTACGGTCTGCTGCTGCTCGTCGCGCATCTCGACACTGGCTATCCTGGCCAGCTGCACCGGCGTCGCCCCCGTGATCCGCACCCTGCCGCTCGGCGTCGCCGTCCACGCGCAGGCACGGTCTTCGCCGCCGTCACGGTCCTTCACCCACAGCGAGAGGGTCCCGTCGTGGGGCAGGCTCCGTCCGTCCACCGCCAGCTCGGTGCCCCAGGTTTTCTTGACAAGCCCCACCGTAACCTCAAGTCCGCTGCTGGCCTCAACGGAATAGCTCGCGTCCGGTTTGGCGGGTTGGTTCAGCAGCGGAGCGGCCATGACCCCCAGCACCAGGCATGCGGCGGCGGCTGCGGCCACGGCCGTCGCCCACAGGCGCCGCACTCGCCGGCGGCGGGCGGCGAGCTCGTCCAGGAGCCGGCGCGGGACAGGTACCGGTTCCGGCGGAACAAGTGCCCGCTCGCGGGCAGCCGCAGCCGCCGCGGTGAGCGCGATGGCGTCGGACACCGGGATCGCGTCGAGCAGCGCGGGGAGGCTGGCGAGATCGTCCAGCTCCTGGCGGCAGTCGGCACACACGGCAAGGTGCTGTTCGAAGGCTGCGGCCTCGGCTGGCTCCAGCCCGCCGAGCAAATACGCGCCGAGGAGTTGATGCAGCTCGGTCCCGTTCACCGCTGCACCCCCATTTCGTCGAGGATCGTCCGTAGGGCCCGCACGGCGTAGAACGCCCGGGACTTCACCGTGCCGCTGGGGACTTTCAATTGGGCGGATGCCTCCTGGACTGTGTAGCGGCGGTAGTGGAGCGCCACAAGGACTTCGCGGTGCTCCGCGCTGAGCCGCAGCAATGCCTCCTCCATCAGGACCTTGTTGAGCAGGTCATCGATGCGCCCGGCGCCGTCCGCAACGTCCGGGACATCGCGTTCGCCGGCTTCCTGCGGACGTCGTTGGGCCTTGCGGTAGTTGTCGATCATGATGTTGCGGGCCGTTCGGAACAGGTAACTGCGCAGGCTGCCGGTGATCTGCGGCGCCTGCTGCCAGACCCGCAGCACGGTCTCCTGGACGACGTCGTCGGCGAGCTGCGGATCCCGGGAGGCGCTAAGGACGAAGCGCTTCAAGGCCGTCCCATGGTCGCGGTAAATAGCAGCCACGACGTCTTCGTCCAGCGGCATGTCCCACCTCCCGGGATTTCTTGTTCTGCCCCTGTACGACGTACGGGCGCACCCAATAGTTCAGTGTGCCCCCAGGACAGCCCCGACATAAACATGTCAGCTCCGCCTTGAACCATTCCGCGCTCAATGGCGTCGTATCTCGTAGCGCCGGCCTCCGAGTTGGGCTGGCTCGAGCCTAGGAGCAGCAAATGAAGAAGCACCTCAGCATTGGCTTGTCCGCATTCGCCCTTGCCGCGCTACTGTCCGGCTGCGGCGGCGGAACGACCACGACGCCGACATCGGCGGCACCGGCCACCTCCGCTCCCGCAGAATCCAGCGCACCGGCGACTTCGGCCCCCGCGTCCATGTCCGCTGCGGAGCTCTCGGTGGGCGAGTCCAAGGCGGGCCAGATCGTGGTGGCCGGCCAAGGACTGAGTGTCTATTACTTCACCAAGGACACGAAGGACTCCGGGACCAGCGCCTGCACCGGCGACTGCCTGGTGGCGTGGCCCCCGGTCACCTCGACGACGGCGACCCCCACCGTTAACGGCGTCACCGGCAAGGTCGGAACCATCCCCACGGCCGATGGAAAGATGCAGGTGACCATCAACGGGATGCCGATCTATTACTACGAAAAGGACAAGGCCGCGGGAGACATCACGGGCCAGGGCGTCGGTGGAGTCTGGTACCTCGTGGCGCCCTCCGGGGAGATGATCACCGCACCGCCCGCAGGGTAGGCTCACAGGCCGCGGATCCGTCCAGTCCGGCTCTTCTGACCCGGCGAACCGGGCGGCGTACTGCCGGCGCCTGTTTTTGGGGGCAGGCGCCGGCCGTACCGGGGGGAAGACCGCTTACGCGCCTGCCTCTTCAAACTGCACGGCTTCTTCGAACTCGACGGCCGCGAGGATTTCCTGGGTCCGGGGGTTGAGCATGAAGGCCTCGACGTCGTCTTCGAGCATGAGGAATTCGCCCTGTTCCGTGGTGAAGTGCCAGGCCAGGGTGGTTTCCCCGTTGTGCTCGTAGTTCGGATCGCCCATGGTGATCCGCTCCAGGCTGTGGCCGGCAATGTCGCACAGCTCCCGGATAATCTGTTCGAACTCCGGCGCATCCAGGAGCGCTTCCTCGGCGGCTGCCGCCTGGCGCTCCGCGAGATCGGAAAGCCGGGCAACCCGCCCGGCAATGTGGACGTCGAGGTCGTCGTCGCCAAGGATCAGCAAGTCCGCCTGGCCGCGCAGCCAGGCGGCGTTCAGCGCCGCGATGTCCTCTGTTGCGAGGACCGATTCGAATTCCTCGTCCAGTTCTTCGATGCGCCGAACGGCGTCGGAGACTCCGTCCCCCGGTTCTTCTCCTTCTGTGTCGCCTCCGGCGTCCCAGCCGCTGCCGCCGTCGAGGTAAGTGTCGACGTCGGTGTCGGTCAGGGCGCCGAAGGCGGCCACCGTGCGGTTGAAGAGATCCAGGTGCGCGGCGGCACCCATGGCCGCCAGGCCTTCGCGGACGTAGGGATCGACTTCCTCCCGTTCGGGCGCCGTGAACACGTACTGCGCGAAGCCGCCGGCCAGCGCCTGCGTCAGGTAGAAGTCCACGTAGTAACTGCGCAGCGCGGCCGGGGAGATCTCGTCCGCGTCCAGCAACTCCTCGAACATGGCGTTGACCACGTTGACGTTCGCGTCGACAACGTCCTGGCTTCCGCCTTTGAGGCTTTCCGTGGTCAGCACGGTCGGGTAGTTGTGGGCGGACTGATTGGTGGGCACACCGTTGGTCATGCGGAATCCTTACTGCTGGCACTGCTGATACTCCGGACCTCTCCACGGTAGGTCCGTCTTCACGGCGGGCAGCCGAGCCCCAGTTGAACGTCAAGCGAAGTTTGAGCGGCGGTTCCGCGGCCACCGGCGAAGTTCCAGCGCCTGCTAAGGCTCGGTAAGATGGATCAGATGACCACCTGCCGAAAGTAGCACGCACATGCCATCCCATCCGGACGAGAGTGCGGCACTGGCAATTCAGACTCCCGCGATCAACGACCGCTCCCTCGCGGCCGGGCTTGCCTACGCCATGGGGAGCCGCGTTTCGGGGATCTCCTTCGATGCCGCCACCGGCCTGCTGCTGGGCAAAGTGCGGGGCGGTTCCGACGTGCCCTATTCCACGACGGCGAAGCTTGTCCGGAAGGCGGGCGGATGGAGCTGCACGGTGGGTGTCTGCAGCTGCCCGGTCCGCAAGGACTGCAAGCACGTGGCGGCCCTGCTCTTCGCGGCCGAAGACAACCCAGCAACCCGGCAGCAGTTGCTGGCCCCCGCAGAGGGTACACGGCTGTCCCGCCAGAGCGCGCCGCCGGAAATGGCCGACTGGGAGCAGGCCCTTGGCCCCCTGATCGCCCACCCGGGGATCACGCCGTCCGCCAACGGCACCCCGCTTGCACTCCAGTTCGACGTCGAGGAACCCGCCCCGCACTTCTCCTACACGGGCCGCCGCGATCCGCTCCGCAGCGTCCGCCAGCTCAAGGCACGCCCCGTCATCATGGGGGCCAAGGGCAAGTGGATCCGCGGCGATGTCTCCTGGAGCACGCTGAGCTACCTGAACTACCGGCGCGAATGCAACGAGGCGCATGTTGAGTGGATGCAGGAATTCCTCGCCTCGCACACAGCCGTGGCGAACCGCCAGCACTCCGGCACCGGATTGTGGCTGGGACTGAACACCTACGCCGGCAAGAACCTGTGGAGCCTGCTGTCCCAGGCCAAGAAGATCGGCGTCGCCCTGGTCCACAGTCGCGGCGACGAGGCGGTGCGGTTCGTCGAGCAGCCTGCCGCCGTCGGGCTGAACCTGGCGCGATTCGGCACCGGCGGCGACGACGGCGGGCTCGAGCTCGCGCCGACCATCACGGTCGAAGGCGAAGTGGTGGATCCGGCGTCGGTYGGGACCATCGGCCGCCCGGCGCACGGGATCTTCCTGGCCTCCGACGGCGACGCCCTGCCCGGCATCGCCCCCGCCGACCCCGTCATCACCCTTGCCCCGCTGGAAAGCGGTCTCAGCGAGGAATTGCTGACCTTCGTCACGGGCGGGACCACCCTGCACATCCCCGCACGGGACGAAAGCCGCTTCCTGACCGGCTTTTACCCCAAGCTCAAGCAGACCGCCCGGGTCACCGCCTCCGACGAGTCCGTGGAACTGCCAACCCTTGCGGTCCCCACCCTGTCCCTGCTGGCCAACTACGGGGCGGACCACCGGGTCCGGCTGCATTGGGAATGGCACTACACGTCCGGGAACCTCGTCACGGCGCAGCCGCTGTGGCGGCATCCGGGCGATCACGGCTACCGGGACGACCCCGCCGAGGCGCGCATCCTTGAGGGGGTCGGGCAACCTTGGGACGTGGTACCGGCCCTGGGCGAATCCGCGACCGGCGGCTGGGGCACGCCGCGCCTGGCAGCCACGGCAGAACTGGCCGGACTGGACACGCTAGCCTTCACCGAGGACGTGCTTCCCCGGCTCCGCGACCTCCCCGACGTCTCCGTGGATACGTCCGGCGAGATTGCTGACTACCGCGAAGCCGAAGAAGCCCCGGTGGTGGCGATCTCCACAAAGGCGACGGACAGCCGCGACTGGTTCGATCTGGGCATCGTCATCACCCTGGAGGGCCAGCCGGTTTCCTTCGCGGCGCTGTTTTCCGCCCTCGCCGCCGGCCAGACCCGCATGCTGCTGCCCAGCGGGGCGTACTTCTCGCTGGACCTGCCAGAGCTGCACCAGCTGCGGGCGCTGATCGACGAGGCCCGCTCCCTGCAGGACAACCCCGGCGACAAGGACGCTCCGCTGCAGATCAGCCGCTTCCAGGCCGGGCTGTGGGACGAGCTGGCTCACCTCGGCATCGTCGACGAACAGGCGGCCGCGTGGCGCGAGTCCGTGGGTGGCCTGCTCGAAGGCGGCATCAAGGGCCTTCCCCTGCCCGGGACGCTGAACGCCGAGCTGCGCCCGTACCAGCTGGAGGGCTTCAACTGGCTGAGCTTCCTGTACCGCCACGGCCTCGGCGGCGTGCTGGCCGACGACATGGGCCTGGGCAAGACCGTGCAGGCCCTGGCCCTGATCTGCGCCGCGAAAGACGCCGCCGGGACCGCTGCAGACCCCGATGCACAATCCGACGCACTCCCTGCCGGCCAATCCTCGGCGGGCCCTTCCGCCGGGACCGCCCCGTTTCTCGTCGTCGCCCCCACTTCCGTGGTGGGCAACTGGGAGGCGGAGACGGCACGGTTCGCGCCGGGACTGAGCGTGCGCGCCATCGGCGAAACCTTCGCCAAGAGCGGCTCGCATCCGGCCGAGGCGATGGCCGGCGCCGACATCATCATCACCTCCTATGCCCTGTTCCGGATCGACTACGAGGCCTACGCCTCCCAGGCCTGGGCCGGCCTGGTCCTGGACGAGGCGCAGTTCGTCAAGAACCACCAGTCCAAGGCCTACCAGTGCGCCCGCAAACTGCCGGCCGCCTTCAAACTCGCCATCACGGGCACCCCGCTGGAGAACAACCTGATGGAGTTCTGGGCGCTGACCTCGATCGTGGCCCCCGGACTCTTTTCCAGCCCCAAACGGTTCGCCGAGTACTACCAGAAGCCCGTGGAGAAGAACGGCGACAAGGGGCAGCTGGACAAGCTCCGGCGGCGGGTCCGGCCGCTCATGATGCGGCGCACCAAGGAGCAGGTCATCCGGGATCTGCCGCCCAAGCAGGAGCAGATCCTGGAAGTCGTGCTGAATCCACGGCACCAGAAGGTGTACCAGACGCACCTGCAGCGGGAGCGCCAAAAGATCCTGGGCCTGATCGAGGATGTCAACAAGAACCGGTTCACCATCTTCCAGTCACTGACCCTGCTCCGGCAGCTGAGCCTGGATCCCTCGCTGATCGATCCGTCACTGTCCGGTGTGCGCTCCAGCAAGCTCGATGTCCTGTTCGAGCAGCTCGCGGACCTGGTGGCCGAAGGACACCGGGCCCTGATTTTCAGCCAGTTCACCGGTTTCCTGGGCAAGGTCCGGGAGCGGCTCGTCGAGGAGAACATCGAGTTCTGCTACCTCGACGGCGGCACACGCAACCGCACCGACGTCGTGAACGAGTTCAAGAACGGCGCCGCGCCGGTGTTCCTCATCAGCCTCAAGGCCGGCGGCTTCGGCCTGAACCTGACTGAGGCCGACTACGTGTTCCTGCTGGACCCCTGGTGGAACCCGGCGTCGGAGGCCCAGGCCGTGGACCGGACCCACCGGATCGGCCAGGCCCGGAACGTCATGGTCTACCGGCTCGTCGCCAAGGACACGATCGAGGAGAAGGTCATGGCGCTCAAGGCCAAGAAATCCCAGCTCTTCGCCGACGTCATGGAAGGCGATGCGCTCACCGGCTCCGCACTGACGGCGGAAGACCTCGCGGGGCTGTTCAACGACTGACGCGGTTCACGACTGACACTGTTCAACGACTAACACTGTTCAGTCGTGGGCCTGTGCGCGGAACCGGGCCACGAGCGTCGCGGCGAGCAGCGCCGTCGTCATTTCCAGCGCGATGACCGCCAGCAGCGCCCCGGAGCCTGCGGGCACTGCTCCGGCCACTGCGGCAGCGGTTCCCGCTCCGGAGTGAAGGTGGCCCGAGCCGCCGGATCCGGTGCCGAGGAGCAGGACCGCGTGCACCCCGGTCATGGCCAGCGCCGCGGCCATCACCTGGCGCAGGGCCGTGATCCTTCCGTGGCGCCAGATGTGCACGGCGCACGGCAGGCACACTGCCACCATGGCGAGCATGAGCAGGTTCAGCCATGTCCCGTGCTGGTTCCCGGCGGCAAGCCCCAGGTGGGTAAGGCACGACGCCGCCGTCACGGCGGAACAGATCCGCGAATGGAAAACGATGCCGCCCCGCCGGCCCACGCCGCCCGCAACGCCCACGCCGCCTGCAACGCTCATGGCGCCGGGCTAGCTGTGGCAGTGGCCGGCCGGCTGTGCACTCGCGGGCACATCCAGCACGGGGCTGCGGTCAAAGAAGCCCTCGGGCCGGAGCTTGAAGCCGACCGTGTCCACCGGCATGATGGGCCAGTCCTCGGGACGCGGGAAGTGGGTCAGGCCGAAAGTGTGCCACAGAACGATGTCCTGGCCGTCCAGCTCCCTGTCCTGTGCCACATACTGCGGCAGCCCGGCTCCGCCGGCGTGCTGGTTGACGAAGTCGCCTGTGGGGTAACGCTCCTCCTCCGCGAACCGGGTCACCCAGAGATCCTTCGTGGCAAAGGCGGCCCGCCGTGCGATGGAGGACTCCGGGTCGGCCAGCAGGGTGGGCTGGTTCTGGGAGTGGAGCTTGTATCCCACGGGGTCGCCGAGACGGTTCCGGGACTGCGGGTTGGAGATGACCCAGGTCCGGCCGCTGCGGGCATCGGCCTCACGCGCGCCCTCGGCTTCGCGGGCAATGACGGTGCGTTTCCGGGAGAAGGCATTGCCGCGTTCGTTGCCCTCGCCCATGGCCTGCCGGACCACGTCTTCTTCCTCGACCCGGTTGGTGAAGCCATCGATCGCCATGTCCAGGCGGGCGCTGAACAGGTGCTGGTGGTACGGGGCGCCCAGGCCGGGGGCGAGTTGGGAGATGTTGGCCGAGCCGCCTTCCGGGTAGGCGGAGGTGAAGACGACGCCGGTGGCTTTGGCCTCGAACTCGATGGTGCCGTCGAGGTAGAGGTACCAGTAGAAGCCGTAGTCGTAGTTGCCGACGGTGGTGAAGAAGGAGATCACCAGGCGGCGGTTGCGGCGGGTGTAGTTGATCCCGGTCCAGAGGTCGCTGTGCTTGGCCAGGATTCCCCAGTCTTCCTCATGCATGCAGATGCCGTTGCGGATTTCCCGGGGGTTGCCGAAGGCGTCGCTGATGACGGGGCTGAGGTAGGTGATCTCGCCGAGGCAGTCGCAGCCCAGTTCCAGCGAGTTGGCGTACTGGCCCACGAGGTATTCGCCGGTGTCGAAGTAGTTCTGCCACGACCGGATCGGCGACGGGTCCCCGTACGGGACCACCATTTCGGCGATGGATGCCCGGTTGATAATGGGCCGTTTGCGGTCGCCGTCCTGGAAGGCAAGGTTGTGCAGCACCACGCCTTCGCGGACGTCGAAGCCGACGTCGACGCTCCACTTTTCCCATTCGACGTGGTTGCCGCCGGTGACGGTGAAGCTGGGTCCGTCCGGCTGGGTGATGCTGATGGGTTTCTGCGTGGTGCGCAGCGGGCCGGTGAGTTCCGGATCGGTGTAATTTCCGTGTTCGGCGGGAACCGGGACGGCGCCGGTGTCCAGCACCTGCGTGACTTCCTGGCTGACGACGTCGACGTACGCCACCAGCCCGTCCACGGGGTGCGCCCAGGCACTGTCTTCGGGGAAATCCTGCACGAAGGCCAGGCCACGCAGGATCCGGCGGCCACGTTCCTCCGGGTACTCGAACACCCCGGCGGACAGCGGGGCGACGCGGACCTTGCTGACGTCCAGGCCCCGGCCGGCCAGCGCCTTGAGCCACCGTTGGTCCGTGGCCAGGAGTTGTTCGACGACTTCGAACTCCTCCTCCAGGACAGGAAGCTCGCCGGTCAGTACCGTGTCCAGCTCGACGGCGGAAATCACCGCGCCGCTGGAAACCGAGACGGTCACGTCGGCCGGCCTCCCTCCGGAGATGTCGTGCAGGAAGACCCGGAACCGGCGGTCCTCGGTTCCCGCCGGCGCGTTCCTGGTGGGGTCCACGAGGCCGAGGTACGCGATGCGCTTGGTCTCGCCCAGCAGGCCCGCGGTGCGCAGAATGCTTTGGACTGCGGTGATTTCGGCGTTCGTGGCCAGACTGTACGGGCTACACGGGGTGCGGATGTCGGTTAGTGCGGTCATCATGACGGCCTTCGTTCGGGGACCCTGGCGGGTCGGAACTTTATTTTCTATAGTTGTAGAGAATACGGAAATGTAAGCTGTGCCACAAGAGTCCGACGCAAGAAAATTGGGGAGCTATCCGGTGCCAAAGATTGTCGACCACGACCAGCGGCGGCTCGAACTCGTCGACGCCACGTGGCGGACCATCGCCCGACTCGGCATTGAAAGCGCCACGATGCGCGAAATCGCCCTCGAGGCCGGCTTCGCGAACGGGGCCCTCAAACCGTACTTCCCCACAAAGGATGACCTGCTGACGTTCGCGTTCGGGCACGTCTTCAACCGCACCAACGAACGCATCGCGAAAGTCACCGCCGGGCAGTCCGGGCTGGCGGCTTTGAGGTCGTTTTGTGTCGAGGTGCTGCCCCTGGATGAGGAGCGGATCAACGAGGCCCGGATCGTCATTCCCTTCTGGCAAAAGGCCATCAACGATCCCGGCAAGGCCCGGATCCACCGGGATTCGATGCAGCAGTGGCTTGCATCGATCAGTCAGCACCTTGCCCATGCGCGGCAATCCGGCGCCGTCACCACAGCCGTCGCCGACGCCGCGCTGGCCGGGCAACTGCTCAACTTCCTCCTCGGGGCGCAGATCGCGGCGGCACTCGCCCCCGAAGGCCAGGTGGAGCTAGGGCTGAACGAGCAGCTGGAGGGCTTCCTGGCACTGCTGGCCAGCTAGGCGCGGCCGGCACACCGGGCGGGCAGCCGGCTCAATCTTTTTTCGCCGGTTGTCGAAAAAAGATGACATCGGCGGGTTGCGGCGCTACCCTGAAGGTACTGTGTCCCACGACACAGTCCCAGAAATACGACGGCGTCAGGATCTTCGATGACCGCAGTTGCAGCCCGCCCCGTGGCCAACCCCGCCGGACAGGATGTCATTAACAGCACGGCAGCCTCCTTCGACCACTGGAGGCACCTCGTCGCGGAGTCCTTCGTTCCCCTGGCCGCCTCGAGCACAGATGCGGACAACTTCCGCGGCCGCATGCGGGCCCGCAGGCTGGACCGTGTGGCGGTCGTCGAGGTCTCCTCCACGAGCCATGAGGTCCACCGCACGCCGGCACTGATCGCCCAGTCCACCCAGCGCTACTTCAAGCTCAATCTCCAATTGCAGGGCACCGGACTCCTCATCCAGGACAACCGCGAGGCGCTCCTGCGCCCGGGCGACCTCTCCATCTACGACACCAGCCGCCCCTACACGCTTGCGTTCGAGGGGGACGCCCGGCTCATGGTGGTGATGTTCCCCTGGGACGCGCTCTCCCTGCCGCCGGACTGCATCGCTCAGCTTTCGGCGGTGCGGATGGCTTCCGACGGCGGCCTCGCCGCGATCGTCGGGCCGTTCCTCGCCCACCTCGCAGAGAACCTGGACGCGCTGAGCGGTCCCAGCGGGTCCCGACTCGCCACAAATGCCCTCGATCTTGTCTCCACCATGCTGCATTCGGAACTGGACATGTCCCCGGACCGGATGAGGCCACAGGCCCTTCTGGCGGCATCCGTGTGTGAGTACATCGACGCGCACTTGGCCGATCCGCTGCTCTCGCCCGCCTCCATCGCTGCAGCCCATTTCATTTCCACCCGGCACCTGCACAACGTCTTCCACGAATCCGGGACCACCGTGGCGAGCTGGATCCGGACCCAGCGGCTGGAAGGGGCACGCCGCGAGCTGCGCGATCCGCTCCTGGCCGGCCTGACGGTGGGGGCCGTGGCCGGGCGCTGGGGCTTCCTGGATGCGGCCCACTTCAGCCGCTCCTTCCGGGACGCCTTCGGCGAGTCTCCCAGCGACTGGCGGCGCGGCGCCTGAGCCTGACCTGCACCCGCCGCTGAGAGCACCTGCCATTGTCAGCGCCCGCTGTGGTTCCTCATTGCTGCCAGGGAGGCTGCCGGAGCAGCTGCGCGGGCTGGTTTCGCCGGCCAGATTTGCTACGAATCCCGGCCTGGCCTTCGGAGAGAACGGGCACGGGTTCCGGCCGGATTCAGGAGTGTGCACCGACGTCAGTTCGTCATCAGATCCGCGTGGTGAACTGCGACAACGTTTGGGTGGGCCCTGAGCCGGTAGCGCAGGGCATTATCCCCGTAGGTCTCCAGAATGGGGCTGTTCGTCGGGTCAACCGACAGGCCGCGGGCCTTGGCTTGAAACTCCGGGCTCACCGCGAGCTGGGGCATGGTCGCGTCCAGCGCCGGGTTGTAGAAGAACGGGAGAGAAATCCTGTCAGTGCCGCGAAGGGGCGAGATCACGCGGTGCAGAGTCGCCTTAAGGTAGCCGTTCGTGGCCAGCTCAAGCATCTCGCCGATGTTGACCACGAATGTTCCTGGCACCTGGGGTGCGTCGATCCATTTCCCCTGGTACTCGACCTGGAGTCCGCCCTTTCCGGGTTCCACGAGGAGGAGCGTCAGCACACCGCCGTCGCGGTGGGACCCGACACCCTGCTTGGGTTCCGGGTTGGACTCCCCCGGATAGCGCACAACTTTGAGCAGGGGGAACGCCCGTGCGGCGAATGCCGCGTCGAAGGTGTCCTCGGGCGCTCCCAGGGACACGGCAAGCGCCCGCAGAAGAGCGAGGGAGATGGCACTCAGCCGCTCGGTCCACTCATGGACGATCGCCCGCATCTCGGGCAGTCCACTTGGCCACAGGTTGGGTCCCTCCAGACGCCAGTAATCAGCGACGCCGGCGCCCGGCTCCACGGCGTCACGCTCGACGCCGATGTCGATCTGCTCGCGCCAGTCGACCGCCCCATCCGTGAGTTCACCGCCGACGCGGGTGTAGCCGCGGAACTGCGGGCTGTGGACGTTCTCGACCGCGAGCTTCTGTTCGTCCGGCAGTTCGAAGAAGCGGCGGGAGACGTCGAGCATGGCGTCAATGAGCTCCTGCGGGATGCCGTGGCCGGCCAGATAGAGGAACCCGACCTCATGCATGGCATTGCGCAGTTCGTCCCGAAACCGGGAGGCCTCTTCCGGGCCAGCACTCAATCGAGAGAAGTCCAGGACGGGCAATGATTCGAGTGACAACGTCAACTAGTCCTTTACAGCGAACTTGGCAAGCCGGAGCCTGTATTAGTTCCAATGTTACGGACCGGGCTGCAGCGATGAGGATTTAACGTGTCGAAATAAGACATCCGGAGTAGGTCAGCGCCCTGGGATAAGGCGACGTTGAACCGCACCTCCGAAACTTGGACTCTTACTTTCAAGTCCAACTTTCGGGGTGCGGTTCAGGCACTTCCGCTTCTGTGTCTAAGTCCGGCGTCCAGGGCCGATCGTTAGGCAGGAACCCCTGCGCGCGCGGCCCGGCGCTCCACGGCAACTTCCACCAGCACGCCGGCGGCAAACACAATGGGGACGGTCATCAGCAGGCCCACGGCCGTTTCCGCACTCCCGCCGATCAGTGCGGTGAAGTTGCTGATCACGAGGGACAGGACCCAGCCAAGCAGCGCAGTGGCGAGCACCGGCGCCACCACGGTTTGCCAGATCTGGCCGGCCACCTTTTCGCGCCGGAAGTACGCGACGACGGCCAGGGAGCAGAGCATGTAAAGCACCAGGAGCGCCGCCACGGCCAGCCCGCTGAACCAGGAAAAGAGGGTCAGGACAGGATCCAGGGACAGCAGGGCGAACGGCGCAACGAGCAGGAACGCAACCGCCGTCTGGATTCGTGCGGCGACGGCGGGGGCCTTGTGCCGGTTGGTCCGGGCCACGACGCGGGGCATCGACCCGCGCAGGGCCAGCGAATGGAGGTAGCGGTTGATGCCGTTGTGGAAGGCGATGATGCCGGCCAACAGGGACGTCACGAGCAGGATGCCGGTGACGGTCCCGGCCCACGGCCCGAACAGCTCCACCATCGGCGTCAACACGAAGGAGGTGGAGTCGCCCGATTCGAGGGCCGCGCCCGCGGCATCAATGACGTGCGAGGGGCCGTAGTAGCTGACCAGCATCCACGAAATGAAGGAGAAGAAGACCGCGATGACGCCCACAGAAAGATACGTGGCACGGGCCACCGTGCGGTGGGCGTCCTTGGCCTCGGCCGAGTAGATGGCTGTGGATTCGAAGCCGAACATGGAGGCGACAGCGAACATGATGGCTACCCCCGGGGCCCCTGCGCCGATCGCCGCGGGAGAGAACGACGCCGCCAGGCTGAGCCCTTCCGGTCCGCCGCCCCGCAACAGCACGGTGAACCCGAACATGAGCAGGATCGCGACCTCCAAGCCTACGAGCACCGCCAGGACCCGCGCCCCGAGCTCGATGTTGAGGGATCCCAGCACCTGCACGCCGGCCATGGTGACCATGGCCAGCAGCCACCAGGGAACCACGATCCCTGCGGTTCCGAAGACGCCTGAGAATGCGGCGCCGTACAGCCCGTACATCGCGGCCTGGACCGTGCTGTATGCGAGAAGCGCGAGCCATGCCGCTCCCGCGCCGATCTTCCGCCCAAAGGCGGCGGTGACATAGGCGTAGAAGGCGCCGTTGGCTTGGATCTTGCGGCTCATTGCGACGAACCCGACGGCGAAGATCACGATCACGATGCCCACCACCAGATACGCGCCGGGCGCGCCGGGGCCGTTGCCGAGGGCCGCGGCCAGCGGTGATGCTCCGACGATTCCGGTCAACGGCGCCTGGGCGGACAACACAAAGAAAAGTATGCCCATGACGCCGACGCTGCCGGCGCGCAGCGCAGTGGAGTGCTCCGTGCGGGGACTGTCTTCTGCGGTCCGGGACTCGGATTTTGAAATACTCATCGGATCCTTCTTAACGGTCATGAGTCTGGGGAATTTCGGTCTGGGAATATGGGGGTGCGTTGCACCGTGAAATCCAGCATGGCAGGTGACGCCCGTCACCCTCTTGTCGATCAGCGATCGGTTGTTGTTCATGAGCGAAGTTTGGTTGAGAACAGCAGTGACGTTCAGGAATTGTGCAGCGCCAAGAGGGAGGCTGCGTCACGGGCGGCGCTCATGCCGCTCTCGATTGCGCCGTCAATGAATCCGCACCAGCCGTTGGCGATATCCGAGCCGGCAAACAGCACCAGACCGTGCGCCGCCTGCATGGCCGGGAGGTAGGTCGAGAGAAAACCGGCGCGGTGCATGGGCCAGGTTTCACCGGATAGCGGATCGTCCACCCAGTTGTGGCTGGCTACCGCAACCACCTCGACTGCTGGCACCAGACGTGCGAGCTGAGCTTGGACGGCAACTGGATCCTCCACGTCGATCTTCGAGGCGTCAGGACCGAACCCGACGGCGATCGTGTCGCCGTCGAGCGTGTACTCCACCTGGAAGAAATTCAGGGGCCAGTCGGCACCCCCCAGCGCTACGAAAGGTGCATGCTTTCCGCGAAGCCTGAACCAGACCTTGGCACCTTTGGAGACCTGCCCAAACCTGGAGCCTTCGGCCTTGGCCGATGGCAGGGGCGGCTCAAAGTCAACCGCCGCCAGGGCAGGGAGCGGAATCGTGACAATCGCCGTCCGGGTACGGACGTTCCGGCCGTCCGCACCCCGGATGTTCACGAATGCCGCGTCATCCGAGATGGTTTCAACGGTGAAGCCGTACTCGATACCGGCCCCGGAATCCGCGAGGATCGCTGCCGCCAGGGCGGCCGTGCCGCCAACGATCTTGTAGGTGGCGCACGCTTCGAAGTTCACCGCCCAGTCGCCGTTGGTGAGGGCAACCCAGCGCAGTGCCTGGGTCAAGGCCGCGTTGTCCAGCGGACCATTGAAGTTCAGGGCCCAGAATGATTCGAGGATGTCCCGGGTTCCGCCGGCGGGGAATTGCTCACGGATTCTCTCCTGGACGGACACATCGTCGATCGCCTTGAAATCGTCGCGGGCCAGCGGCCTGAAAGGCTCCGGAAAATACTTGCGGGAGTCCTGGACGAACTCCTCGTTTGTCTGGGCGATGAGCCCGAGCAACTCGTCGGGCCCGCCCTCGTGACGGCGGCCGTCCGCCCACCAGAAGGCACGTTCCGGCTCGGGACTGGGTGTGGTCTCCAAGCCGTAACGCGTCAGTTCAGCCCAGACATGCGGCTGGGTCCAGTGCACCCAAGTGCCGCCGATTTCCAGGTCCCGTCCCAGGCGCTTATCCACCCACGTGCGGCCACCGATCCTGTCGCGGGCTTCCAGGATGAGCACAGTTGCGCCCTGCCTGGTGAGCTCACGGGCAGCGGTGAGACCGGCAAATCCGCCGCCGACCACAACCACGTCAAACGTCTCTACGTTGTTCATTCGGACACTTCCTAGGAGTAGACGAAAAATTCGATGGTCGGCTCAAGCACTGTCCACCGGGTGCGGGCGCCCCTGTTGAACGACGCGGCACCGCCCGGCAAGAGGTCATAGACGTCTCCGCCCTCCACCTCAATAGTTAGGTGGCCCTGGACGATGGAGATTGTCTCGTCGGCCTCCATCACAAGGTCGAAAGGCTCGGGTGCCTCGGCGGGTGTGACGTGCCAGTAGCCGCAGGCAAGGGCGGGCCGCTCTCCGTCACCAAAGCGACGGATCCACTGAACAGATCCCAGTTCGAATGGCTCGTTCTTGTTGGCGTCGAGTGCAGAGGAAGTAGTAAAGGCCAGGGTGAGAGGCATGCTGACTCCATGGAGTTGTGGGCGCCGAGCGCCGTTAGGGGGCCGAATGGAATGGCAAATGGCCGTGAGGCGACGTGATCTGTCTCACGTGGAATTCAATCTCAGCATTTGCTTAGTTTTATGTCAATAGCTCCGAGGTGCACCGCGGCGAACTCGATAGACTCGGTCCATGACTGCAACGCCTTCGAAGTACGGAACCGGAAAGGAAGCCCTATTGCGCGCCGCCGTTTCGGTGGTGGCTGCCAAGGGATTGCGGGGGCTGACTTACCGCTCAGTGGCGGAAGCTGCCGGAGTCAACAACACGTTGGTTGCCCACCACTTCGGATCCCGCGACGCCCTCATAGCCGCAGCCCTGGACTGGGCTGCCGAGCAATCCATCAGTGCGTCCAAGCTGCGGGAGGCGGCCACGCTGGGCCACTCATTCACGGACTCGCTGCTGGAGCTACTTCTGGCAGAACCGGAACTGCAGGTGTTTCAGTACGAGATGATCCTCGAGGCCCGCCGGCGCCCCGAGCTTTCCGAAGCGGTGACCGCCCTCTACGAGAACTACGTCAGCGCCCTGGCCGACGGGCTGACGGCCTCAGGCCTGACCGGCAACGTGAGGGTTGTGGCCCGCACACTTTTTGCCGCTCTCGACGGCCTCGTTCTCCAGTATCTGGCCGGCGTCGATCGGTCAACCATTGCTGCGTCTCTCGAGGAAGTCCACGACATACTCCTGCTCCGGACGCCCTCCGGTCCGCAGCCGTAGGGAATGCCCGCGGCGTTCCGTTCGCTCCCGCACAACAGCTCTTCGCGGATTGACAAGACCGTCGGTGCCTCGCCGGAGCACGCTTGGAGCAGCACTCTTAGGCCGTACCGGCCGCGCTCTCTGAACTACTCGATGTGGAGTACACCCATGGAAACCTACGACGCCCTTCTCGCCGCGATCGCCCCGACGTCCGGGGAAACCCGGACCATCCTGGACCCCGCCACCGGCCAGCCGGTCGGGCAGGCCCCGGTCCACACCGTTGAGGACCTCGAGGCCGCCATCGCCGCCGCGGCAACCGCCCAGCCCGGGTGGGCCGTGCTGGGCCACGACGCCCGGTCCGCCGCGCTCCTGAGGGCCGCCGACGCCGTCGAACGCTCCGCCGAGGAACTCGCCCGGCTGCTCTCCCGCGAGCAGGGCAAGCCGCTCAACGGCCCGAACGCCCGCTTCGAGGTCGGCGCCTGCGCCGCCTGGCTCCGCGTCGCCGCCGCCACCGTGCTGGAGGCGGAAACCGTGGTCGACGACGGCGAAACCCGCGCCGAACTGCACTACCGGCCCATCGGCGTCGTCGGCGCGATCGGGCCCTGGAACTGGCCCATGATGATCACCGTCTGGCAGCTCGCCCCCGCCCTGCGGATGGGCAACGCCGTCGTCATCAAGCCCTCCGAATACACCCCGCTCTCCGTCCTGGCCCTGGCCCATGTCCTGAACCAGGAACTCCCCGAGGGCCTGCTGTCCGTGGTCTCCGGCGGCCGCGACGTCGGCGAGGCCCTCGCCTCACACCCCGGGATCGGCAAGATCATGTTCACCGGCTCCACCGCCACCGGCAAGGCCATCATCAAATCCTCCGCCGACACCGTCAAACGCCTCACCCTGGAACTCGGCGGCAACGACGCCGGCATCGTCCTGCCCGACGCCGACCCGAAAGCGATCGCCGAGGGCCTGTTCTGGGGCGCGTTCATCAACACCGGCCAGACCTGCGCGGCACTCAAGCGCCTCTACGTGCACGACGCCATTTACGACGCCGTCTGCGAAGCCCTCACCAGCGTCGCCGCGGCCATGCCTATGGGCAACGGCCTCGACGAGAACAACGTCCTGGGCCCGCTGCAGAACCGCCAGCAGTTCGACATCGTCTCCAGGCTCGTTGAAGCCGCCCGCGACTCCGGGGCACGGATCCTGCTCGGCGGCAACCCGGACCAGGACCAGCCCGGCCACTTCTACCCCGCCACGATCGTGGCGGATATCGACAACAGCAACCCGCTCGTCGCCGAGGAACAGTTCGGCCCCGCCCTGCCGATCATCCGGTACAGCACCGTGGACGAGGCCGTCGCCATGGCCAACGCCCTCGACGTCGGGCTCGGCGCCTCCGTCTGGTCCGCCGACCCCGCCGAAGCCCGGAAGGTCGCGGCCCGGATCGAGGCCGGCACAGTCTGGATCAACAAGCACGGCGCCGTGGACCCGCGCGTCCCCTTCGGCGGTGCCAAGCAGTCCGGCTACGGACTCGAATTCGGCGTCGAAGGCCTCAAGGCCCTCGGCGTTCCGCAGGTCATCAACGGCTGACCTTATTAGGGCCATCAGTGCAGCGCTTGCGGCACGGGTTCGTGCCGCAAGTAGCTGCGCCGGAACCGGCCGCTGCCGGCGGTCAGGGCCCGTAACTCCACCGAGTACCTCAACAGTTCCTGGTCCGGAACCTCGGCGCTGATCTCGGTGCCGTCGGCCCCGGCGGAGGTGGTTCCGGTCAGGCGTGCCCGCCTGGAGGACAAGTCGCTCATCACAGCGCCCACGTGGTCCTCCGAAACGCTGATGGTCACGGACGAAACCGGTTCCAGGAACTGAATGCGTGTTGCTGCCGCCGCTTCCCGGAGGGCCAGCGCGCCGGCCGCCTGGAACGCCGCGTCCGAGGAATCCACGCTGTGCGTCTTGCCGCCGATCAGCGTGACCTTGATGTCCACCACGGGGAACCCGGCCGACACGCCTTTCTGCATCTGGGTCCGCACGCCCTTTTCCACCGACGTGACGAACGGCCCGGGAATCACCCCGCCCACAGTCTTGTCGACAAACTCGAACCCGGCGCCACGGTCGAGGGGTTCCACCTCGATGTCGCAGACAGCGTACTGGCCGTGGCCGCCGGATTGTTTGACATAGCGTCCGTGCCCGGCCGCCGGCGCGGCAAACGTCTCCCGCAGCGGCGTGATCACTGGGACGGTCTGCAGGTTCACACCCTGGTCCCGCAGCCTGCCCAGGACGACGTCGGCGTGCGCCTCGCCCATGCACCACAGGATCAGCTGGTGGGTTTCGGAGTTGCGTTCCACCCGGAGCGTCGGGTCGCCGGCGGTGACTTTCCCCAGGTTCCTGGCCAGGGCGTCCTCGTCGCCGTGCGTGGCAGCTTCGATGGCTACCGGCATGAGCGGGTCCGGCATGTCCCAGGGGGCCACCAGCAACGGCAGTTCCTTGGCCGAAATCGTGTCGCCGGTCTCGGCGGTGCCCAGCTTGGTCAGCGCACAGATATCCCCGGCGACGCAGAATGGCACCGGCCGCAGTCCCGATCCCAGCGGCGAGTACAGGTGTGTGACCCGCTCGTCGCTGTCGTGGTCCTCATGGCCGCGGTCCGCCATTCCGCGGCCACCCACATGGATGGCTGCGTCCTCCCGCACAACGCCGGAGAAAACACGCACCAGGCAGACCCGGCCGAGGAACGGGTCGATCGTCGTGCGGACCACTTCACCGAGCAGCGGGCCGTCGGGGTTGCAGCCGAGCGGGCCGGCAGGCGCCCCGTCGAGGTCCGTGGCTGCTGGAACACTGTGCTCCGCCGGGGTCGGAAACGCGCGAACCAGAACCTCGAGCAGCTCCGCCAGGCCAAGCCCGGACTCCGCTGACGTCGGCAGCACCGGGTGAAAGGACCCGCGGGCCACGGCCGTCTCCAGATCGGCGATCAAGACATCGGGAGCGATTTCTTCACCCCCTAGGTAGCGGTCCATCAGCGCCTCGTCCTCGCTCTCGGCAATGATCCCCTCGATCAGCGCGCCCCGCGCTGACTCCGCCGCGGCAAGTTCGACGCCGGTCGCGGCCCGGGTGGCCGACGCCGGTTCCGCCGCACCGTACTCGGACACCGTCCCGGTCAGCAGCCCCAGCAACCCGGTTACGGCACCGTCCGCGCGGACCGGGAGGTAGAGCGGAACGATGGCGTCGCCGAATGCCAGACGGCAGCGGGCGACGGCGGCGTCGAAATCCGCGCGCGGATGGTCCAGCCGGCTGATGACCACTGCCCGCGGCATGCCGAGCCGCTGGCACTCATTCCAGAGCGCGGTGGTCGCGGCGTCGACATCGTCGGTGGCCGAGACGACGAACAGCACTGCATCCGCGGCACGGAGCCCTGCACGCAGCTCGCCGATGAAATCCGTATAGCCCGGAGTGTCCAGCAGGTTCACTTTGGTCTCCCCCACCGTCACCGGCACCACTGCCAGCGCCACGGAGCGCTGCTGCGTGATGGCGGAAGGATCCGAGTCGCTCACCGTAGTGCCCTCGGCGATCGAGCCTTTACGGGTGATGGCTCCGGTGGCGGCAAGCAAGGCCTCGGTGAGCATTGTTTTTCCGGAACCCGAATGCCCCACGAGGGCCACATTGCGGATCTTGTCCGGCTGCTCCGGCGGCGCGGCGCCATTGGCGTCGGCCCGCCGGAGGTCAGAGGTACCCCGGACCGGGCCCCTTGACGGGGTTTTGGCGCCCTTCGACGGCATGAGAACCTCCCGGCGTCGCATCCACTCGTGCCCCGCAGGGCCTTGTGTTAAGGATTGGACACCCTGGGACGCCCGGACAGCAAGGGCTTTTTCACGCCGTGGCCGGGGCCGCCATGGACCCCGAGGCGGCCCGAGTCCTGAGCCAACGGCCCAGGGCCCGGCCTTTGCCCTTCCACCAGCTGTCTTCGTCGGTGTCATAGTGCCACCGGAAGATCACGGCAACCAGGATGAAGACCCCGGCGCCCACGTCCTGCCAGGAGCCGGAGGCGGCGTCGATGAGCACACTGAACGCCATGACCAGGATGGAAGGCAGGGCAAGTGTCCGGAACCAGGTGTTGGCGACGTACCGGCTGCGGGACCGCGGCACGGACACCGCGCGGACGAAGTCGAAGCACAGGCAGACGACCACCAGGGCCTGTCCCAGGGACATCAGGATGTGCCCTGGCAGGGAGCCGGCAAACAGGACGGCCGCCTGGAGTCCCGGGCTCACGGCGTGCCCATCAACGCAGCCGGCCGCAGCCAGGACCCGCCCCGGAGGGGCGAATGAAACCTGGGCGGATCAAACTGCGAAGGATCGCCAGTGGACGGATCAAATTCGGCTGAATCATGCATGCGATGCCCCCCGGCGTCTACGCTGCTCCTGCGCTGGCTCCGCGCCCGGGCTTCCCGTAGGAGCTGTGAGCATGTCATGCCAGCATTTCTGACACTCCAATTCAACGCGCGGCACGGGCATGAAGTCACGCAAATCAGGTACCCGACTATCGGATGGCCGGGTACTTGTTCGCGTTCCGGTGTACTCAGTCCGCTCCCGCGACTACTTGCCCGGACGCCTCGAAGTAACCGAAGGACGTGACGCTGAGGAGCACAGTCACGCAGCCACACGGTAGGCAGGCCGAGCAGGGCTCTCGGCCGCAATCTCCGGCTTCCTCCCCCTCATCGCAGCAGCCACGGCAGCGGCCTGGGGCTGGAGCGGCGTGGCAATTGTCTATATGGCATGCGGAGCCATCGGGCTCATTGCCGCCCTGGTCACCCGGGAGACCTGGGGGAAGCGCGAACGGGCCGCCGTCGACCAGCTCATCGCGGCCGGCAAGTAGGCCCCGGCGGCAGCACCCCACCGCACGCAACGACAGCAGTGCCCGGGACCATTGGTCCCGGGCACTGTTGTTTGTCCTAGTCGATGCCCCGCGGCCGCCACACCACCAGCGCCTGCGACCTCGCCTGGGGGCGCTTGCCGCGGGCCAGGCTGACGACGTCGCCAGCCGTTCCGGCGGCGAAGATCCGCGAATCGGCGCCCTGGCGGCGCCGTCCCAGCTCCTGCGTCAGTTCGCTGACACGGCGCTGCAGGGCGGCCACCTGGTTCTCCAGCTGCAGGATCCGCTTGATGCCCTCCAGCGAGACCCCCTCCTGGGAGAGCCTCTGGACCTCGCGGAGCATGTTCACATCCCGCTGCGAGTAGCGCCTCGACTTGCCCGGGGCGCGGCTGGGCGAGACGATTCCCAGCCGGTCGTACTGGCGCAGTGTCTGCGGGTGCATGTCCGCCAGTTCTGCGGCAACGGAGATGACGAAGATCGGCTGATCGAAGTCGATGGCCATGGCTGGATCCCGTTCCTAGAGCCGGGCCTTGGCTGCCAGGCCCGCGCGGACGTCTTCATCGGCGGTTGCCGCGGCGAAGGCCTTCACGGCCTCCTCCGCTTCCTTGTTCAGCCTCCGCGGAACAGCGACGTCGATTGTCACCAGCAGGTCGCCGGTGGCCTTGGCGTGCTTGACGCCGCGGCCCTTGACGCGCAGCGTCCGGCCCGAGGGCGTCCCTGCGGGGACCCTGACCTTGACCTTATCGCCGTCGATCGTCGGAACCTCGATATCCGCGCCCAGGGCCGCCTCCGGGAAAGACACCGGGACGTGGATGCGGAGGTTGTCGCCGTCGCGGACGTAGAACTCGTGGGGCTTCACCGAGACGGTGACCATGAGGTCGCCATTGCCGGCGGCAGCGTACTGTCCCTTGCCGCGGACACGGACCTTTTGTCCGTCCTTGATTCCGGCCGGGATGCGGACGTCGATGACCTCGCCGTCCGGTTCGCGCAGGCCGATCGTGGTGCCGCGGATTGACCCGGCAAACGAGATCGACGTGGACGCAGTGCGGTCCGCGCCCTTCTGCGGAGCCCGCTGGAAGGACTGGCCCCCGCCGCCGAACCCGCCGCCGCCGAAGAGATCTGCGAACTCGGGCGGAATGCCGCCGGCCGTGCTGTAACCGCCGGAATGGCGCCCCCCGCCGCCGGTGAAGAGCCCGCCGAAGAGGTCCTCGAAGCCCGCTCCGCCGGCAGCCCCGCCGCTTCCGCCGGGGGCAAAGCGTGCGCCGCCACCCATGGCCCGGATGGCGTCGTACTGCTGGCGCTCATCGGGATCCGAGAGCACGGAATAGGCCTCGGAGATGTCCTTGAATTTTCTCTCCGACGCCGAGTCACCGGCATTCCTGTCCGGGTGGTGCTGCCGGGCAAGCTTGCGGTAGGCCTTCTTGATGTCGGCGTCGGAAGCGTCCTTGGCGACACCAAGGATCTTGTAAAAGTCCTTGTCCACCCAGTCCTGGCTAGCCAATGGCGTTTCCTTTCAAATTCTTTGTGTTGCGTTTGAGCTCCGCTGGATAGGGGGCCGTGCCCGCTTCGCGGTGCCCGCCACGCCGCGGCCCCCTATCCAGCTCCGCTGCGATCATCTCACCTTAGGCGAGACAACCGCTGAGCGGAGCGAGACAAGGGGCCCGGGAGTGGCATCGGGCCTGCCGGAGCCGGGTGGCCGAGGATCGCAGATCCTTGGCCACCCGGCGGAGGGGCGGGGCCCCTTGTATCGCTTCGCGACAGGCGACTACGCCGGAACCGCCACGATCACCTGGGCCGCGCGGAGCACGCGTTCGCCGGACTTGTAGCCCGAGCGCAGCACCTGGCTGACGGTGTCGATTTCGATATCCGTGCCGGGCTGCTGGATGAGGGCCTCGTGGATGGTCGGATCGAACTCCACGCCGGTCTCATCGATGCGGACCAGTCCGTATGTCTTCAGCGCAGCCTCCAGCTTGGCGGCGATCGCGGCGAAAGGACCGTCCGCGAGGTCGCCGTGCTGGCGGGCGGCGTCGACGTCGTCCAGTACCGGCAGCAGCGCGTTCAGGACGCCGATGACGGCCATCTCGCCGGCCACGGCACGGTCGCGCTCGACCCGCTTGCGGTAGTTGACGTACTCGGCCTGCAGTCGGCGGAGGTCATTCCTGAGCTCCTCCGCCGCGGCCGCGTCAACGCCCTGCGCCACCGATTCCTCGGCGGGCACCTCAACACTGTTAAGGATGTCCTCCGCCTGGGACAGGGCATCCCCGGAACGGGAGTCCGCAGCGCCGGCCTGCTCCTGGCCCGGGTGGCGGGCCTGGCCGGTCTTCGGGTCAACCTTGCGGTGATCGTGGATCACCGGCTTCTGCGACTCGCTCTCCTGCTGTTCGGCGTCGCGCCGGCCCTCGGAAGAACCGTGCTCTTCTTCGTTACCGTGGTGCGGCATGATTACTTCTTCTCGTCTTCGTCAACGATTTCGGCGTCGACGATGTCCTCGTCGGAGCCGGAGCCGGCTGCCTGCTCGCCTGCGGGGGCACCCTGCGCACCGGCGTGGCCGTCGGGGGAACCGGCGTGGGCGTAGATGGCTTCGCCGAGCTTGGTCTGGGAAGCCTGCAGCTTCTCAAACGCGGTCTTCACGGCGGCGTCATCGGTGCCTTCGAGGGCCTTCTTGAGGGCGTCGACGTCGGCCTTGACCTCGGTCTTGACCTCTTCGGGCAGCTTGTCGGCGTTGTCAGCGATCAGCTTGTCCACGGAGTAGGCGAGCTGCTCGGCCGTGTTGCGGGTGTCGGTTGCCTCGCGGCGGGCCTTGTCCTCGGCTGCGTGCTCTTCGGCGTCGTGGACCATGCGGTCGATGTCTTCCTTGGACAGCGCGGTGCCGCCGGTGATGGTCATGGACTGTTCCTTGCCGGTGCCCTTGTCCTTCGCCGAAACGTGCACGATGCCGTTGGCGTCGATGTCGAAGGTGACCTCGACCTGCGGGACGCCGCGGGGAGCCGGAGCGATGCCGGTCAGCTCGAACGTGCCCAGCGGCTTGTTGTCGCGGGTGAACTCACGCTCGCCCTGGAAGACCTGGATGGCCACGGACGGCTGGTTGTCATCCGCGGTGGTGAAGGTCTCGCTGCGCTTGGTGGGGATGGCGGTGTTGCGCTCGATCAGGTGCGTCATGATGCCGCCCTTGGTTTCGATGCCAAGGGACAACGGCGTGACGTCGATCAGCAGCACGTCCTTGCGCTCGCCCTTGAGGACGCCGGCCTGCAGGGCTGCGCCGACGGCGACTACCTCATCCGGGTTGACGCCCTTGTTCGGCTCCTTGCCTCCGGCCAGTTCCTTGACGAGGTCGTAGACGGCCGGCATGCGGGTGGAACCGCCGACGAGCACGATGTGGTCGATCTCGGAGAGCTTGATGCCGGCTTCCTTGATGACGTCCTGGAACGGCTTCTTGGTGCGGTCCAGCAGGTCCTTGGTGAGGTCCTGGAACTTGGCGCGGGTCAGCTGCTCGTCCAGGTGCACCGGGCCGTCCGGGGTGACGGACAGGTACTGGAGCGAAACGTTGGTGCTCGAGGAGGAGGAGAGTTCCTTCTTGGCCTGCTCCGCTGCTTCGCGGAGACGCTGCAGGGCAATCTTGTCCTTGGTCAGGTCGATGCCCTTGACCTTGAGCTGGTTCAGCAGGTACTCCACGACGCGCTGGTCCCAGTCGTCGCCGCCGAGGTGGTTGTCACCGGCGGTGGCGCGGACCTGGATGGTGGAGAAGTTGTCCTCGTCCTTGCCGACCTCAAGGAGGGAGACGTCGAACGTTCCGCCGCCGAGGTCGAAGACCAGGATGAGCTCATCTTCCTTACCCTTGTCCAGGCCGTAGGCCAGGGCGGCCGCGGTGGGCTCGTTGACGATGCGCAGGACGTTCAGGCCGGCGATTTCTCCGGCCTCCTTGGTGGCCTGGCGCTGGGCGTCGTTGAAGTAGGCCGGCACGGTGACGACGGCGTCGGTGACCTTTTCGCCGAGGTAGGACTCGGCGTCGTTCTTGAGCTTCATGAGGATACGGGCGGAAATTTCCTGCGCCGTGTACTTCTTGTCGTCAATGGCGACCGTCCAGTCAGTGCCCATGTGGCGCTTGACGGATGCGATGGTGCGGTCAATGTTGTTGACGGCCTGGCGCTTGGCGATCTCGCCGACCAGGACCTCGCCGGACTTGGAGAAGGCAACAACCGACGGCGTGGTGCGGCCACCCTCGGCGTTGGCAATGACGGTGGGCTCGCCACCTTCGAGAACGGAGACGACGGAGTTAGTGGTTCCGAGGTCAATACCTACTGCACGTGACATGGATTGCTTCCTTACTTCCTTGGAATCTTGCGGAGATGGCCGCGGACCCACAGTGGTTCCAACCGGGTCCGACCGTTATTGAGCGATCTGCACTCAACTTTACCCAGACGCGGTCATAAGTCAATTCAAAGTTGAGCGACATCGACTCAACTTTGTTTCGCGTCCGGCCCGCGGCCGCTCATCACCGCCCAGATTCCCCGGAATCCAGCCCCTCCGCCGCTTCCCTAGGAAGCATTTCGCCCTGCGCGAACCCGTGCACTGACCACCCGCAGAGGCCCGCTCCCTGTGCACTGGCCCGCGCCGCAGACCAGCCGACGCCTGCGCCGGCTGGTGCCGCCAGCTTCCTTCGCGCTAGCTATCGCCTCGCGCGGCGTCCTCGTCGGCCGACTCCCCCACTGCCGGCCGGCCGGGTTGCTCGGGACGGGCCGTTCCGGCGGTCCCGTAGTCACCTTCGGGGTACTCCCCCTCCTCGGCGACGCCGGCGGGCTCACCGGAGACCCCGCCCTCGCCGTAGTCGCCCTCGGGATAGTCGCCTTCCACCTCGCCAACGACGGCCGCTCCGGCCACGCCGGCACTGCCGTAGTCCCCAGCCGCGTACGCCCCCTCGACGGCCGTGGGCGGGACTTCGCCTGCCGTGCCGGCGGAGCCGTAGTCGCCCTCGACGTACTGCCCCTCCGGCGCCGCCGCCTCCGCTTCATCCACAGTGGGACCCGCATCGGCGTCGTGGGACACCGCTTTTCCGGACACGTTCTCTTCAGACAAGTTCTCTTCAGGCCTGCTATCTTCGGGCCTGTTCTGTTCAGACATGGATGGATCCTTCCTGGACGCATCGGGCGCGCCCGTGCGGGCGCAGTGGCAGTCTATCGAGCGCCACCGCGGGGCAACAGGGGAACCTGGTTCATACGGCAGCGCCGGCCGCCGGCAGTCCGGCGACGTAGGCCAGCACCGCCAGTTGGTGGTCAAAGAGCTCCTCCCGGGCAGTGAACGTGCCGGCGCCGTACTGGCCAAAGACTTCGAAGCTGACGGCGCCGAAGAGTGAGGTCCAGGCCAGGGCGCCGCGGGCCAGGAGGTCATCCGGCACCGCCAGACCGAACTCCGCCCGGATTTTCGCCAGATCCCCTGCCAGCCCGGCGGCCACGGCAGGACTCCGCCGACCCGTCGCGACAACCCGCCCGGCCCGGAAGGCGCCGTCGAGGATTCCAATGAGGGCAGTAATCACCCTGGTGCCGGGACCGGTGGTCCGCTCGGCCGGGGCCTGGTAACCGGGCACCGGACTGCCGAAGAGCAGTGCGTAGCGGGAGGGCTCGCGCAGCGCCCAGTCCCGCACCGCGCGGCCCAGCGCCGCAAAGCGGCCGCCGAAGTCTGCTTCCGGTACCGCCCCGACGGCGGCATCCACTTCATCGCCAAGTTCGTTGTACGCATCAATCAGGAGAAGGGTCAGCAGCTCTTCCCGGTTCTCCACGTAGCGGTAGACCGCCGAGGAGACCACGCCGAGGTCCCGGGCCACCGCACGGAGGGACAGTGCGGCGGCCCCGTGCACGGCCAGATGCTCCCGGCCCAGCCGGACAATATCGGCGACGGTCTGGGCCCGGGCACGCTCGCGCGGGGTGCGGGGCCGGGAATCCGCGGCTGCCGGAAAAACATCAGCGTCGGCTTCAATCCTGTCTTCTGGCATGAGTCCAGCATTTCACAAACAAGAGCACTGTCAACAAATGTGAGCACCGCTCTTGACTTGCCGCTCCGGGCGTCGCATCCTGAAGGGAGAGCACTGCTCTCATATCATCGAAGGAGATCGAAATGTCCGAACCTGCTGCCTCCGGGCGCCCATCGGCCAGGCTCTATGTCGTCACGGGGGCCGGCCCGGTGGGCTGGACCGTCGCGGAACAGCTGGCCGCGGCGGGCCACCGCGTACGCATCCTGACAAGGTCCGGCAGCGGACCCGCCCATCCGCTGGTCGAAAGACTGTCGATTGATGTTTCGGAGCCCGCCCAACTAGGTGAGGCCTTCCTCGGCGCCACGGCGGTCTTCCACTGCATCCACGGCTCGCGGTACAACGCCGACGTGTGGGCCAGGGAACTGCCGGCCGCCGAGCAGAACGTGCTCGCCGCGGCGGGCGAGGCTGGCGCCGTCGTCGTCTTCCCGGAGAGCCTGTACTCCTACAGCGCCCCGGAGAATGTCATGGCCGAGGACAGCCCCCGGCAGGCGCAGGGCGGCAAGCGCGGCGTCCGAACCGAGCTGCTCGCCGCCCGCGCGGCATCCGCCACCGCCACCGTGAGCATGGTGGCCGGCGATTTCTTCGGGCCGCGGGTCCGCATGTCGCACGCCGGCGAGCGCATGGTCCGTCCTGTCGCGGCCGGCAAGCCAGTACAGGTGATCGGGCGGGCGGACCAGCCGCATTCCTTTACCTACGTTCCCGACCTCGCGGCCGCCATGATTGCCGCGGCGGACAAGCCGAAGGTGTGGAACCGGGTGTGGCATGCGCCTACCGGACCTGCGCTGACCCAGCGCGAGCTTGCTGGGGCATTCGCCAAGGCAGCCGGCGCCCRGGCCCCGCGGGTCACGGCGATACCCGGATGGGCGCTGAAGGCGATGGGGGTGTTCTCCCCCGACATGCGGGAAATCGCCGAGACGCTGTACCAGTTCGAGCGCCCGTTCGTGATGGATTCGACCGCGAGCCAGGCCGCCCTGGGCGTGGCCCCGACCCCGCTGCACGAGGCAGCCGCCGCCACGGTCGCCTGGTGGGCGGACGGGGGACAATGACAGGGAGAGCGACGGCGGCTGCGGCTTTCGGTTCCCCCTAGCGGACTCCGGCTTCCTCTTCCTCCTGCCGGGAGGACGGCGCGCGCGAGGAAAGGGCACCGCTGCGGGCCGCGGCATCGTTCCCCGGCTGGCCCGCCTTGCCGGGCCACCAGAGCCGCGGGCCGATGTCGTAGGCCAGCGCGGGCACCAGCAGGGAGCGGACCAGCACCGTGTCCAGCAAGACGCCGAACGCGACGATGAAGGCGAGCTGCACCAGGAACATGATCGGAATGACGCCCAAGGCAGCGAAGGTGGCGGCGAGGACCACCCCGGCCGAGGTGATGACCCCACCGGTCACACTGAGGCCCCGCAGGATGCCGGGCCGGGTGCCGTGCTTGAGGGATTCCTCCCGGACCCGGCTCATCAGGAAGATGTTGTAGTCAACGCCCAGTGCCACGAGGAAGACGAAGCCGAACAGGGGCACCGTTGCATCCGCTCCCGGGAAGCCGAAAACGTTGTTGAACACGAAGGCTGAGACGCCCATCGCCGCTGCGTAGGACAGGACCACGGAGGCGACCAGCAGGACCGGCGCGAGCACCGAGCGCAACAGCAGCATGAGGATCACCAGAATCACACCCAGGACCACCGGAATGATCGTGACGAGGTCACGCTGGGCGGTGGTGTTCGTGTCCAGGGCCGTCGCCGTCACGCCACCGACCAGCACGTCACCGTCTATCTCCTTCAGTTCCTGGCGGAGCGACAACACGACGTTTTCGGCTTCGGTGGAGTCCGCGGCGGAGTCCAGCGTCGCGTTGATCAGGACCTTCCCGTCCCGGGCCGCCGGGAACGCCGGGGCCGCCGGAGCGCCAGGAGTGCCCGAAGCGGCAGGGTTGGCCGGGTTGGCCGGGTTGGCCAGGGCGCCGGGAGTGCCCGAAGCGGCCGGGTTGGCCGGGTTGGCCAGGGCGCCGGGAGTGCCCGAAGCGGCCGGGTTGGCCGGGTTGGCCAGGGCGCCGGTCATGATGGGAACGCCGCCTTCGGCCAGCAGATAGGCGTCCCCGACGCCGTTGCTCGCCATGACCCGATCCAGGACCTCCTGGGCCCTTGCCTGGTCGGCCACGATCACCGCCGGGCTGCCGGACCCGGCGTCGAAGTGCCGGCCCAGGGCATCTTGTCCGTCGACGGCGTTGGAGGCGGTGAGGATGACGTCAGTCTGGGCCACGCCGTTGGCCTTGAGCTGCAGGATGCCGGAACCGGCCACAAGGAGCAGGAGGACCGAGGCGACCCAGACGGTGCGCGGCCGGCGGGCAACCAGTGAACCGGTGGCGCGCCAGAGCCCTTTCTGGCCCTCCAGCCCGGTGACCAGTTCCGGTTCCCGCTGGGTTTCCGGCAGCAGCTTGGGCCGGAACGGCCAGAACGCCGCCCTGCCCAGCAGCGCCATCAGGGCAGGCAGCAGGGTCAGGGCCGCGAACAGCGCGCAGAGGATGCCCGCGGCCGCCACGGGGCCGAGGGCCTTGTTGGAATTGAGGTCGGAGAAGAGCAGGCAGAGCAGTGCGATGATCACGGTGGCGCCGGAGGCCAGGATCGGTTCCCAGGCCGCCTTCCATGCGGTGAGGGCGGCCGCCGTCCGGTCGGTGGTGTGGGTCAGGGCTTCGCGGAACCGTGCCACGTACAGCAGGGCGTAGTTGGTTGCCGCGCCGATCACCAGGATGGACAGGATGCCCTGGCTTTGGCCGTTCAGCTGGATCCAGCCGGCCTTGGCCATCCCGAACACCAGCAGGATCGCGGCACACAGCGCGAACACGGACGTGAACAGCACCATGACAGGCAGCAGCAGGGAACGGTAGACGATCAGCAGGATCAGGAACACGGCCCCGAGGGCCACAAGCAGCAGGATGCCGTCAATTCCGGCGAAAGCACTCACCAGGTCCGCCGTGAGCCCGGCCGGTCCGGTAACGAAGGTCTGCATTCCTGCCGGCGCGGACGCCTGAACCTCGTTGCGCAGCTCCTTGACCACCGTCTTCACTTCCGCAGAGGAAGGAATGGGCACCACGAACTGGACCGCCTTGGCGTCCTCGGAAGGGATGGGGCCGATCACCGTGCTGCCGCCCTGCAGGGCCTCCAGCCTGTCCTTGAGTGCCGCGGCCTCGCGCAGCTGGGCCGGAGTGAAGGCGGAGCCGCTCTCAATCACGATCACGGCGGGGATCTCCTTGGAGTCCCGGAATTTGGCCTGCCAGTCCGCGGCCTCCGTGGCCTCCGCCCCGGCCGGCAGGAATGATGCCTGATCGTTTGATGACACCTCACTCAAGCGGCCGAATGTCGGGCCGCCGACGCCGGCGAGCGCCAGCCAGGCCACGACGAGCACTGCGGGAACCAGCCAACTCAGCCAGAACGGGACACGGATCGCCGCGGACGAAGTCGTTTTCATGTTTCCTTCCAGGGTGCGCCTCGGAGTGGGAGCAGAGATCAACTCCATAGTAGACTATCTCCATCATAGAGATAACCCAATGACCGGGGGCACCGGAGGAGAATAGAGACAGCCGGCGTCAGGCCGCTGCGCAGACCCTGCAGTAGACTCCCGAAGGCGCCGTCGACAGCGCCGACCTGCCGCGGTCAGACCGCCGGTGCAGGATCAAGGGACGAAGGAGGTCCGCCGTGTCAGCCGAATCCCCGGGCCTATCCGAAAACGCAGGCCTATCCGAAGACGCGGTCTCGCCCAGGAACACAGTCCCGCCCGAAGCCGCCGGTCCGCCGCCCCTTGTCCGGCTCCTGCAGGAATTCACCCTCGAGGCCAACCGCTATGTGGACTCCGCCGGCGGCCGCAATGACATGCACCGCACGGACCTCAACGCCCTCGCCGTCATCATGCGGCATGCGGCGCGAGACCAGATTGTCACTCCAGGGGTGCTGAGGAAAGAGCTGAACCTCAGCTCCCCGGCCACCACCGCACTGATCGACCGGCTCCACAGTTCCGGCCACGTGGTCCGTGAGCGCGAGGGCGCTGACCGCCGCCAGGTGCAGCTGCGCATGACGCCCAAGGCCTACCGGGACGGCGGCGCAATGTTCCTGCCGCTGGCCCGCCACATGGGTGCAGCCATGGCGAACTTCACGCCGGAGGAACTGGAGATCGTCACCCGGTTCCTGAACTCCATGATCGATGCCACTGTCCGGGCGGGCGAGGAAGCGGCCCACGGCCCCGGGCCGGAGCAAGCGCCGGAGCAGCGCCCCGGCTGACTCGCGGCCCGGGCGTCACGGGTGGGCGGCGGTTTCCGGCCGGCGACCGGGAAGCGCCTCCCCAAACTGGAACTGCATGCCGGTGACTACGGCGGCAACGCCGGTGAAGGCTCCCTTTCATCGATATATTGCTGGTCAGTTGCGGGATCAATGGGCGAGAAGACTGGCAGGATGCTGAATTGGTGATGTCGACGAATGAAGTCGATCTATCTAATTCGCGGAGGCCGGAGTTGACCACCATGCCGTTCTTTGCGAAGGCGCTTCATCATGGAAAGCACTCGGTTCCGACGGCAAGTCAAGAAAAGATACAGGTTAAAAACCTAGCCTTACGTGGTGGCACAGCAACGCAGCCAACGGCACGCCACAACGTCATCTCTCCCCAAGAGTAGCGAGGCGCGACCCCAGCAAAGCGAGTTACCCGCGCGCACCTAACCAACAAGCCGCGACTCAAGCGACTTGACAGCTTTCTTCGATTTGACGAATCCGGCGAAATTCTGCATGACAATTCGGGCACTTCATTATCTTGCGTGGACACTCTCGACATACTTTGTCGACTGCAATAGGGCTAGTACACAATTCAGGGGGACAAATTGGCATCACATGGGATCGGCGCCATACGTCACATTTTCAGTCCGGCACGCACAGCACTCATAGCGCTCCTAGCGGTGCTTCTTTCACTTCTGACAGCTGCGCCCTCCCTGGCTGCGACGTCCGAGGCTGAACCCAACGGCACCATGGCCGCCGCGACAGTGGTGCCCCTTGGAACCACTATTTCCGGTTCAACACTTAGCGCAAATTTCTACGACACCGATTACTACGCGATCGACCTGCCCAAGGCAGGCAGGGCCGGCCTGAACTTCAGGTTCCCCGCCGGCCTCGGAACCGGATCCACTTACACGCTCAGCATCTACASCGCCAACGGCACCRASCTCTACRGCTTTGACCTCGATGGCTCCGACGCTGACGGAACCTCGCTCGCCAGCCAGGGCACGTTCCTGCCCGCAGGCCGCGCCTACATCAAAATCTACGGCGAAAACAGCCAGGCAAGCTGGGGCAGGACCTACACCCTCAACACCACCCTGACCGCGGGGACCGGCGAACTCGAACCCAACAGCAGCACCGCCGCCGCGACAGTGGTGCCCCTTGGAACCACTATTTCCGGTTCAACACTTAGCGCAAATTTCTACGACACCGATTACTACGCGATCGACCTGCCCAAGGCAGGCAGGGCCGGCCTGAACTTCAGGTTCCCCGCCGGCCTCGGAACCGGATCCACTTACACGCTCAGCATCTACASCGCCAACGGCACCCASCTCTACRGCTTTGACC
>NZ_JBFUJJ010000004.1:0-237139 GCF_056401435.1 Arthrobacter sp. P4_F10
CGTTACGCCGTCTCTAGCTTGGCGCCCGGCCCTTCGCCCCGCGGGCAACCCGAACGACGCCAGATGACCCGGGTGAAATAGCTGAGGTCGCATAAGTCAGCGTGGGCGCCCACAGACCAACGCCGGTCCAGCCGCCAAACCGCCCCTCCACAACACTTCAGAACGCCCGCCAGACACACGGGGCGAACCTTCACGCCCGGGGCATGCACTTGACACGACCTATAGCCAGCTAGACTGGAGAAGTAGAAATGGATGCCCGGTCGTTGATTTCCATGATTTTCGAATTCAACAAGCCCGCCCCTACGCGATCTTGAGATCCACCCGCTGGTCCCCAGTGCCAGCATTTAGATAGCCCGCGATCGGCTTCCACTGGAAATGCTTGCGCGCCTGAGCGTGCTCCGGAACGGCCACTTCGGCCGGCCCCGTTGAGCAAGCAGCGCAGCCCAAAATGAATAAGGAAACTCCCCTGTGAGTGAATTGCACACGCACCAGCTTCTGACCGATGAGTCCGGCACGGAGACCATCGAGCCCGAAGAAACAATTATCTCGGACGAAAAGCCGCACGAGATTGCCGAAAAGACCTTCGCCGACTTCAACGTCCGCGCGGACATCGTGGAGTCGCTGGCCGACGCCGGCATCACCCACCCGTTCCCGATCCAGGCCATGACGCTGCCGGTCGCACTGGCGGGGCATGACATCATCGGCCAGGCCAAGACCGGCACGGGCAAAACCCTCGGCTTCGGCATCCCGGCGCTGCAGCGCGTCGTCGGCCGTGACGACGCCGGCTTCGACAAGCTGGCCGTGCCGGGCGCCCCGCAGGCCCTGGTGATTGTGCCCACCCGCGAACTCGCCGTCCAGGTGGCCAAGGACCTCGAGAACGCCGCCAAGAAGCGCAACGCCCGCATCGCCACCATTTACGGTGGCCGCGCCTATGAGCCGCAGGTCGAGGCGCTGAAGAACGGCGTCGAAGTTGTTGTCGGCACCCCCGGCCGCCTGATCGACCTCTACAAGCAGAAGCACCTGAGCCTGAAGAACGTCAAGATCGTCATCCTCGACGAGGCCGACGAAATGCTGGATCTCGGGTTCCTGCCGGACGTCGAGACCCTGATCGCCGGTACCCCCGCAGTCCGCCAGACGCTCCTGTTCTCGGCCACCATGCCCGGCCCGGTCATCGCCATGGCCCGCCGCTACATGACCCAGCCGACCCACATCCGCGCCGCGGACCCGGACGACGAAGGCCTGACCAAGCGCGACATCCGCCAGTTGATCTACCGTGCCCACAGCATGGACAAGGTGGAAGTGGTAGCCCGCATCCTGCAGGCCCGCGGACGCGGCCGTACCATCATCTTCACCAAGACCAAGCGCACCGCAGCGAAGGTGGCCGAGGAACTGGTGGACCGCGGTTTCGCCGCCGCCGCCATCCACGGCGACCTCGGCCAGGGCGCCCGCGAACAGGCGCTGCGCGCCTTCCGCAACAACAAGGTGGACGTCCTCGTGGCCACCGACGTCGCCGCCCGCGGCATCGACGTCGACGACGTCACGCACGTGATCAACTACCAGTGCGTCGAGGACGAGAAAATCTACCTGCACCGCGTCGGCCGCACCGGCCGCGCGGGCAACAAGGGCACCGCTGTGACCTTCGTTGACTGGGATGACATGCCGCGCTGGGGGCTCATCAACAAGGCCCTGGGCCTGAGCTACCCCGAGCCCGTGGAGACCTATTCCTCCTCGCCGCACCTGTTCGAGGAACTCGACATCCCTGCGGGCACCAAGGGCCGGCTCCCCCGCGACAAGCGAGTGCTCGCCGGCGTCGACGCGGAGGTCCTCGAGGACCTCGGCGAGACCGGCAAGAAGAACTCGCGCGGCAGCGCAAAGGACGGCGCCCGAGAAAGCAGCCGTACGGGCAGCCGTGACGGCGCCCGCGAGAGCAGCCGCACCGGCGGCCGCGACTCGCGCCGCAGCGGCGCCGAAGCCGGCGGACGGTCCGGCGACCGCCGTCGCCGTCCCGCCGAGGCCGATACCGTGTCCACCGCCAGCGGACAGGGCCCGGAAACTGCTGCCGCCGCAACGGCGAAGGCCCCCACCGAGGTGGACCGGGCAACCCGTGCCCGGCGCCGGACCCGCACCCGCCGTCGCAACGGCGAGGTAGTGGCCGGCGGCGACGCACAGCCGAGCGGCGCCGAGGCCTAATCCCCTCCATGACTGACACCGTCTGGGCGCCGGACGGCAGCAACCTGGTGGTTCACGCGGATAACGCGGAATACCTCCCCACGCTGCCGGACGGCGCCTTCACACTGATTTACGTGGACCCGCCCTTCAACACCGGCAGGGTCCAGCGGCGCCAGGAAACCAAGATGGTGCTCAACGCCGGCGGCGAGGGTGACCGCGTCGGGTTCAAGGGCCGGTCCTACGACACCATCAAGGGTGCGCTGCATAAGTACGACGACGCGTTCAGCGACTACTGGTCCTTCCTCGAGCCCCGGCTCGTGGAGGCCTGGCGGCTCCTGGCCGACGACGGCACGCTGTACCTGCACCTGGACTACCGCGAGGTGCACTACGCGAAGGTCATGCTGGACGCGATCTTCGGCCGGGAATGCTTCCTGAACGAGATCATCTGGGCGTACGACTACGGTGCGCGGGCCAAGTACCGCTGGCCCACCAAGCACGACAACATCCTTGTCTACGTCAAGAACCCGGCGAAGTACCACTTCGACAGCGCCGAGGTGGACCGTGAGCCGTACATGGCGCCCGGACTTGTCACCCCCGCCAAGCGCGAGCTCGGCAAGCTTCCCACGGACGTGTGGTGGCACACGATCGTTTCGCCGACCGGCAAGGAGAAGACCGGCTACCCGACGCAGAAACCGGAGGGGCTCATCCGACGCGTGGTTGCGGCCTCAAGCCGGCCCGGCGACTGGTGCCTGGACTTCTTCGCCGGTTCCGGCACGCTCGGATCCGTGGCCGCGAAACTCGACCGCAGGTTCGTGTGCGTGGACCAGAACCAGCCGGCCATCGACGTCATGGCCAAGCGCCTGGCCGCGAAGGCGCAGTTCACGTCGTTCCCGACGGCCTGACCCCGCCGCCCGCCTGACCCGCCACTCCGCCCGTTGCGCTATCACTTGTGGCGGCTATTCCGGCGGCCTCTAGGGGCCGCAAAGTGATAGCGCAACTCGGGGTCGCGGCCTTCAGCGGACCACGGACGAGCCAGTGCCCAGTTCCTCGATCCGGGCAAAGACTTCCGCGGAGGTCAGGTTCTCCCCCAGCAGGTTGGGCTTGCCTGTGCCGTGATAATCGGAAGACCCCGTGACCAGCAGGCCGTATTTTTCGGCGATGCGGCGCAGGAACTTACGGCCTTCCTCGGGATTGTCCCGGTGGTAGATTTCCAGGCCGGCCAGCCCGGCGTCGATCATCTCCCGGTAAGTCTCCTCCCCCACGATCCGCCCGCGGGCAGAGGCGACGGGGTGGGCGAACACCGGGACCCCGCCTGCTGCAAGGACGAGTTCGACGGCGAGCGCCGGCTCCGGCGCGTAGTGCTGGACCCAGTAGCGCGATCGTGAGGTGAGGATGGAACCGAAGGCCTCGGCCCGGTCCTCCACCACGCCGGCGGCGACGAGCGCGTCGGCAATGTGCGGGCGGCCCAGGGTGGCGCCGGGCGCGACGTGATGGATCACGTCGTCCCATGTCAGCGGGTAGTCCTCGGACAAAAGGGTAACCATCCGCTGTGCCCTCGTGTGCCGGGCATCCTTTGACTTCGTGATTTCCTCAAGCAGTCCCGGATGCGCGGGGTCGTGGAGGTAGCTGAGCAAGTGGACGCTGATGCCTTCCGCCGTGCGGCACGAGATCTCCATGCCCGGGACCAGGGCGACCCCGGTTTTCCGGGCAGCGGCGGCGGCCTCGGCCCACCCCGCAGTGGAATCGTGATCGGTCAGGGCGATGACATCGAGGCCGGCAGCGGCTGCGGACTCCATGACGTCAGCCGGCGCCTGGGTGCCGTCGGAAACGTTGGAGTGCGCATGCAGGTCAATCCTCACCTCACCAGCCTAGTAGATGGCCGGATCCAAAGCCCCGCCTCCTTCGTGTCAGGGCCCCGCAGCCGCCCTGCAGCGCGAGCGCGCCGTTGGCCTAAGCCGCGGCGCTGGTGAGACTATGGGACGGTGAACGATGCAGATAACACCCTAATCTCCGCTTCCGAGCCCCTCGAAGAGCGCGTCAACAACCGCTCACAGCGGCCCAGCTCCGACGCTTTCAAGGCCTTCATGGCCAGCAACTGGGCGCCGGCCACGCAACAGCTCCCCGAACGGGACGCCGTCGCGGGCCACGCCGCAGCCCGGCGCCGCTCCATCTCAGGCCAGTTCAAAGGTGAACGCCTGGTCATCCCCGCCGGCCCGCTGAAGGTCCGCTCGAACGACTGCGACTACCGCTTCCGGCCGCACTCGGCCTTCGCGCACCTCACCGGCCTCGGCCTGGACCACGAACCGGATGCGGTCCTGATCCTGGAACCGGTGGCGGAGGGCGCGGGCGACGACGGCGGAAACCACCACGCCACCCTGTACTTCCGCCCACTGGCCGGCCGCGACACCGAGCAGTTCTACGCTGATTCGCGCTCCGGGGAGTTCTGGATCGGCGCACGCCCGACCCTGGCCGAGTTCCAGGCGAAGCTCGGACTGGCCACCGCGGACATAGCCGATCTCGAACTCGCCATCACCAAGAACGTCGGTGCGCCCGAAATCGGCGGGATCTCCATCCGGCTGGTCCGCAAGGTTGACGACAACATCGACGCCCTCGTGGACACAGCCCGCTACAACACGGCCAAGGACCCGGACAACCTTGACCTGAGCGTGCTCGACGCCCTGGACGAAAAGCTCACCGAGGCCCTCTCGGAACTGCGCCTCCTCAAGGACGAGTGGGAAATCGAACAGATGAAGACCGCCGTCGCCGCCACCGTGGCAGGCTTCACGGAGGTCGTGAAGGCTCTTCCCCGGGCGCTAACCCACCACCGCGGCGAGCGCGTGGTGGAAGGGGCGTTCTTCGCCCGGGCCCGCGAGGAAGGCAACGAGCTCGGCTACGACACCATTGCCGCTTCCGGCAACAACGCAACCGTGCTGCACTGGACGCGGAACACCGGCAAGGTCAATGCCGGTGAACTGCTGCTGCTGGACGCCGGCGTCGAGGCCGACTCCCTGTACACGGCCGACGTCACCCGCACGCTGCCGGCCAACGGCAAGTTCTCCGAGATCCAGCGCAAGGTCTACGAGGCAGTGCTCGACGCCGCCGACGCCGGCTTTGCCGCTGCCCAGCCGGGCACCAAGTTCCGGGACATCCACACCGCAGCCACCACCGTCCTGGCGGAACGGCTCGCCGAATGGGGCCTCCTGCCCGTCTCCGTGGAGGAAGCCGTCAGCACCGAGGGCCAGCAGCACCGCCGGTGGATGCCGCACGGCACCAGCCACCACCTCGGCCTCGACGTCCACGACTGCGCCCAGGCGAAGCGGGAACTCTACCTCGACGGCGTGCTCACGCCCGGAATGGTGTTCACGATCGAACCCGGCCTGTACTTCAAGAGTGAAGACATCGGGATCCCCGAGGAATATCGCGGCATCGGCGTCCGGATCGAGGACGACATCCTCATGACGGCCGGCGGCCCCGTCAACCTCAGCGCTGCACTGCCGCGCAAGGCGGACGACGTCGAGTCCTGGATGGCGGGCATTTACCTGGAGGTGGACGGCCAGACGCCGTAAATCAAAAAGGCGTAGCTCCGAAAAAGGCTTAGACCAGAAAAGGGGAGGCTCCCGGACATCCGGGACCCTCCCCTTTTTGCTGCCTGATTTTACTGCCCAAAATCAGTGCCGTCTGGAATCAGTGCCGGAATCAGTGCTGTTGGCCATCCTGGCCCGGGGCGGGCTTGTCGCTGTCCGTGACCCTGACCCCGTACTGCGGGCGGCCGTCCGGAAGGTCCGGATAGGTCACACCCGAGACCCGGCCAGCGGGCCGGGCTGTCTCCTCCGTGGCCGGTGCCGGCTGGGCCGGGCCTTCGGCATCCTCCTGCTGTGGCACACCGCCCTGATACTGTCCGGCTGGCTCGCCGCCGGTCTCCGGCGTCCTCTGGCCGTACGGATCGTTCCAGCCCGCGGGACGCTGGGGCGCATGGCCCTGCTGCCCGGACTGCTGCGGGCTGGGCTGCTGCGGTTCCTGGTGACGGTAGTCGTGCTGCGCGTAGCCGCCGGCCGTTGCACCGGACGCGTCATGCGGCGTCATGGGCAGCTGGTGGAGCAGGCGCCGCGCTTCGCCGGCGGCCTCGAAGGAGACCACGACGTCGTAGTTGGTCGCCACCACCTGGCTCGTTGAGGTGAAGTCACGCTTGCCGCGCTGCATGGCGTAGGTGACGATGCCGAACAGCATGAAGAACGCGGCACCCATCAGCACGGACGTCACAATCGAGAAATAGCCGGGGGTCGTGGAGAAGAAGGACAGCATGACGCCGACGAACAGGCCGAACCACATGCCGCTGAGGGCGCCGGACAGGGCGACGCGGGGGTAGGTCAGCCTGCCAGTCACCCGCTCCACCATCTTCAGTTCGTTGCCCACGATCGACACCATCTGCACGGGGAACTGCTGGTCAGCCAGATAGTCCACCGCCTTCTGGGCATCCAGGTAGGAGTTGTAGGAACCGACGACGTCGCCTCTCGGGACGGCTCGGGCCTCGTCCGAACCGTTGGGGGCACCGGCCCTGGGACCAAAAATGTTTGACATAAGCCCATTCTCACCTATCCGGCTGGTGTGCGGCTGGAAATTCAGCTAAAAGAGAGCAGACTCGGTAGCCTGTAGGAGTGAGCACGAATCTTTCGCGAGTGTTTGTCGCGCGCCTCCTCGGACTGGACGTTTTCGACCCATTGGGCGACCGCCTGGGCCGGCTGCGCGACGTCGTGGTGCTCTCCCGCGGAACCAGGGGCGCCCCGCACGTGGTGGGCATCGTCGTCGAGGTCCCCGGCAAGAAGCGCGTGTTCGTCCCAATGACCCGGATTACGTCCATCGACCAAACCCAGATCATCTGCACCGGTCTGGTCAATCTGCGCCGCTTCGAACAGCGCGGCGCGGAAACCCTCGTGGTGGCGGAAATGTTCGACCGCCGGGTGACCCTCGCGGACGGCAGCGGCGATGCGACCATCGAGGACATCGCCATGGACCGGCACCGCTCCGGCGACTGGTTCGTCAGCAAGCTCTTCGTCCGCCGCGGCCACTCCCTCTCGCCGCTGAGCCGGCTGCGCCGCAACGAAACCATGATCATCGACTGGGCCGATGCACTGCAGGGCGCCAAGACCGAGCCGCAGGCCGCCACCCAGTTCGTGGCCACGCACGAGGACCTCAAGCCGGCCGACTTCGCCGAAGCCCTGCAGGAAATGAGCGACAAGCGCCGCTTCGAGGTTGCCAGCGAACTCCAGGACGAGCGGCTCGCGGACGTCCTGCAGGAGATGCCGGAAGGCGACCAGGTGGAGATCCTCTCCGCCCTGGACGTCAACCGCGCCGCGGACGTCCTCGAGGAAATGGACCCCGACGACGCCGCGGACCTCCTGGCCGAGCTCCCGAGCGCGCAGGCCGAGGAACTCCTGCAGCTGATGGAACCCGAGGGCGCTGAGGACGTCCGCCGCCTGCTCGAATACGACGAGGACACCGCCGGCGGGCTCATGACGCCCGTGCCGGTAATCCTGCCCCCGGAAGCAACGGTCGCCGAGGCACTCGCGCACGTCCGCCGGGAGGAGCTCTCCCCCGCTCTTGCGTCCTCAATCTTCGTCGCCAGGCCACCGCTGGAGACCCCGACGGGACGTTTCCTCGGCGTCGTCCATATCCAGCAGCTCCTGCGCTTTCCGCCGCCGGAACCGCTGGGGAACCTGGTGGACAAGAACCTGGAACCGGTTTCCGACCAGGCCCACATCAGCGAGGTCGCCCGCACGCTGGCAACGTACAACCTCAACTCACTCCCCGTTGTCAACGAGGACGGACGGCTTGTGGGGGCGGTGACTGTTGACGACGTGCTTGATCATCTGTTGCCGGACGACTGGCGCGCCCACGATGACGACGCCCCGATAAGGAAGCTTGGAGGCCGCATTGGCTGATCCCACAGCACCACGGACCTCCAATGTCCGTCCTGGCAACAGGACAACCGGCGGCCTCGACACGCCCCTGAGCGGCCGGCAGCGGATCCTGCCCAATTTCCGTCCCGACCCGGACGCCTTCGGCCATGCCACGGAAGGGTTCGCCCGTTTCATGGGCACGCCCCAGTTCCTGATGTACATGACCGTGTTCTGCCTCTTCTGGCTGGGCTGGAACACGTGGGCTCCGGAGGAATGGCAGTTCGACTCACGGGCACTCGGCTTCACGCTGCTGACCCTCATGCTGTCCCTGCAGGCCTCCTACGCCGCCCCGCTGCTGCTGCTCGCGCAGAACCGCCAGGACGACCGGGACAAGGTCTCGCTCCAGCAGGACCGCCAGCGGGCCGAACGCAACCTCTCCGACACCGAATACCTGACCCGGGAACTTGCCTCCCTGCGCATCGCGCTGCGCGAGGTCGCCACCCGCGACTACGTCCGCGCCGAGCTGCGCAGCCTGCTGGAGGACATGCTGGAGGCCCAGGAGGAACTGCGCAACCACGATCCTTCCGCCGGCGTCCACGAGACCCCGCGGGATAAGGTCAAGGAGAAGATGAAGGAGCGGCGCGACAAGCAGCGGAGCCCCCGGACCCAGCAGATCCCGCGCGTTAAGGCGGGCGGCAAGCGGGATGAACCGGCGAAGGAGCCTGCCGGGGACAAACCGGGGAACCCTTCCGAGGCCAAGCGGGAGAAGCCGCCGCAGGGCAAGCCGGAGAACCTTTCGGAGGCCATTTCCGACCCCGTCCGCCAGCCCGCACACCGCACCATCCCCGAAAGCTGAGCATCGCCCGCATGAGCACCCCGCTGGACCGTACGTCCCTGGACCAGGCCGTGCACGGCGCACTCGCCACCGTGATCGACCCTGAACTCCGCCGCCCCATCACCGAGCTCGGCATGGTGGAGTCCGTGGAGATCACCGACGGCGGCCGCGTGCGGATCGTGGTACTTCTGACCATCGCGGGCTGCCCGTTACGCGGCACCATCACAGCCGACACCGAGGCGGCCCTGTCCGCCGTCCCGGGCGTCACCGGCGTCGAGGTGGACTTGAAAGTCATGACGCAGGAGCAGCGCGACGCGCTCAAGGAGCGACTGCGCGGCGCCGGCGGCCAGCGCGGCATCCCGTTCAACGCGCCCGGCTCGCTGACCCGGGTGTACGCCGTCGCAAGCGGCAAGGGCGGCGTGGGCAAGTCTTCGGTGACAGTCAACCTGGCGTGCGCCCTGGCTGCCCAGGGCCTCCGTGTCGGGATCGTGGACGCGGATGTCTACGGCTTCTCCGTTCCGGGACTGATGGGCATCACGCAGGCCCCCACGCGGGTGGACGATATGATCCTGCCGCCGGTTGCCTACGGGGTCAAGGTGATCTCCATCGGCATGTTCGTCACCGGGAACCAGCCCGTGGCTTGGCGCGGCCCGATGCTGCACCGGGCGCTCGAGCAATTCCTCACGGACGTCTACTTCGGCGACCTCGACGCCCTCTTCCTGGACCTGCCCCCGGGCACCGGTGACATCGCGATCTCCGTCGCCCAACTGCTGCCCAAGGCACAGATCCTCGTCGTGACCACGCCGCAGGCGGCCGCCGCGGATGTTGCCGAGCGGGCCGGCGCGATCGCGACCCAGACGGGCCAGACCGTGGCCGGCGTCGTGGAAAACATGTCATACCTGGAAATGCCCGACGGCGGCAGGATGGAACTGTTCGGCAGCGGCGGCGGCGCCGTGCTCGCCGAGCGCCTCTCGGCCACCGTAGGTGAGGACGTGCCCCTGCTGGGCCAGATTCCCCTCGAAGTCCTGCTGCGTGAAGGAGGGGATTCCGGGGTGCCGCTGGTGCTGGGCCGTCCGGAGACGCCTGCGGCCGTGGCCCTGGCGGGAATCGCCGGCAAGCTGGCGTCCGTTCCCCGCGGACTCAAGGGTATGCCGCTGGGCCTGCAGCCCCGCTGACGGCGCCCGCTGGTGGCTGCTGCCGCCCGGGCCCGGCGTCGTGGCTGGACCCCGCCATCAGGGCACAGGCGCCTCTGGGGGTCCTAGGTCGCCTCTGAGTCGAAGGGTGCCGGTTCGCCCTCGGGCAGCCGCTCGATAACCCGCGCCGGACGGCGCTCTGCGACCGCCGTCGCGGCGGCGGCGGCCGCGGACACCGTGGTGGGGGCTCCCGTGCTCACCGGCTTGGTGTCGTCGTCCAGGAGCGCTTCCTTGATGATCCGGCGGGGATCGTACTGCCGGGGATCGTACTTCTTCCAGTCGACCTCATCGATGTCGATGCCGACTTCTTCTTTGATCTGTTCCCGCGCACCGGACGCCATCCGGCGCACTTCCTTGACGATATTGGCAAGTTTCTGGGTGTATTCGGGCAGCCGGCTGGGACCAATCACCAGAAGGCCGATGATCAGCAGAAGTAAGAACTCCGGTCCATTGATTCCAAGCACTTTAGGAAGATTACCCTCTCGTTCGGGCTGGCGACGACTTCGCGAAGGCCGAATGCCGACCATGTCCGGCCCGTCCCTGCCTCACGGGGCCAGGTGCTCCAGGATTCGGCTCAGTCCACGCTCGATCCGCTCCGGAATTCCGTTCCGTGATGCCTGCACCGCAGTGCCGCTGCTGACCCGGGTGAGCGCGGCGACGCCGTCGTCGGCCTGCTCGGCCGGCAGGTCCGAAATGTACGTGTACGTGGCCGCGGAGGTCTGGTAGATGGCCCGGTAGGGCGGGGCAGGGTTGACCCAAAGGGTGCCATTTCCGGTTTCGGGTACGCCCGACGGCGTGCCGGCCTTGGCCGGGGTGAAGCCGTCCGCCACGGCGGCGTGTCCGGTCAGCACGTTAATGGGTGAAACTTCGCCCCGGGCGGGTGCGGGCGCCGTACCCGGGCCCCGGGTCGCAGCGTGCTGTTCGAGGACCGTGGCATAGTGCCGGCCGTCCGTGAGGCGAAGCTCCAGGACCTCGTTGCCGGCGATGGCGCCGGCGCGGGCCCAGATGAGGTGGAATCCGAGGTCATGCAGCTCCGGACATGTCCATCCCTGCGAGCGGAACGCGGCAAGCTGCACGGTGCTCAGCGTCCCGCCGGGGGTGAAGTCGGGCTCACCGCCCAGGCCGAACGCAACACGGGGCTCGGTTCCCTCTGCCCCGGGGACGCCAGGGCTGCCCGATCCGCCGGCGTCGAACAGCTCCCCCGCACCGAGCGATTCACGGCTGGCGGGCAGCCCGGCGATGTCCGGGTTCGCGAGGGCGGAAGCCCCCGCGCCGTCGGCGGGGACTGCGTCGTCGCCTCCCATGACGTACGCGGTTCCGGTCATGAGGGCCAAGGCGGCGACGGCTCCTCCGACTGCCAGCACTGGCAGGCGGGAGCCGCGGCGGCGTTCGCCCTGTGAGCGGGCGGCGGCGCTACCGGCTGCCGTTCCGGCGGTCGCTGCCCGCTCCGGCACGGAGTATTCTGCGGGGAACTGCCCTGACGGCCACCGAGGGGTACCGCCCTGTTCCGTCGCCGCCGTGTCTGCGGGGTCTGTCCGTTCCGCGTCTGCCCGTTCCGGCGCTGCCCGTTCCAGGGCCGTCTGTTCCGCGTCTGTCCGTTCCAGCTCCGCTGTGGCTTTCCGTTCTGCCGCCGCGCGTTCCGCGGCCAACTGCCCGGTCCGGGCCAGGAGCCGCGCGGTCAGGTCCTCGCTGGCCTCGGGCACGGCGGCGCCTCGGAGCTTCTCGAGGTACTGGCGCTCGCGCTGTTGCCGGGCACGGCATTCGGCGCACGATTCCACATGATCATGGCGGCCGGCGGCCCACTTCGTAGCGCCGATCCTGGCACGGCCGGTCCTGCCCCAGAACCCGCAGCCAGAGCCTCCCAGTAAACGTCTCAGCAGACCCATTGACAGGTTCAGAGGAGGCCGGCGATGCGCGGCATCTTGAGCCGCGGCTTGAGGGACTGCTTGGCCGTCTGCGCCGGACGCGGGTCGCGGTGCGCGAGCTTTTCACGCAGCATGGTCCGGCCGCGGTGAATCCGGGACCGGACGGTCCCGAGTTTGATGTCCAGCGCGGCGGCGACCTCGTCGTAGGACAACCCCTCGAGGTCGCACAGCACGACGGCGGCGCGGAAGTCCGGCGGAAGTTCCTCGAGCGCCGCCTGAACATCGACGTCGAGGTTGTTGAATTCGAAGCTTTGCTCCGGCCCGGGCTCCCGGCCCGGCAGCCGCGACTCGGCGTCATCGGCCAGGGCGTCAAAACGGATCCTGCTCTTGCGCCGCGCCTGGTCCAGGAACAGGTTGGTGGTGATCCGGTGCAGCCAGCCGTCCAGCGTGCCCGGCTTGAAGTTCTCCAGCGAACGGAAGACGCGGACGAACACCTCCTGGGTGAGGTCCTCGGCGTCGTACTTGTTTCCGGTCAGCCGGTACGCAAGGCGGTAGACCTTGGCGGAGTGGTTCGTCACCACTTCCTCCCAGGTCGGCCGGACCCATTCGGCGTCCGCCGCGGTCCGTGACTGGCCGGTTGAATCAGTTGCCTCAGTTGCCGGGACAGGTGCCAGAATCGACATCGTCCGCTCCCCTCATGGATGGTACCTACGCCTGAATTGTGCCTGCTCGCACAGGTTCCTGCACCCTTCATTCGACGCCGATCACCACGCGGATGAGCGGATACCCATCATTTCAAAATAAGCTGGGAATTTCCTGATCCATCGCGGTCTTCCGCCGAAGGCAGAACTGCTCCCTCCTGCCGGGGCCACGGCGCTGGCGCCTCCCTGTCCCGTCCCGCCGGACACAGTACGCTGTAGGGAACACTCCCCTGCCGCCCAGAAAGCGATATCCCATGAGCGCCGATAAGTCCACGAGCTGGTCCTACGCAGAAGATCTGCCTGCCGAGGATGAGGTCCTGTTGCACGCGCGCGAACGGTCTTTCGAGCTTGGCGTGACCCCGATCGGTCCCGGCGTGGGCGCCGTGCTGACCGTGCTGGCGGCAGCGTCCAAGGCACAGACCGCGGTGGAGATCGGCACCGGCGCGGGAGTGTCCGGCGTGTGCATCCTGCGCGGGCTGGGCCCGCAGGCTGTCCTGACCACCATCGACGTCGACGTCGAACACCTCAAGGCCGCCCGCGAAGCGTTCCAGGAAGCAGGCAGCCCCGCCAACCGCACCCGCACCATTTCGGGCCGGGCCGGCGATGTCCTGCCCCGCCTTACGGACGGGGCCTACGACCTTGTGTTCATCGACGCCGACAAACCGAGCTACCCCAGCTACGTGGAACAGGCCGTGCGGCTGCTCAAGTCCGGCGGTCTGCTGATCGTCAACGATGCCCTCGACAAGGACCGCGTCGCGAATCCGGCCGCCCGGGAAGCCACCACGGTGGTGCTGCGCCAGATCGGCAAGTCCATCCGCGACGACGACCGCCTTGCCTCCGCGATGCTGCCCACCGGCGACGGCCTGCTGATCGCCGTCAAGAAGTAGCAGCCCAAGAAACAGCAGCCAACAGTCGCCGCGACGACGCAGAGGTCAAGCGCAGACAGAAAAGGGCGGTGTCCGCAGCCTGTTGGCCGGGACCCCGCCCTTTTGCGAAGCTCTTGGCGTGACGCTATTCGGTGACGCCGACGAGGCATTCCTTGAGGTTTGTCGCCTCAGCGGCATTGAGTTCGACTACAAGCCGCCCCCCGCCTTCGAGCGGAACACGCATGATCAGGCTTCGTCCCTCTTTCGTCACTTCCATTGGGCCGTCGCCGGTGCGTGGTTTCATTGCCGCCATAAGGAATATCCCCTCCATTAGTCCCTGACATACCAGCCCGGCCGGGCTGCGTCCGCTTGGCCAATCAAGCCGCCCGGCAGCCCTCCAGGCCGCCGTGACAGGCAAACTCACAAATAGATTGCTTCCGAATACTCAGTTTGCTTTTATTCAGTGTGCTTCTGTCCTTGCTTACCCTCTATTATCGCGTAACAATGCGCACGTAGCTAATCGTTGGACTTTCCAGYGCGTCCCGCCACGCCGGTCCGGCACCGCGAAATGGTGCTGTGCGTCACGGCGGATAGTCCCCTCCGCCCGGCAGCTGCGCCCACGCCCACAGCCACACAATCCACACGATCTGCAACAGCACGAACATGACCACCACGGCACCGCGGTAGGCGCGGGAACGCGAGAGAAGGGCGGCGCTGAGGGCGAGCGGGAACAGCGGCAGCAGCATCCTGAACGTGCTGGTCTGGGGGTGCAGGAAGACCAGCAGGTACCCCATGTAGCAGCAGCACCAGAGCCTCAGTTCAGTGCCAAGGGCGGCCACGGGCCGGGACATCATCAACAGGGTGAACGCGGCAACGAACACGAAGGGTGCCAGCACGCCGAGCGTCGGCCCGAACAGCATGATGCCGGCGTCGAACCACGGCTTGAACGGCACCAGGTCATCGCCGCGCCATGCGGTTTCGGTCTTGGTGTAGGCGCCCGGATCGCCGGTCGCGGCCCAGGCGATGGCCGGCCACAGCAGCGCGCCAATGCCGCTGACGGCGGTGAGGCCTGCCAGGGACCAGAGCTCCGGGTTGCTGGGGACGGCAACGCCGTCCGGGCGCTGCGTTGTGAGACCCTGCGTGGTGAGACCCTGCGTGGCGAAGCCCTGCGCAGTGAGGCGTGGCGCCGCGAGTCGCTGCCAGAAGCGGTAGAGAAACAACAGCCCCAGCATCACGGCAAATGGAACCCCGGTGGGCCGGGAAAGGCACATCAGGACCACGACGGGCATGGCCCACAGGTACCGGCGCTCCATGACGAGCAGCAGCGCGGCGCCTAGCAGCAGCAGGTTGAGGGATTCGGCGTAAGGCACCTGCAGGACCGGCGCCACCGGGAAAGTCGCCACGAACACGGTCCCCCAGAGCGCTGTGCGGTGCGTGGCCCGGTGCCGGAAAATCCTGTACGCCACGAGGGCTGCGCCTATCCCGCAGACCAGGGCGATGGCCGTCAGCGACCACGCCGGACCCGTGCCTGTGAGCCCGGAAACCACCCGGCCCAGCACGGGAAACAGGGGGTAGAAGGCCCACGTGTTCTCCTGGACGGTGCCGGCGTCGTCTGTCGGCAGAAGCGCCGGATACCCTGCCTGGAGCGCTTCGGCATACCAGCGGGCGTCCCAGATATTGATGAAGTTCCAATAGTCGGGCTTGGCGGGAAACCACGGATTCACGCCCTGGTGCAGGGCGGCAGCCATGAAGATGCAGGCGCTCACCAGCCGGGCGRCGATGTACAGGCCGGCGACCTGCACCCACCACGGCCACCGCGCCATACGGGCGCCCGCGGCCGCGATGCGGCTCCACAGCGCCGCGTTCAATCCCTGCGGTTTCAGGGCCTCAGGCTCGGCGACAGTCTCCGGGTCTTCCACGTGGCTCACGGACGCTCTTCGGTCGGCGGACGGAGGCGTTCCAGTTCCTCCCCGAGGGCCTCGATCTTCTGGTCCTTGGCGATGATCTGGTCCCGCAGATCATCGAGGACCTGATCCACCTGGTCCATCCGGTACCCGCGGAGTCCGACGGCGAAGCGCAGACGGTCGATGTCCGCCGCGGCCGCGCGCTCGGGGAGCAGCACCGGCGGCAGGGAGGCGACCGGCTCATCGAAACCGTCGTCAAAGGAATCGCCGGCACCGCCGTCCCGGTGTCGGCGGAAGTTTTTCGGCGCCAGGCCGGTGCCCAGGAGGACGGCGACGCCGATCAGCACAATCGCCAGGAAGACCAGGAAGAGACTCACTAGACCATCGTGCCAGACGCCGGCGGCCGGACGGGTCAGCCCCGCGTTCCTTAGCCGTTTCCCTTGGTGCTCACGGTGCCGCCGCCGTTGGTGGAGCCGCTGTTCGGGTTCCGGTGTCGGGCGGCGCCCTCCACGACCAGCTCGACGGCCAGCGCGGGGTCATCCACCACCTGCACGAGGTCCAGGTCTTCGGCCGAAACCATCCCCTCCGCGACCAGTGTGTCCCGGACCCACGCGAGCATAGGGCTCCAGAAAGCGGTTCCCAGCAGCACGATCGGGAAGGAGGTGACCTTGCGGGTTTGGACCAGGACCATGGCTTCGAAGAGCTCATCCAGGGTGCCGAGGCCGCCGGGGAGCACGATGAAGCCCTGGGCATACTTGACGAACATGGTCTTGCGGGCGAAGAAGTACCGGAAGTTGATGCCCAGGTCCACCCACTGGTTCATGCCCTGCTCGAAGGGCAGTTCGATCCCCAGCCCAACGGAGACGCCATTGCCCTGCACGGCGCCCTTGTTCGCGGCCTCCATCGACCCGGGTCCGCCGCCCGTGATCACGGCCAGTCCGGCCTCGGCCAGCCGGCGTCCGACCTCGACGCCGAGCTCGTAGTTCCGGCTCCCCGGCACGGTGCGGGCGGAGCCGAAGACGCTGACCGCCGGGCCGAGATCGGCCAAGGCGCCGAATCCTTCCACGAACTCACTCTGGATCCGCAGGACGCGCCAGGGGTCGGTGTGGATGAACTGGCCCGGTCCCTTGGTGTCCAGCAAGGTCTGATCGGACATCGTGACCTTCGCGGCCTTGCGGCGCAGCTCAAGCGGGCCCTTGTGGCGGATACCGTTGGGCGCCGGGGTGGTGCGGGCCTCGCGGGCCGGCTTTCCGGCGGGCTGCTGTTCTGCGTTTTGCTTGGGGCCGTGCTGCGGATCGGTACTCATGCCCATAGGCTAGCGCGGAACTGGGCCGACGCCGCGTCGGCGCGTCGACGCGGGAGCGGCCGCAGGCGGCCGCCGGGGACCGGGGCGGGAGCCCGGCGGCGGCCCCTCAGGGGACGCTGACGTGCAGGTATCTCTTGAATCACGATCTGCACTAAACAGAGTGATTGCGGTCATATTGCGTCAATCTTCGCTAGATTCGTTCTATGACTACTCAAGTGCCCGGCGATGCTCTCGTCTCCCTGAAGGCCGTGAACAAGCATTACGGCCAGTTGCACGTCCTGAAGGACATCAACCTGAACGTCCGCAAGGGTGAGGTTGTTGTTGTTATCGGCCCGTCGGGTTCCGGCAAGTCGACGCTCTGCCGAGCCATCAACCGCCTCGAGACCATCGACGACGGCGACATCAAGATCGATGGCAAGGAACTGCCCGCGGAGGGCAAGGAACTGGCGAAGCTGCGCGCCGACGTCGGCATGGTCTTCCAGTCCTTCAACCTGTTCGCCCACAAGACCATCCTGGAAAACATCACCCTCGGCCCCATCAAGGTCAAGGGCGTCCCCAAGGGCGAGGCCGACAAGGACGCCATGGCACTGCTGGAGCGCGTCGGCGTCGGGCAGCAGGCCCCCAAGCTTCCGGCCCAGCTCTCCGGTGGCCAGCAGCAGCGTGTGGCCATCGCCCGCGCCCTGGCCATGAAGCCAAAGGTGATGCTCTTCGATGAGCCCACCTCGGCCCTCGACCCGGAAATGATCAACGAGGTCCTGGACGTCATGGTCCAGCTCGCCAAGGAAGGCATGACCATGATCGTGGTCACCCACGAGATGGGCTTCGCCCGCAAGGCGGCCGACCGCGTCGTGTTTATGGCCGACGGCCAGATCGTCGAGGACGCGACCCCGGAGGAGTTCTTCAACAACCCCAAGAGCAACCGGGCCAAGGATTTCCTGTCCAAGCTGCTGACACACTGACCGACTACGAGTTCGCACCCTGGCCGCCGGACGGCGGCCGCCCAATGAAAGGAATGTCATGAAGGCATTTTTGACCCGAAGGAAATCCCTTCTGGTTGCCGCTTCCGCAGCACTGGCGCTCAGCCTGAGCGCCTGTGGCGGCAGCTCCTCCACGACCACCAACCCGCCCGTAGCCGAGAAGCCGAGCTTTGCCGCCGATTCCACCATGGCCAAGCTTGCATCCGCGGGCAAGATCACCATCGGTACCAAGTTCGACCAGCCGCTCTTCGGCCAGAAGGGCCTTGACGGCAAGCCGATCGGCTTCGACGTCGAAATCGGCAAGCTGGTGGCCGCCAAGCTGGGCATCCCCGCCGACAAGATCGAGTGGGTTGAAACTGTCTCCGCCAACCGCGAGCAATTCATCAAGCAGGGCAAGGTGGACATGATCGTCGCCACCTACACCATCAACGACAAGCGCAAGGCCGAAGTCGACTTCGGCGGACCGTATTACGAGGCCGGACAGGCCCTCATGGTGAACAAGGACAACAATTCCATCACCAAGCCCGAGGACGTCAAGGGCAAGAACGTCTGCTCCGTGACCGGTTCCACCCCGGCCTCGACGATCGTCGAGAAGTACGGAGCAGTGCTGGTGCCGGCCGCAACGTACTCCGCCTGCCTGGAGCCGCTGCGGAACAAGCAGGTTGAAGCGGTCACCACCGACAACGTCATCCTTGCCGGTTTCGTGTCCAAGGAACCGGACGCCTTCAAGCTGGCATCGGATCAGACCTTCACCAAGGAGCCGTACGGCATTGGCCTGAAGAAGGACGACACCGCGTTCCGCATGTGGATCAATGACCAGCTGGAGGCCTTCGACAAGGACGGGTCCTACAAGAAGGCCTGGGAGGACACCGCCGGTACCGTCATCAAGACCGCGCCCGAGCTTCCCACGATCGACCGCTACTAGTCGGCTGTGGCGGTTGCCGGGCCTGCGGATCCATCGCAGCCCGGCGGCCGCCACTCCCGTCTTTCGCCTGGAATCCCCTCAACGCAGCTGAAGGAACTTATGGACGTCATCATTGAAAACCTCCCCCAGTATTGGGACGGTTTTCTCCGAACCCTCTTCTTGTCCGTGGTCTCGGGAATTATCGCCTTGGTCTTCGGCACCGTACTGGCGGCCGCCCGCGTCTCGCCCGTCGCCGCGCTGCGCGGCTTCAGCATGACGTACGTCGAGATCGTCCGGAACACGCCGCTGACCATCGCGTTCTTCTTCGCGGCGGTGGTTCTGCCCCGCCTCGGCGTCACGTTCCAACAGTTCGAGGTCGCCGCCATCATCGCCCTGAGCGCCTACACCTCGGCCTTCATCGCCGAGGCCGTGCGCTCCGGCGTCAACAGTGTCCCGGTGGGCCAGGCGGAGGCCGCCCGCAGCATCGGTATGAACTTCAGCCAGGTGCTCTCCCTGATCATCCTGCCGCAGGCCCTGCGCACCGTGATCCCGCCGCTGATCAACATTCTGATCGCCCTGGTCAAGAACTCCTCTGTGGCCGGCGCGTTCTATGTGCTGGAACTCTTCGGCCAGGGCAAGCAGCTGGCCAACGCCAACGGCGACGCCGTGATGTGGGTTCTGGTCGGCGTCGCATTCTTCTACCTGCTGATAACCATCCCGCTGGGCTACCTCGCCAGCGTCGTTGAACGAAAGGTGGCGATCGCACGATGAGCTCTGTTCTCTATGACGTCCCCGGCCCCAAAGCCCGTCGGATTTCGCTGATCGGTTCCATCATCGGCGTGATCGTGATCGGCGGCCTGCTCGTCCTGGCAGTCATGACCCTCGCCCAGCAGGGAATCTTCGACCCCAAACGCTGGGCGGTCTTCCAGCTCCCCGAGGTCTGGGCCCTGATCGCCGCCGGCATCGGCGCCACGCTCGCCGCCGCGGCGGTGGCGGCCGTGATTGCCTTCCCGCTGGGCCTGCTCCTGTGCCTGCTGCGCATCTCGGACAACGCCTGGGTCAGGGTGCCCACCCGGATCGTGCTGGAATTCCTGCGCGGCATGCCCGTGGTGCTCATGATGCTGTTCGTGCTGCTCGTCTTTGCCACCAGCTCATTCATCGCCGTGGTCGCCGGCCTGGTCCTTTACAACTCGGCGATTTTCGCCGAGATCATCCGTGCCGGCGTCCAGTCGCTGCCCAAGGGCCAGCGTGAGGCCGGCCTGGCGATCGGCCTCACCAGTTTCCAGTGCCGGCTGACCATCGAGCTGCCGCAGGCCATTCGGCGCATGCTGCCCTCGCTGGTCGCGCAGCTCGTGGTGCTGCTGAAGGACACCTCGCTCGGCTACATCGTCGCCTACGGCGAGCTGCTCCGGGCCGTGCAGGTCATGGCCGACTTCCTGGGCCCGCAGTACTTGTTCCCGGTGTTCTTCGTGGCCGCGGCCATTTACATCGCGATCGACCTGGCGGTCTCCCRCCTGGCCATCTGGCTCGAACGCCGCGGCTCCAAGCGGGCCGCCGGCGGCGTGGCGCACGTGCCGGTCGCCGGGATCCCTGCGGCCAAGTAAAGCCCGTCCACCCACAAAAGGGTCCGGAACCTCTCGGAGGTTCCGGACCCTTTGTGCGTTGCGGGCTTCCTGCGTGCCGTTGCCCCGTTCGTGCGTGCTTGGCTTGCGCTGTGCGCTGCTAGGCGCCGAGCCAGATCCGCAGCGCCCGCAGGCATTCCCTGATGGCGTCTGCCTCGACGTGTTCGTTGTCCTTGTGCGCCAGCAGCGCGTCGCCGGGTCCGAAGTTCACCGCGGGAATGCCGAGCTCACTGAACCGTGCGACGTCGGTCCAGCCGTACTTGGGCTTCGGCTCCGCGCCCACGGCGACGACGAACGACGCGGCGGCGGGGTGGTGCAGTCCCGGCCGCGCCCCGGCGGCGCTGTCGGTGCGCACGACGTCGAATCCGTCCAGCAGTTCGCGCACGACGGCCTCGGCCCCGTCCGGGGTCTTGTCCGGCGCGAAGCGGTAGTTGATTTCCACCACGCACTTGTCCGGAATGACGTTGCCGGCCGTGCCGCCGTTAATCTTCACGGCGTTGAGGCTTTCGCGGTAGTCCAGGCCGTCAACCGTCACGGTCTGCGGCTCATACGCCGCCAGCCGGGCCAGGATCGGGGCCGTGGCGTGGATGGCGTTGCTGCCCATCCAGGCCCGGGCCGAGTGGGCAGCCTCGCCGCGCATGGTCACCTCGAAGCGGCTGGTGCCGTTGCAGCCGCCCTCCACCGTCCCGTCGGTTGGCTCGAGCAGGATCGCGAAGTCGCCGCCGAGCAGGGATCCGTGATTGCGCACCAGCCGGCCGAGGCCGCTCTTCACGGCCTCGACTTCCTCGTGGTCGTAGAAGACGAACGTGACGTCCTTGTCCGGCGCCGCCCCGGCGTCGAACATGGTGGCGGCCAGCGCCAGCTGCACGGCGACGCCGCCCTTCATGTCGGTGGCGCCGCGGCCGTAGAGGATCCCCTCCCCCGGGGCCCCGGAGGGCCAGTACGCCGGCACGGTCCCGAGCGAGCCCTCGGTGATGGGGAGCGGCACGGTGTCCAGGTGCCCGGCAAGGATGACGCGCTCGGTGCGGCCGAGGTTGGTGCGGGCGATGATCGAATCGCCGTCGCGGACCAGCTCCAGCTGCGGCAGCAGGCGCAGGGCATGTTCCACGGCGTCTGCCAGGACCTTTTCATTGCCGGAGACGCTGTTGATGTCAATCAGGGCGGCTGTGAGCAGGGCTACGTCCTGGCGGAGGTCCAAGTGGACCGGAGTGCGGACAGGGACGCTGGCAGTGGCAGGGGTGCGCGGGTTCGTGGGGGTCACCGTCCCACTTTATCTGTTCGCCTTCCCGCGGGGCCGCAACAGGTGCCGTCCCCATGCATAGGTGGCGAGCGTCTCCTGTCACTTGGGCGTCTCACGTTTCAGCGCCCGCGGGCCCTCTCGTTAGACTTGGGCCATGACTGAGACTGCTGCTTCCGCTGTGCCCACCGACGCCCGCTCCGCCTTCGGCTACGGCGTGGCCACCGTGTCCACCCGCAACGGTGATGCCACCGTGCTGGACGTATGGTTCCCGGCGCCCGCGCTCGGAATCGCGGAGGAGCACCTGCGCGAGCTCGAGAACGCGGACCAGTCGCTGATCGACATCGCCGCCGGCGGCATCGACCCGGACCGGGGCACCGAGCAGAAGGTTGTCTTCGCCCAGATCAACCTGGACGAAGCACCCGCGGACACGGCGGACGCCTACCTTCGCCTGCACCTGCTCTCCCACCGGCTCGTCCAGCCCAACAGCATCAACCTCGACGGCATTTTCGGCAAGCTCCCCAACGTGGTGTGGACCAACTTCGGCCCCGCCGCCGTGGAGGACTTCGAACTGACCCGGGCGCGCCTGCGCAAGCGCGGCGCCGTCACCGTCTTCGGTGTGGACAAATTCCCGCGCATGGTGGACTACGTGGTTCCCTCCGGCGTCCGGATCGCCGACGCCGACCGGGTCCGGCTGGGTGCGCACCTGGCCGAAGGCACCACCGTCATGCACGAGGGCTTCGTGAACTTCAATGCCGGAACGCTGGGCACCTCCATGGTGGAGGGCCGGATCTCGGCCGGCGTCGTCGCCGGTGACGGGTCCGACGTCGGCGGCGGGGCCTCGATCATGGGAACCCTCTCCGGCGGCGGCAAGGAAAAGATCGCCCTCGGCGAGCGGGTCCTCCTCGGCGCCAACTCCGGCGTGGGCATCAGCATCGGCGACGACTCCGTCGTCGAAGCCGGGCTCTACGTCACCGCCGGCACCCGTGTGCGTGTGATCGGCCCCAAGGACGCCGACGGTGAAGACACCAGCCGGATCGTCAAGGCCGTGGAGCTTTCCGGGGTTCCGAACCTGCTCTTCCGCCGCAATTCCACCACCGGCGAGGTTGAGGTCCTCCCCCGCAAGGGGCAGACCGTGGAGCTCAACGAGGCCCTGCACGCCAACTGACCGCACCGGCTGGTACGGTATGCCGGGCGGCGAAGACCGCCCGGCGGGGTCAACCCCCAACGATGAAGCAGCCGAAGACGCAGCCCGCAAGGGCCTGAGGGAGTAAGTTCGTGGCACGAAGAGGGAGCTGGCGGCGCCGGATCGTCCTTCTGCTGACCCTAGCGATGGTCGCCGGCGCGATCTACACCGCGGTGGCGTTCCTGCAGCGATCGGAAACGTTGATCACCGAACGCTGCACGGCCGCGGGCAGCGKAGGCGATGACCTCGCCACCGACCAGGCGRCCAACGCTTCGCTCATCACCGCCGTCGCTGTCCGGCGCGGGCTTCCCGCCCGGGCCGCCAGCATCGCGCTGGCCACCTCGATGCAGGAATCCAAACTGCGCAACATCGGCCATGGCGACCAGGCCGGCCCCGACTCGCGCGGATTGTTCCAGCAGCGGCCGTCCCAGGGCTGGGGCACCACGGCGCAGGTGATGGACCCTTACCACGCCAGCAATGCTTTCTACGATGCGCTCGTCGAGATCTCCGGGTACGAGTCGCTGGAGATCACCGATGCCGCCCAGCAGGTCCAACGCTCGGCATACCCGGACGCCTATGCCCAGCATGAGCCGATGGCCCGTGCGTTCGCCTCCGCCCTGAGCGGCCAGACCCCCGCAGGCCTGGACTGCTCGCTGCGGTCCGCCGACACCGCAGGGGATCCCGCTGCCGTCACCTCAGAGCTGACCGCTGCGCTTGGGGACGTCCAGACGTCCACCAACGGCCGGACGCTGCTCGTCGATGCCGAAGGGACCCAGGCCTGGGCTGTGGGGCAGTGGGCAGTGGCCAACGCCAAGGAGCTCGCCATCACCAACGTCGAGGTCGACGGCCGGGCCTGGAACCGGCAGTCCCGCGACGGCTGGCAGCCGGCTTCAGTCCCGGCCGGCCAGGTCCGGGTAACCGTCGCCGGCGCGCCCGGCGCCTGAGCCCCGGCGGGCTGCACGAATTCAGACCAGTAGGTCGACCACCGGCTGCACGTAGCTGCGGAAAAGCTCCGGCTGGGACAACAGCTCGCGGCTCATGATGATCTTGTCGGGCTCCAGGTACCAGGCCCGCGGCTCCGCGAGCGGCAGTTCGATGATCGTCAGGCCGAAATCCTTTGACGCGCGTCCCACGTCAAGCAGGCGGTCCTCCACCATGTCGGCCAGCAGTTCGTTGTTGCCGTTGGCTTCGCGCTCCGCCTCGAGGGCCAGGTATTCCGCGCGGCGTTCCCGGGCCCATGTCAGGGCCGCCCCGAAGTGGGCCTGCAGCACGCGCCGGAGCGCCGGCGAATTGCCGAAGGCACGGAAACCAGGCGGGGAGAGCTCGGGGGACATTTCCGGATAGGCCTTCAGCAGCTGTTCCCACCAGGCCTCCCATTCGGTCTTGAGCGCCGCCGGGCCGCCAACCTCGGCGATCAGATGAGAGTGGTCCGCGGCGCGGATCTTCGGGGCCGCGTGGCACAGCGCCGGGTGCCCCGCAGTGTCCAGACCGGCAGCGTCACGAACGTAAAGGGCAATCAGCATGGGACCAGAAGTATCCATCGTGATCTGCCAGCCAGGTCCGCCGGTGTGGTGCATCCAATTGCCTCCCTTGGCAAGACGTACTATCTCAGTCTATTCCTGTTGTTATGACGCGTTAACGGCAAGCTGCCCTGCCGACAGCCTGCGGTTCAGGCCCTCAAGATGGGCTTCGAGGACGTCCTTGCACATCAAAGCCGTCATCCACTCGGGCTGCAGGAGGGCGTGCATCGTCAGACCGTCCAGGACGGCCAGCAGCAGCTCCGCCTCGGTGACGAGCACCTGCTGGTCGACTCTGGCGGGGCCATCGGCGTCGGTGGCGCTGGGGTCGATCGCGCCGGCTGCCAGGCCCAGGATAAGTCCGCCCACGACTGCTGCCACCGCGCGATGGCTCCGGTCGGCCTCGGCGGCCAGGAACGGCTTGGTCCGGGCCGCATTCTTGAAGGCCATCCAGACGCAGGCGTCGACCGCCCGTTCCTCGTCCACCGGAAGAAACTCACCCAGCAGTGCCATGAGGGCAGCCTGGTGCTCCGCCGACCCTGGCAGCAGGTCGCCCAGCAAGGAGTCCGCGTCCGTGAGGCGTCCGACGATCCGGTCTACCACCACGGCGAACGCGTGGGTCAGGAGCTCGTCGCTGCTGGCGAAATAGTGCCGCACCGAGCCGACGGCCAGCTGCGCTTCATCTGCGACCTCCCGCAGGGAGGCCCGCTCAAGACCATCCGCGGCGATGATCCTGAAGACCGCGTCAACTACTTCCTGGCGCCGGATTACGGCGTCGACAAATTTAGGCACTGGTCTTTTTTAGCACGTCCGTGCCGCCGCCGCCTGAGGGCACACCGGCGCCCCCGGGCACGTGGTGCAGGTCACAGCGGCGCAGCGAAACCTGAGAAAGACACCGGCCGCGCGCCTCAAGGAGGTGCGCGGCCGGCGTCGTGCTTGCTGTCCCGTGCCTGCCGTGGCAGGCGGGCGGGCTACAGCGACGGGTAGTTGCGTTCCGGCTCGCCGACGTAGAGCTGGCGCGGGCGGCCGATCTTGGTGTTGGGGTCGCTGATCATCTCGCGCCACTGGGCGATCCAGCCCGGCAGGCGTCCGATTGCGAACAGCACCGTGAACATCTTTTCGGGGAAGCCCATGGCCTTGTAGATCAGGCCGGTGTAGAAGTCCACGTTGGGGTAGAGCTTGCGCTGGATGAAGTAGTCGTCGCCCAGGGCCTTCTCTTCAAGGCGCATGGCGATGTCCAGGAGCTCGTCATTTCCGCCGAGCTTGCTGAGGACCTCGTGGGCGGTGGCCTTGATGATCTTGGCGCGCGGGTCATAGTTCTTGTAGACACGGTGCCCGAAGCCCATGAGGCGGACGCCGTCCTCCTTGTTCTTGACCTTCTCCATGTAGTCCTCGGGCTTGATGCCGTCGGCCTGGATCTGGCGCAGCATCTTCAGGACTGCCTCGTTGGCACCACCGTGGGCGGGGCCGAAGAGGGCGTTGATGCCGGCGGAGACGGACGCGAACAGGTTGGCGTTCGAGGAGCCGACCAGGCGGACAGTCGACGTGGAACAGTTCTGCTCGTGGTCAGCGTGCAGGATCAGCAGCAGGTCCAGGGCCTTGGCGATAACCGGGTCCACCTCGTACTGCTCGGCCGGCAGGCCAAAGCTGAGGCGCAGGAAGTTCTCCACCAGGTTCATCGAGTTGTCCGGGTACAGCATCGGCTGCCCGATCGACTTCTTGTGGGCGTAGGCGGCGATGACCGGCATCTTGGCCATGAGACGGATGGTGGACACTTCCACCTGTTCCGCGTTGAACGGATCCAGCGAGTCCTGGTAGAACGTCGAGAGCGCGGACACGGCCGAGGACAATACGGGCATCGGGTGCGCGTCACGGGGGAAGCCGCTGAAGAAGCCCTTGAGCTCCTCGTGCAGCAGCGTGTGGTGGCGGATCCTCTGGTCGAAGGATTCCAGCTCGGTGGGGGTCGGCAGGTTGCCGTAGATCAGCAGGTAGGAGACTTCCAGGAAGCTCGAGTGCTGGGCCAACTGCTCAATCGGGTAGCCGCGGTACCGCAGGATGCCAGCGTCACCATCGATGTAGGTGATGGCCGAGGTGGTGGCTGCGGTGTTCATGAAACCGGGGTCGAAGGCGACGGCGCCGGTCTGCTTCAGCAGCTTGGAAACGTCGTAGCCTTCGTTTCCTTCTACAACCTTGATGCGCGGGAGTTCGAGCTCGCCGCCGGCATGGCGCAGGGTTGCGCTGGTGGTTTCAGTCATGGAGTCTCCTCATGAGGCATCGGGGCCTCTGTCGAAAGCTGGTCCAACATCTGGTGAAGCTGCCCGCGGATCCTGTGCGGACAGGATTTCCAAAGGCTGCGCTGCCTTCTTGTGGAAAGCCACCATTGATCGTCAGTTAAAAAGTACCTTCACTTCGCGGGTGGTACTAATCCGTAAGGCGTCCATAACGCCGAAAACACGCCACATGTGGCACGCGTCACAGCATTGTTACGCGTCCGGGGCCAGCCTCGAGACGGCGGCGTCGATCCGCTCGTCGCTGGCGGTCAGCGCCACCCGGATGAACCCGCTTCCGGCGTCGCCGTAGAAAACCCCGGGGCCGACGACGATTCCGCGGTCCGCGAGGCGGCCCACGGTGTCCCACGTCGCCTCGCCGGCGGTGGCCCACAGGTAAAGGCCCGCACTGGACTCACGGATCGCCAGGCCGAAACCCTCCAGCGCCGGGACGATCCGTTCCCGCCGGCCCCTGTACAGGTCCTTCTGGGCCTGGACGTGGGCGTCGTCGCCGAGGGCCACCCGCATGGCTTCCTGGACCGGATAGGGAACGATCATCCCGGCGTGCTTGCGGCTGTTGACCAGGTTCGCCATGATCACCGGATCACCGGCGACGAATGCCGCCCGGTAGCCGGCCACATTGGACTGTTTGCTCAGCGAATAGACGGCAAGCAGGCCCTCGTGGGAGCCTTCTGCGACCTGCGGGTCCAGGATGCTGGGGACCGGGATGCCGCCGCGCTGGACGTCCCACTCCCCCCAGCCGAGTTCGGCGTAGCATTCATCCGACGCTACGACGGCGCCCAGCTCCCGCGCCTGCCGGACGATCCGCCGCAGCGATGCGATGTCCCGGACGCTGCCGGTGGGGTTGGCCGGTGAATTGACCCAGACCAGGCGCACACGGGCGCGGGTGCCGGCGTCGAGCTCGTCGAGGTCGTCGGCGGCGATCTGCTCCGCACCGGCGAAGGTGGCACCGATGTCATACGTGGGGTACGCGACCGTGGGGCGGACGACGACGTCGCCCGGCCTCAGGCCGAGCAGGAACGGCAGCCACGCGACGAGTTCCTTGGAACCCACCGTCGGCATCACATCCTGCGGATCGAGTCCGGGGACGCCGCGACGGCGCGCAAACCAGCCGGCGATGGCTTCCCGCAGGGCCGGCGTCCCGTGGACGGTGGGATAGCCGGGAGCGTCCGCGGCGGCGCGCAGCGCGTCCTGGATGAGGGCCGGCGTCGGGTCCACCGGGGTTCCGATGGAAAGGTTGACGGCTCCTTCCGCGTGCCGGGCTGCCGTGGCGAGATACGGCGCCATGGCCTCCCACGGGTAGTCGGGCAGGCTCAGGCCGAAGGTGCGCACCGCGGATGTCACCGTAGCGCCGTCCTAGTTGTCTTGGTTCTGCGGCGGCAGGGCGGCGATCATGGGGTGGTCGGTGTGGGTGTTCCCGACCTTCGCGGCGCCGCCCGGGGAACCGAGTTCGTCGAAGAACTCGACGTTGGCCTTGTAGTAGTCAGCCCATTCTTCGGGGGTGTCGTCCTCGTAGTAGATCGCCTCCACGGGGCAGACCGGCTCGCAGGCACCGCAGTCCACGCACTCGTCGGGGTGGATGTACAGGGAACGCTCACCCTCGTAGATGCAATCGACGGGGCACTCCTCAATGCATGCCTTGTCTTTGACATCTACACACGGCTGCGCGATTACGTACGTCACGTCCCTGGCCTCTCCACGTTGGTTCCGGCGAACGGCCGGATGGTTTCCCGGCCTGAGCGCCGGGTTTCTGACTTCCGAGCCTATTATCTCCCAGCCTGTTCCCGCGAACCTAGCGGGAACGTCATACATGCTCCGCGTCTTACTATGATCTGATGAGCTCGCCTTTGCCCTTGCCCCAGCAGTTTCTCTCCGGCGCCCCGCTGGGCACGCGCGTTGTGGTCCGGTACCGGATCGACGGCGGCCTGACGGATGCCCTTGGCGAGCTCGTCGAACGCGCCGACGGCGTGTGCACCGTCCGCACCCGCCGCTCCGACGTCGTCATCGCACTCCCCCTTGTAGTGGCGGCCAAGGAAGTCCCGCCGCCCCCGCCGCGCCGCGCCCCACGCGTGCAGGGCACCTGACCCGCGGCGCAGGGGGCCCTGGGCAACGGTTCCCGGGTGGTTGCTAGCGTCCAGTGGACATGCCCTCCCGCACCCTCCGCGACCAATGGACATGCCCTCCCCTCGTTGCCGGCCGTGCACATGCCCCCTCCTGGCCCGCAGCCGCGCACATGCCCACCCGCACCCTCCGCGACCAATGGACATGTCCTCCCCCGATTGCCGGCCGCGCACATGCCCACCCGCACCCTCGACGACCTGTGGACATGTCCTCCCCTCGTTGCCGGCCGTGCACATTCCACCGTTATGCTCATCACCGCGGGCCAGCGAGGGACATGTCCAGTGGCGAATCGACAGAGCACGGGACATGTCCAGTGGTGGCTTCGTGCGGTGCAGAGTCAGTGGTGGCTGGGTGCAGAGCAGGGTCACAGCGCTGGGGTGAGGCGCAGAATCGCAGTGCAAGGGCGCAGGAAAAGGCGCACGAATTTGGAATTCGCGTCCGACTCTATGCGGCGGCGGACAGCCTGTTCAGCGCTTCCCGGACCATGGTAATGAAATCCTCAGGATGGTCCCTCACCAGCTGGTAGGTCACAATCAGTGTCGGTATTCCTCGGCGCGTCGTAACGTTCCAACGCCGCCGGTCTTCCTCGAAGCTCGTCCTATCCATGTGGAACCCGGCCCCGTCAGCCTCAATGCCAAGACGGCCATCGACCATCAGGTCCAGATGTCCCATGCCCGGAACGTTGACCTGCGATTCAACATGAAAGCCGGCACGCCGCAGAAGGAACCGGGCCAGGCATTCAATGACCGACTGTGACTGTGGGACGATCGCCGACACGATCCGGCGCTCCCGGGAGTCGTTCCGGCCATCGAGCCGCTGGCGCAACAAACCCAACGGGAGTCCCTTCAGCACGACGGCGGACTCGGCGATGATCAGCCCGTCAGGTTCAGGCAAGCAGCGCAGGCATTGGACGACTGTGTCCAGGAGCGTCGGCGGAACGGAAGCCCGGTGACAGATGAAGCCCTGGTAACTCCTGCTGTGGGTGAGGGCTATGTGCGGCTGGGCCGGGCCTTCGAGGACCCACAGCCCGCTGAAGTGGGCAGCGGTGATACAAGCAGGCTCCGCCGGCAGTGAGCGAATAGAGATCAGCTGTGCGTCCGCACCGGGCAAGGCATAGACACCGCGGGCTACACGGGACACCGATCCCGCGGCCATCGCCGACTTGAGCTGAAAATCGGAGACCCCCGCCGCGGCAATGTATTTGGCGCGGGCGACGCCGTCGTACTTCGAGAGCACCTCGATAATGTTGGCCATTCACCCATGGTGGAGCCGCACACTGCGCCCGTGCAGTCGGATCCCGCGCTATGTGGAAAACTGCGCGGGCGGGGCCAGGGCTGCGGCAACCCGGGCAGGAGCAAGGACTGGACATGTCCCGCGCACGGGCCCTGCGCCGGACGCGATGCCATTGTGCCCGCTCAAGCGAACAAAAAACGGGCATGTCCCCGAGCCGTGGGTGGGAGTGGACAGGCCCATAGATGAGCGCTGGACATGTCCCGCGGGCCAGCCCTGCGCCGGACATGATGCCATTGAGCCCAATTGAGCGAACGAAAAATGAGCATGTCCCGCGTAGGAGGCAGGGCCGGGTCCTAGCCGGGCGGGCGCCGGTACCGCCGGCACCAGGCGAGCATGGCCACGGTGATGCCTGCGATGCCGAAGACCCAGACATTGCCCGCGGTGTCGCCGATGACCAGGCGCTTGCCTGTTTCCAGGGTGGACCACCACCCGGTCAGCGCATAACAGAGGACCCCGCATACTGCCGTCGGGACGACTGAACGGAACGCCGCCCCGAGCCACACCTGGACCGAGCCCAGCAGCACGAGCGCCGCGACGGCTCCCCACGGGACGTCCACGCCGTTCAGGACCAGATCGTGGCGGTGCAGGGCGGTTCCGGCCAGGGCAACAAAAAGAGCTGCCGGTACGGCGGCGGCAATGCCGCCTGCCGTACCGGCAGCTCTCTTAGTCACGTTGCAGCCGAAGCCCGGAGACCGGGATTAGACCTTGGCGCGGGCGCGGTTGGCCTTGGCACGCTCGTTGGTGTCCAGGATGACCTTGCGGATGCGGATTGAATCCGGGGTAACCTCAACGCACTCGTCTTCGCGGGCGAATTCGAGGGACTCTTCGAGGGTCAGGTCGCGCGGCGGCGTCAGGTTCTCGAAGGTGTCCGAGGAGGCTGCACGCATGTTGGTGAGCTTCTTTTCCTTCGTGATGTTGACGTCCATGTCGTCGGCGCGGGAGTTCTCGCCCACGATCATGCCTTCGTAGACCTCGGACGTGGGCTTGACGAAGAAGGAGCCACGTTCCTGCAGGTTGATCATGGCGAACGGGGTCACAACACCGGCGCGGTCGGCGATCATCGAACCGTTGGTGCGGTACTCGATCGGGCCGGCCCACGGCTCGTAGCCTTCGGAGATGGAGGCGGCGATGCCGGCGCCGCGGGTGTCCGTGAGGAACTTGGTGCGGAACCCGATCAGGCCACGGGCCGGAACGATGAACTCCATGCGGCACCAGCCGGTGCCGTGGTTGGCCATGTTGGTCATGCGGCCCTTGCGGGCAGCCATCAGCTGGGTGACGGCGCCGAGGTACTCTTCGGGCACGTCGATGGTCATGTGCTCCATCGGCTCGTGGACCTTGCCGTCGACGGTCCGGGTGACGACCTGCGGCTTGCCGACGGTCAGTTCGAAGCCTTCGCGGCGCATCTGCTCGACCAGGATGGCCAGCGCGAGCTCGCCACGGCCCTGGACTTCCCAAGCGTCGGGACGCTCGGTGGGGAGAACCTTGATGGAGACGTTACCGATCAGTTCCTTGTCGAGGCGGTCCTTGACCTGGCGGGCCGTGACCTTGGCGCCCTTGACCTTGCCGGCCAGCGGCGAGGTGTTGATACCGATGGTCATGGAGATGGCCGGGTCGTCAACAGTGATCAGCGGCAGCGGCTGCGGGTTCTCGGCGTCGGTGAGAGTCTCGCCGATGGTGATTTCCTCGATGCCGGCAACAGCAACGATTTCGCCGGGGCCGGCGGATTCCGCGGGGACACGGTCGAGTGCCTTCGTGGCCAGCAGCTCGGTGATCTTGACGTTCTTCAGCTCACCGTTGGCACGTGCCCAGGCGACGGTCTGGCCCTTGCGCAGGGTGCCGTTGTAGATGCGAAGCAGCGCGAGGCGGCCGAGGAACGGGGAGGCATCCAAGTTGGTGACGTGCGCCTGCAGGACACCGTTCGGGTTGTAGGTCGGGGCCGGGATGTGCTCGATGATGGCCTGGAAGAGCGGCTCGAGGTCCTCGTTTTCCGGGGCTGAACCGTCTGCGGGCTGTTCGAGGGACGCGCGGCCGACCTTGGCTGCGGCGTAAACAACCGGAACATTGAGGATCTTGTCCAGGTCGAGGTCCGGAACTTCGTCGGCGAGGTCGGAGGCCAGGCCCAGGAGCAGGTCCATGGACTCGTGGACAACTTCTTCGATCCGCGCGTCGGGGCGGTCGGTCTTGTTGACCAGGAGGATCACCGGCAGGTGCGCGGCGAGGGCCTTGCGCAGCACGAAGCGGGTCTGGGGCAGCGGGCCCTCAGAGGCATCGACGAGGAGGACGACGCCGTCGACCATCGACAGGCCGCGCTCGACCTCGCCACCGAAGTCGGCGTGGCCGGGGGTGTCGATGACGTTGATGGTGATGGTCTCGCCCTTGGAGGACGGACCGTTGTAGGCCACCGTGGTGTTCTTGGCCAGGATGGTGATGCCCTTTTCGCGTTCCAGGTCACCGGAGTCCATGACGCGGTCTTCGAGGTGGTTGTGCTCGGCAAAGGAGTTGGTCTGCTTGAGCATGGCGTCGACCAGCGTGGTCTTGCCGTGGTCAACGTGGGCCACGATCGCGACGTTGCGCAGGTCACTGCGCGATGCAGTGGCTACCGCGGTGTTGGTGGTGGTTTCAGACATGCGTTATTGCTCGATTCAGTGGTGAAGTCAGCTGTGGTATCGCGACATTTCCAACTGGAACGCACGACGGATAAGTCCCTTTGGCACAGGGCACCTACAACCATTCTAAACGCTAGGTCATTTATTGGCCTAAAATGCGAAGCGGCGGCCGGCCGCCGCACCGTCCCAGGAGCGGGACGGGCGCACGGAAGTGGTTTATTACCTGTGAGTAAAGTCACTGGATTTTCCGGCGCCCATGCACCATCATTGCTCTGATAGCAGCAAGCAAGCCCGGAGACATTCATGCGAAACGCCTCGGCCCTGTCCCGCTTTGTCGCAACGATGATCGCCGTAGGCGTAGTTCTTGGCGGCTGTGGGCAGGCCACTTTTTCACCTGCGTACGACGCAGGTTCTTCCGACGGCGGATCGTCCGACGGCGGATCTTCTGACGCGGGCTCTGCGGGCGTGCCACTGACCGCCAGCCAGGCCGGAACGGCTAACGGCGCCGGCGTACCGGTCGCGGCAGGGGCCGCTGCGAAGACCCGCATCGGGTCCACCATCGACCCCGCCGATTTGCCGAGCGGCTCGACCTACCGCAACCCTGCCAACGGCCGCAACGAGATCATCGTCAAGGACACCAGCAATGTCGCCGTGCTTATTGGCGACTCACAATCGGAACCGTCCTACGGTTGGCCCAGGCAGGGTCTGGCAGCGGCCGGGTACAAGGTCTTCTTCTGCGGCCGGGGCGGCACCGGCTACGTGGCATCGAACGGCAAGACCGGCAACTACGTCGATGCGCTCCAGCGCGGCGATTGGAAACTCCCGTACGGCACCCCTCCCCTCGTAGTGATCGAAGGCGGCGGGAACGACGCCGCGCGCGGCGCCTCGAACGCGCAGATCGTCGCCAACGCCGAGCGGCTGATCGCCAGCATCCAGCAGCGCTATCCGGCGGCCCGGATGCTCATGGTCGGCACGCTCGCCCGCGGCGTCCACTACGGCGGTGGACGCCGGTCCGAGGTGGACGCGCTTCTGGGGAGGGTGGCGGACCGGCACGGGCTGCCGTTCGTCAGCGCGGGCGACTGGCTCACCCGGTACAACCTCACGGGTTCAATGGCGGACGGGGTTCACCTGAACCGGCAGGGCCACGCGGCCCTGGGCGCCGTTTTCGGCCAGCGGCTGGAGTCCATGGGGTTCGACTACGCAGAGCCCGGCATGCTCGCCGGCTTGTCCCGCTAGCGCCGGACAGCACACCACAGCAACCCTGCACACCACAGCAAAAAGGAGCCGGTGCCCGCCCCAACGGGCGGACACCGGCTCCTGTGCTGCTACCGGCGGACTTGTTCAAGCCCTAGGTAAAGTGGCCGCTCAGGCCACTTCCACCTCCGGCGGCAGCATGAGGCCCGCGCCGGGGATGGCGTTGAGCAGCGCCCGGGTGTAGTCCTGCTGCGGCGACTCGAAGACGTCGTCCGTGGAGCCCGTCTCCACGAGCTTGCCCTTCTCCATGACGCACACGTGGTCCGCGATCTGCCGGACCACCGCGAGGTCGTGGGTGATGAACAGGTAGGTCAGGCCGAGCCTGGACTGCAGTTCGGCGAGCAGGTTCAGCACCTGCGCCTGCACCAGCACATCCAGTGCCGAGACGGCCTCGTCGCAGATGATCACTTCGGGGTCCAGGGCCAGGGCGCGGGCGATCGCGACACGCTGGCGCTGGCCGCCGGAGAGCTCATTCGGGTACCGCTGCATGGTGGACTGCGGCAGCGCCACCTGGTCCAGCAGCTCCCGGACCTTCTTCTCGCGGCTGGCCTTGTCCCCGATCTTGTGGGTCCGCAGCGGTTCCTCGATGGTCCGGAAGATGTTGTACATCGGGTCCAGTGAACCGTAGGGGTCCTGGAAGATCGGCTGCACCCGGCGCCTGAAGGCGAAGATCTCCTTGCTGTTCAGCGTGGAGGTGTCCACGCCGTCGAAGATGATCTTGCCGGAGGTCGGCGTGAGGAGGTTCAGGACCATCTGCGCCACCGTGGACTTGCCGGATCCCGACTCCCCCACGATCGCCGTCGTGGTTCCCCGCTTGACGCTGAAGGAGACGTCGTCGACGGCGGTGAAGTCCGTGGACTTGCCCAGGCCAGAACGCAGCTTGAAGACCTTCCTGAGGTTCTGGATCTGCAGGACGTCGTCGGACTTGGCCGGCTCAACCACGCCGGTCTCGCTCGGGGCGAGCATGTCGTCGGTCTCCACGCCGAGTTCCTTGGCGGCCTGGATGCGCCGGGACGCCAGCGACGGCGCCGAGGCGACCAGCCGCTGGGTGTACGGGTGCTGCGGGTTCTGCAGCAGCTCCAGCGAGGGTCCGGACTCGACAACCTGGCCGCGGTACATGACCACCACCTGGTCGGCGCGCTCGGCGGCGAGGCCGAGGTCGTGCGTGATCAGCAGCACCGCGGTGCCCAGTTCCGTGGTCATCTTGTCCAGGTGATCGAGGATCTGGCGCTGCACGGTGACGTCGAGCGCCGAGGTGGGCTCGTCCGCGATGAGCAGGCGCGGCTGGCAGGCGAGCCCGATCGCGATCAGTGCGCGCTGGCGCATGCCGCCGGAGAACTCGTGGGGGTACTGCTTGGCGCGGCTGCCGGCGTCGGGCAGCCCGGCCTGGGACAGGACCTTTGCGACGTCGTCCGGGCCGCTCGGGAGTCCGTTGGCCTTGAGCGTTTCGCGGACCTGGTCGCCGATCTTCCACACCGGGTTGAGGTTGGACATCGGGTCCTGCGGGACCATGCCGATGCTGTTGCCGCGAAGTTCGATCATCCGCTTTTCGCTGGCGTTGGAGATGTCTTCGCCATCGAACAGGATCTGGCCTGCAGCGACGCGCCCGTTGCCCGGGAGCAGGCCGATGGCGGCCAGCGCGGTGGTGGACTTGCCGGAGCCCGACTCGCCCACAATCGCGACGGTTTCGCCCGGCATGACGGTGAGGCGGGCGTTGCGGACGGCGTTGACCTCGCCGTTGCTGGTGGTGAACCCGATGGCCAGGTCCTTGATTTCAAGCAGCGGGCGCTCAGTGGCGTACTCAGCTTCCTGGAAGTCAACAGAAGTGCTCATGGTGTCCCCTTTCATCGCTTGCGGGCTTTGGGATCGAGCGCATCACGCAGGGCATCGCCCAGCATGATGAAGCTCAGGACGGTGATGGACAGCGCGATTGCCGGGTAGAGCAGCGGCATCGGGTTGGACCGGAGCGAGGCCTGCGCCGCCTGGATGTCGTTGCCCCAGGACATGACGCTGGGCGGCAGCCCGATGCCGAGGAAGGACAGCGTGGATTCGGCCACGATGAACGTGCCCAGGGAGATGGTGGCCACGACGATGATCGGGGCCAGCGAGTTCGGCATCACGTGCCGCATGAGGGCGCCGAACTTCGAGACGCCGAGCGACCGGGCGGCCGTGACGAAGTCGGCGTTGCGGACCTCGATCACCGCACCGCGGGTGATGCGCGCGATTTGCGGCCAGCCGAAGGCCACCAGGATGAGCACCAGCGTCCACACGGTCCGGTTCGTCCGGAACATCGGCAGCTGCATGAGCACGATCGCGCCCAGGATCAGGGGCAGGGCGAAGAAGATGTCATTGATGCGGGCCAGGACGGAGTCGATCCAGCCGCCGTAATAACCGGCCACGGCCCCCATGATGCCGCCGATCAGCAGCACCCCGATGGTGGTGAAGAGGCCCACGGTCACCGAGGACCGCGTGCCGAAGATGACGCGGGCGTAGACGTCGCAGCCCTGCTGGGTGAAGCCCAGGGGGTGGCCCGCGGCGGGGCCGGCGTCGGAGTTGGCCAGCTGGCACGCCTCCGAGCCCGGGTCGATCGGGGAGAAGAGTCCGGGGAAGAGGGAGACCGCCACGACCACCAGGATCAGGAGTGCGGAGATGAGGAAGAGCGGCTGCTTGCGCAGGTTCTTCCAGGCCTCGCCCCACAGACTCAGCGGTGCGGCTTCGTCCTTGACCCGGTCCGTCACCTGGAGCGGGGTCTCGGAGACATCGGCCACGAAGTGCTCGGTCCGGCGGGCCGGGCGGAGGGAGGTGTGCCGTGCGGTGGTGGTGTTATCAGGAGTCATAACGKATCCTCGGGTCAAGCCAGCCGTAAAGCAGGTCAACGAGCAGGTTGGAGAGGCAGTAGATCAGCACCAGGACGGTGACGATCGAGACCACCGTGGGCCCTTCGCCGGACAGCACGGCCCGGTAGAGCCGGTTGCCGACGCCCGGAACGTTGAAGATGCCTTCCGTGACGATTGCGCCGCCCATCAGGGCACCGAGGTCGGCGCCCAGGAAGGTAATGACGGGAATCAGGGAGTTGCGCAGGATGTGGACGCGGACCACCTGGAACCGGGAGAGGCCCTTGGCCGTGGCGGTGCGCACATAGTCGGCGTTCATGTTTTCGATGACCGACGTGCGGGTCAGGCGCAGGACATAGGCGAAGGATCCCAGTCCCAGCACGATCGCCGGCAGGATGAGGTCCTGGACGGTCGCCGCGGAGCTGACGGTCGGCTTGGCCCAGCCCAGCTGGACGCCGATGGTGAACTGCAGCAGGAAGCCCAGGACGAAGATCGGGATGCCGATCACGATCAGGGACGCCACCAGGACAGTGGCGTCAAAGAACTTGCCTTTGCGCAGGCCGGCGATGAGGCCGAAGACGATGCCGAAGACTGCCTCGAAGATCAGCGCCATGATGGCCAGCCGGGCCGTGACGGGGAAGACCTCACCGAGCACGGCGGCGATGGGGCGTCCGGAGAAGTCCTGGCCGAGGTCGAACGTGAAGATGCTCTTGAGGTAAAGCAGGTATTGCATCCAGAACGGCTGGTCCAGGTGGTACTGCGCCCGCAGCTTGGCTGCCACGGCCTCGTTCACCGGCTTGTCGCCGAACAGTGCCACGATGGGATCGCCGGGCAGGCTGAAGACCAGGAAGTAGACCAGCAGTGTTGCGCCCAGGAAGACGGGAATCAGTTGCAGGAAACGCTTGAGGATGTATGTCGACATCAGCGAGTCACACCCTCGTTGGCAGGCATCCTGTCCAGGGATGCGGCGGAGTTGTTCATCAAAGAACCTTTTCACTATGGATGCAGGCCGGCGCCGGTTCATTCACGGCGGCAGGGCTGCGAAAAGTTCGCCCGAAGAGCCGGGCATCAAGAAAATAAATGGTGGGAAAACACGACGACGGCGGAGGCCCCAGTATGGGCGGCCCCCGCCGTCGTTTTGTTGTTACTTACCGGTTACGTTGTAGTACAGCGGGACGCCGTCCCAGCCGTAGTCGACGTTGGTGACCTTGTCGCTCCAGCCGCCCTGGGCAACCTGGTACCACAGGGGGATGGCCGGCAGGTCCGTCAGGAGGATCTCCTGGGCCTTGTTCATGGCCTTGTTGCCCTCGCCGACCGTCGCGGCGTTCAGGCCGTCGGAGATGGCCTTGTCGAACGTCGGGTTGGCGTAGTTAGCGTCGTTGGAGCCGGCACCGGTCTTGTAGATCGGGCCGAGGAAGTTGTACAGCGACGGGTAGTCTGCCTGCCAGCCGGCACGGATGGAGCCGGTGAGGGTCTTGGCGGTGGCGTCGTTGCGGGCTTCCTTGAAGGTGGCGTACGGCTTGCCTTCAACCTTGATGCCGAGCGTGTTCTTGAGCTGGTTGACTACTGCCTCAACCCAGGCCTTGTGTCCGCCCTTGTCGGCGTTGTAGGCAATGGTGAAGGTCGTGTTGGCGTCCCACTTCTGGATCGCGTCGGCCTTGGTCCAGGCCTCCTTGGCCTTGGCGGCGTCGAACTTGAGGTTGTCGGCACCGGCGATCGAATCGCTGTAGCCGTCAAGCACGGGGGCCGTGAAGTCCTTGGCAGGCTGGCGTGCGCCGTTGAAGATCACCTTGGTGATTTCCTCGCGGTTGATCGCCATGGAGATCGCCTGGCGACGAAGCTTGCCGGCCTCACCGCTCCACTCCGGCAGGTATTCCGGGATGGCGATGGTCTGGTTGCCTGCGTACGGCTTGTTGATGGTGCGCTCGCCAAGGTCAGACTTGAAGTTCTTCAGCGCGCTGGTCGGGATGGTCTGCAGGATGTCCAGGTCGTTGGACAGCAGGGCCTGGTAGGCGGAGTCGTCGTTCTGGTAGATCTTGAAGGTCACACCGGCGTTCTTGGCCTTGCGCGGGCCGCTGTAGTCCGGGTTCGGAACGAGCTGGATCTGCACATTGTGCTGCCAGCCGCCGTCCGCCAGCTTGTACGGGCCGTTGCCGACCGGCTTCTCGCCGAAGCCCTTCGGGTCCTTCAGGGCGCCGGAGGGAACCGGAACAAACGCGGTGTAGCCCAGGCGAAGCGGCCAGTCAGATTCCGGCTGCTTCAGTTCAACGGTGAACGTCTGGTCGTCAACGACCTTCAGGCCGGACATGGTCTCGACCGTGGAGCCTTCTGCGCTGGCTTCGTCGTAGCCCTTGATGCTTTCGAAGAAGCCGCCGCTGAGCTGGGCGTTCTTGGCTGCGGCGCCGAAGTTCCAGGAATCGACGAAGGACTTGGCCGTGATGGCCTCGCCGTTCGTGAACTTCTGGTCCTTCTTGACCTTGATGGTGAAGTGCTGGCCGTCCTTGCCCTCGATGGACTCGGCGAGTTCGTTGACCGGCTTGCCGCTGGGGTCGTAGCTGACCAAGCCCGCGAAGATCATGTCGATGACCTTGCCGCCGCCAACTTCGTTGGTGTCGGCCGGCATGAGGGGACGCTGGGGTTCGGAGCCGTCGGCGAAGATCACTTTGCTGGTGTCTCCGCCGGTACTGCCGCTACCGGTTGCAGAGCCGCTGGCACCGCATCCGGTCAGGGCGAGGGCGGCGATAGCCACCATGCCCAGTGCTTTGGAAGTGCGCGAAAAACGCATTCCGCCTCCTATGAGTTGTGGGAGTTCGTGAGGGAAAAACTTATGCTTCCCCGTAAGCAGGCACAGGGGTATCCCCTGTGACGTGGCCTACATATGGAAGTAGCCTAGCCCTTAAATGTCCAAATGTTGGAACTCCGTTGCCAAACCGTGATCCGACAATCTCATGACGGTTAACGTCAAGCGCGATGTATTTCAAGTCACACGCTACTGGCTGGTATTATTCGCCCGCTTTGTGACCCGGGTTACCCGCGGTTAACTGGAATGCGGCGGCTTTTCGCCCCTGTTTGAACCCTCCGGTAAGCTTCAGCTGGCCCCTGAGAGCAGCTGCGCGCGCAGTTCGCGACGCTCGCGCTGCTTGTCCGGATCCGGCAGCGGAACCGCCGCCAGGAGCCGCTGGGTGTAAGGCTCCTGGGGGTTGCGGAGGATCTGGTCCCGGGTGCCCTGCTCCACGATCCTGCCGCGCTGCATGACACAGATCCGGTCCGCGAGCACGTCCACCACCGCAAGGTCATGGGTGACGAAGAGGCAGGCGAACCCCAGTTCCCTCTGCAGGTTCTGGAACAGATCGAGCACCTTGGCCTGGACAGAGACGTCGAGGGCGGAAGTGGGCTCGTCGGCGACCATCAGCTTCGGCTTGAGGGAGAGGGCACGCGCGATCCCCACGCGCTGCTTCTGCCCGCCGGAGAGCTCGTGCGGGTAGCGGTTGCGGTAGTCCCGAGGCAGCTCAACCTGGTCCAGGAGCGCCTCAATGCGCCGCTGCAGTTCGGCGCCCTTCGCGGTCCCCGACAAGAACATCGGCTCCCCGATGCTTTCCCCGATGGGCAGCCTGGGGTTCAGGGACGACGAGGGATCCTGGAACACCATGCCAACGTGCCGGCGCATCTCGCGGAGCTGGCGGCCGTTCTTCTTGGCAGCGGAAATGTCCTGCCCGACCACCCGCATGGTGCCCGCCGCCACGGGCAGCAGGCCGACGGCGGCCCGGCCGATGGTGGTCTTGCCGGAACCCGACTCGCCGACGAGGCCGACCACCTGTCCGGGATAGATGACCAGGTTGGCCCCTTCCACGGCACGGAAGGCCGGCGCCCGGCCCTGCTTCGGGTAATCGATGGCGACATCGCTGAGCTCCAGGACCGGTTCGCCCTTCGGCTTGGCCGCTTCTGCTGCGGCCAGGGCGGCGGCATTTTCGCGCTCCCGCCGGATCAGCTCCTCTTCCGGAATGGAAAGGATCTCGACGTGGGTCGCGGCGGCGAGAGCGGCGGTGACGTCTACGTCCGCCGCGGAATCCGCGCCACCCTGGCCCAGGTGCGGGACCGCAGCCAGCAGCGCCTTGGTGTACTCGTGCTGCGGGTTGTGGAAAATCTGCGCTGCCGTCCCCGTCTCCACGATGAGGCCCTTGCGCATGACGGCGATCCGGTCGGCGAGGTCGGCCACCACCCCCATGTCGTGAGTGATGAGCACAATGGCACTGTCCAGTTTGTTCCGCAGGTTGCGCATGAGGTCAAGGATTTCGGCCTGGACTGTCACGTCGAGGGCCGTGGTCGGCTCATCGGCAATGAGCAGCTTCGGGTCGCAGGAGAGCGACTGGGCGATCATGGCGCGCTGGCGCTGGCCGCCGGAAAGCTGGTGCGGGTAAGACCGGAAGGCCTTCTCCGGATCGGGCAGTTCGACAAGATCCAGCATGCGCAGGGCCCGGAGTCGGGCTTCTTCCGGCGAAACCTCATTGTGCAGGCGCACAGTTTCCACGATCTGCGACCCCACGGTGTAGACCGGGTTCAAGGCCGTCATCGGCTCCTGGAAGATCACCGCGACGTCCTTGCCGCGCACGGCACGGATATTGGTTTCATTGCTCCCCAGCAGTTCACGGCCGCCGAGCTTGACACTTCCAGTCACACGGCTGTTACTGGGCAGCAGGCCCAGCAGCGCCATTGAACTGGCGCTCTTTCCGGACCCGGACTCCCCCACGATGGCGAGAACTTCGCCGGCCCGGACCTCGTAGTTCAGGCCGATCGCGGCCGGGACCCATTTTTTGTCCACGCCGAAATCCACGCTGAGGTCCCGGACTTCCAGGACGGTTTCGCCTTTGCCAGGCACGGGTGAGGCCGGCGGATCGAGGGTGATGAAGTCAGTCATGATGGGCTATCCTTCCGCCCGGGCCGCCGGTGCACCGGGGATTAGTGCTGCGGCTCGGAATACTGAATTATTGGGGGCATGAGCTCTGCGCCGCACGCCGGAAATGTTGAAGTCTTCAAACCACGAACCAACAAATGGTTCGCGTGGCTGTCCTGGGCGGTGGCCGCGTTCGGTGTCGTGGTCACGGTTGTCATGGCAGGGCCGGGGGCGCTGGGTGGCATCGCCCCGCTGGCCTTCATTGCCTTCATGGGCTGGCAACTGTTCTGGATGCCGTCCGTTGTAGTCCACGACGCCGGCGTCACCCTGGAGAATCCGTTCCGCTCCATTGAGGTCCCGTGGGCAGCGCTGGTGCACGTCGATACCCGCTTTGCTCTCACGCTGGTCACCGCCGAGAAGAGCTACACGTCCTGGGCCGCGCCCGCCCCCGGCATCTGGGGCGGGCGCCACGCCAGGCCGGAAGACCTCCACGGCCTGCCGGCAACCACTTACGGTCCCGGCAAGTCGGTCCGCCCGGGCGATCTGAAGACCACGGACTCCGGCCAGGCCGCCATGCTGGTGCGGGGCCGGTGGCATGAGCTGGTGGAAGGCGGGCAGCTCGCCGCCGGCGACGCCTCCACCACCGCCGTAACCGTCACCGTCCGCTGGGTGGCGATTGGCGCCGTCGTACTGCTCCTGGCGGCCAGCTACGTGGCTGTCACCGCCAGCTAGCCGGCACCTGCACGGGGCCGGCATTACTGGCCCCGTGTCCCGTCGGATGGTCCGTCGTGCCACGGTCCGTCGTGTCCGGGTCCGTCGGGCCGGAATTCCTCGGGCTCAGGCCTGTCGAGGCCGGTGGCGGCGCTTGCCTGCACCGCGGGACCGCCGTGATCCTTGGCCTTCTTGGCATTGAACTTCTTCTGCCGCGGGTCAAAGGCGTCCCGCAGGCCGTCGCCGATGAAGTTGATGCTGAGGCAGATGAGCACGATGAACAGGCCCGGGAACCAGAAGAGCCAGGGCCTGGTGGCGAAGGCCTGCTGGTTCTGCGAGATGAGCAGGCCCAGGGACGTGTCCGGGGCCTTGACGCCGACTCCGAGGTAGCTCAGCGCCGTTTCCGTGAGGATCGCGGCGGACATTGTCAGGGTCACGTTCACGATCAGCACGCCGACGGCGTTGGGCAGGATGTGCTTGAAGATGATCCTGGCATTGCTGGCGCCGGAAATCCGGGCTGCATCGACGAACTCGCGTTCGCGCAGGGACAGGAATTCGCCGCGCATCAGGCGGGCCAGGGCGACCCAGCTGATCAGGCCCAGGAAGATTCCGAGGGCCAGGACGCCGTTGGTGCTGGCGAACGAAGCGAACCAGCTCCCCTGGTCCCGGCGGCCGGCGAGCTGCGCCATGACGGCCGCCAGCAGCAGGGCGGGAATGATGATGATGACGTCGGTCAGGCGCATCAGGATGGCCTCGGCCCAGCCGCGGAAGTACCCGGAGATGGCACCGACCACCACGCCGATCAGGCCGGCGATGAGGCCGATCACGATCATGATGGTGATGGACTGCTGCGCGCCGCGCATGGTCATGGCGAAGAGATCGCGGCCGATCCGGTCCTGGCCGAACGGATGTTCGCCCCACGCCAGCGGCCACAACGAGGAGGTGGGTTCGCCGCCGTTGACCAGGGGCGAGACTTGCGTGTGGGTGTACTTCCACCAGCCGGGGATTCCCAGGTAGCCCACGGAGGTGAAGGCCAGGACAAAGATGAAGGCGAAGACGATGAGGCCGATGATGGCGCCGGAATGTCCGAGGAACCGTTTCCGGACGATTTGGCCCTGGCTGAGGCCCTTGGCTTCGAGGACCGGCTCGATGCCGGCCGCGGCTGAGATCCGGGAGGCGTCTTCGGCCATGATTTCTTCCTGCTGGCTTGGCTGGCTCATGCTTTTACCCTTACGCGCGGATCCAGTGCGGAGTAGGCGAGGTCCGCGATGAGGTTGAAGACCATGGCCGTGATGGCCACGCAGATGAAGACGCCCATGACGGGGTTGGGATCGACGTGCGCGATCCCGTCCAGGAAGAGGAATCCCATGCCGCGGACCGAGAAGACGGTTTCGGTGATGACGGCGCCGCCGATCAGTGCCCCTATGTCGAACGCCACGATCGTGGCGATCGGGATCAGGGCGTTGCGGAACGCGTGGCGCATGATGACGGTCCGCTCGCTCAGGCCCTTGGCCCGCGCCGTGCGGATGTAGTCCATGTTCATGATTTCGAGCATCGAGGCCCGGGTGAACCGCGTGTAGCTGGCCAGCGAAATGAGGATCAGGGCCAGGGTGGGCAGGATCAGGTGGGTAAAGGAGTCGAGGCCCAGGACCCAGAAGTCGCCCTGGATGTTCGGCGTGCTGGCACCGATAGTCGCGATCGGCCGGCCGCGCACACGGCTGTTGTTGAAGTAGCTGGGCCATGCCTGCATGTAGCGGTCCAGCAGGATCAGGAAACCGACCAGGAACGAGGTGATGGCCGCGGCGCGCATGGACTGCCCGCGGTCATAGCCTCCCATCAGGTAGCCGATGCCCATGCCGATCAGGACAAAGGCGATCGCCAGCACCACGATCATCACGAACGTGGCCTCGTTGAGCAGYGGCTGAAGGAGGAAGTACAGCACGACGCCGACGCCGACGGCGATGAGGGCCGACTGAAGGGCCTTGCGGTTCTTCAGCCCGGCGGAGAGCAGGGTCACGGCGAAGGCGATGCCCGCACCGGCGATGGCGATGACCACGGGCCCCAGGCCCGGCGTCTTGAACCATTCGGTGGCGGAGAAGTAGATGAGCACCGCGGTGACGAAGGCGAAGGCGACGGCGCCGGCCAGCAGCCGGCGCCGCATGGGTCCGCCCGCCGCGACGGCTGTCACTGCGCCGACGACGACGCCGATGCCAAGCGCCGCTGGCAGCGGCACGTCGGGGTTTCTCAGGAAGTTGTTGAAGCCGATGGCGCCGAATTCCTTGAGCAGGACGGCCACCCAGAAGATCGGCAGGGAGAAGAAGAGGAAGGCCATGAACGTGACGCCGTAGTCCAAAGTGCTGTACTGCCGCAGGGCGGTGATGATGCCCAGGGTGATGCCGATCAGGATGGCGAGCACCGTCGCCGCGGTGACGAGGGTCAAGGTCTGGATGAGCGCATTGCCGAGGGCCTCGGTGATGGGCTGGCCGGCGATGTTTTTCCCGAGGTCACAGGAGTTGGCGAACGGAACGAGGCACTGGACTGCGCCGCCGAACCATTTGAAGTACCGCAGCGGTGCCGGGGTGTCCAGCTGCAGGAGCTCGGTCCTCGCGTCCATGAGCTGCTGCTTCTGCGGCGAGGGGTTGGCGCGGAATTCCTCCAGGGGATCACCGGACGCCGCTGTCAGGAGATACACGAAGTAGGACGCGCCGAGAAGAATGAGGGCGGCAGTCACGAGCCGCCGGAAGATGTAGGTCACCATTGGAATAGAACCTCGGAATTCGGGCCCAGGGATTGCCCGGACCGGTCGCGGAGTTTGGCCGGTTCCCGCCGATGTGGCGGCGGGACCACGGCATCGCCAGGATATCGCCAGAAAGGCGTCGGGACCGAAGAAGCTGTGGTCCCGACGCCTTTCCAGCAGTGTTACTTAGGGTCGCGGGCTACTTCTGTGCCCATTCCCAGAAGTTCCACCAAACGCCGGTCTGGTTCGGCATGTACTTCACACCGGTGATGCGGTCGCTGTATGCGTCCACGCCAACCGACTGGAAGAGCGGAAGGCCGTAGGCCGAATCCCAGATCATCTTGTCGATCTGCGCAACGAGGCCGTCCTGCTTGCTCTTGTCGGTGGTGACAATCAGTTCGTCCATCAGCTTGTCGGCTTCAGGGTTGCTGAACTGGTTGAAGTTGGAGTCGTTGCCGGACTTGAAGATCTGCGGAACGCCGGACACGCCGACACCCGAGTTGCTCCAGCCGAAGATGGTGGCGTCGTAGCTGCCGTCACCGAGGGCCTTGCCCCAGTCAGACTTGCCGAGACCGCCGTCGACGATCTTGAAGCCGGCCTTGGTGGCGGACTCGCTGATCAGGGAGTAGGCGTCAACACGGTTGGGGTTGTCCTTGTTGTACATGATGCGAACTTCGGGGGTGGCGCCGTTGAGGAGCTTCTTGGCACCCTCGATATCCACACCCTGGTAAGCGGAGGAGCCGTTGTTCTTGGCCGATTCGGCGTACGGGGCCTGGTCCGGAACGAAGAGCTGGGAGTCAAGCGGTGCAGCGTTCGGATCCAGCTTCTTGACGATCTTGTCGACGATGTCCGTACGCGGGACGGCCTTCATGAACGCCTCGCGGACGTTCTTCTCGGCAAACGGGCCCGAGTAGTTCAGGTCGATGTGGTCGTACGCGAGCTGGTTGCCGACGTCGACCTTCACGCCCTGGCTTTCGAGTGCCTTGAGCTGCTCCACGGTGTCCGCGGATGCCTGCGGGGCGATGATGTCTGCCTCGCCGTTCTTGAGTGCCTGGACCTGGGCGGGTGCCTCACCGATGTAGCGGACGGTGATTTCGTCCAGCTGGGCTTCCGGACCCCAGTTGTAGTCCTTGTTCTTGACCATGGTCAGGGACTGGTCCTGGTTGACGCTCTTGACGATGAACGGGCCGTTGGAGAGGTAGAGGCTCGGATCGGCCGGCAGGGTCTTGGTGTCAAAGCCGGTGTTCCACAGGTCCGACATGGCCTTGAGCTGCGCGTTCGCCGGCTTGGGGGCCTTGGAGTCGCCGCGGGGCATGCCCTTCAGCAGGTCAATGAACGCCTTGGTGTCAGCCAGGCCCGCCTTCTTGGCGAGGACGTGGGCCGGGATGTCGATGCCGGGGCCGCCGATGGCGATTTCCCAGTCGGCGAACGGCTTGGAGTACTTCAGCGTCATGCTGCGGCCGTCGTCACCGAGTTCCGGGAAATCGGTGAGGGCAATGCCGGTCGGGTCACCCGCGTAGGAGAAGTAGGACGTTCCGGTCTTCCCGTCCGCATCGGCGTCGTTGTAGTAACCGGAGAAAGCAGCCCACTGGAGCACAAGGTCGGCCGCGGTGACAGGCGTGCCGTCCGACCACTTCACGCCGTCGTTGATGGTGTACTTCACCGTCAACGGATCGTCGGAGACCTTTTCCATCTTGCCGAACTTCTCATTGCGAACAACGTTGAGCTTGTTGTCGATGTAGAAGAACCCTGAGTGCGTGGCGTAGCTGACCTTTGAGTTAATGTCAGTGTTTCCGTCGGCCGTGTTCGGGTTGAACGTATTGAACGCGTTGACCTCTACTACGGTTGCCGATCCGCCTTGCTTGCTTGCTGCGGCCGCAGTGGTCGGGGTTGTCCCGCCGCTGTTGCCCGCGCAGGCGCTGAGGGCGATGGCAGCTGCTGCCGCCACGCCCACTGCTTTGGAAATACGACCCAAGCGCATTCCGCCTCCTTGTTTCTGTGGTGTGGGTGAGACCGGCGCCAAAAGCGCCAGACAGACGTCCACACTCCCCCAGCGGCAGTGTGGCCCGTCTCACATGGCATGAAGCGTAAACCCCAAAGCCCGCTCGGAGCCACCAAAGTTGACCGACTGTAAAGTTCGTTACCGAGCTGCAACATTGGACAGGTTCCGCAGGGCCAGCTTTCCACAGAAACGTTGACGGCGGCGTAACAAAAAGATAAAAGAGCCGCACACAGGAAAAGCCCCGATCCGAAAATCGAGGCTCCTCCAGTTAATCGTTAATTACTTGGCAGAATTACCGCGCTGCCGGGCGGCGGCCGTCAAACGTTGAAACGGAATTCGACCACGTCGCCGTCGGCCATGATGTATTCCTTGCCTTCGATCCGGACCTTGCCGCGGGCCTTCGCCTCGGCCATGGAGCCGGCCTCGATGAGGTCTTCGAAGGAGACGACCTCGGCCTTGATGAAGCCGCGCTGGAAATCGGAGTGGATCACACCGGCGGCCTGCGGGGCGGTGTCGCCCTGGCGGATGGTCCACGCGCGGGTTTCCTTGGGGCCGGCCGTGAGGTAGGTCTGCAGTCCGAGGGTGTGGAAGCCGACGCGGGCCAACTGGTCCAGCCCGGATTCATCCTGGCCGTTCATTTCCAGCATCTCGCGGGCTTCTGCCTCGTCGAGCTCCACCAGGTCGGACTCAAGCTTGGCGTCCAGGAAGATGGCGTCGGCCGGAGCCACCAGGGCACGCAGTTCCGCCTGCTTCTCCGGGCTGCCCAGGATGCCCTCGTCGGAGTTGAAGACGTAGATGAAGGGCTTGGCCGTCAGCAGGCCGAGTTCCTTGAGGTGCTCCATCTCCAGCTTGTCGCTCTTGATGGAGGAGAAGATGGTGTCGCCGCGCTCCAGCACCGCCTGCGCCGCCAGGATGGCTGCCAGCTCGGCCGCATCCCGCTTCTTGATCTTTACTTCTTTTTCGATCCGGGGGATGGCCTTTTCGATGGTCTGCAGATCGGCCAGGATCAGCTCGGTGTTGATCGTCTCCATGTCGGAGCTGGGATCGACCTTGCCATCGACGTGGATGACGTCCGGGTCATCGAACACGCGGACAACCTGCGCGATGGCCTCGGCCTCGCGGATGTTGGCGAGGAACTGGTTACCGAGGCCCTCGCCCTCGGAGGCGCCCTTGACGATGCCGGCGATGTCCACGAAGGACACCGCGGCGGGCAGCAGGCGCGCGGAGCCGAAGATGCCGGCCAGCTTTTCAAGCCGGGAATCCGGCAGGTTCACGACGCCGATGTTGGGCTCGATCGTGGCGAACGGGTAGTTCGCCGCGAGGACCTGGTTGCGGGTCAGTGCGTTGAAAAGGGTTGATTTGCCGACGTTGGGCAGTCCGACGATGCCAATAGTAAGTGCCACGAGCATATATTCTACCCGCACGCGCCGGCGATCGTTGCGGCGGCCGGTGCTGGGGCCGTATGGAGGCCGGCGTGTGGGCCCGCGCGGGGTCTGCTTCGGCGGCCCGTGCCAAGGCTTGGGCGGCGGCCCGCGCGGGGGTTCCGGCCGTAAGACCGGTGTAAATCGCCGGTGTTCCGGGCGTCGAAGCCAAAACTGTCACAGGGGCATGCCACAGTGAAGTCATGGATGCTTTTGCACTGATTCTTGCCCTGCTCATGCTGCTCACCGGCGCCGTCGCCGGGGCCGCCGCCGTCTATTTCCTGCTGCACCGGCGGTACCTTGCCGTGGAACAGGACTTCGACGGCGTATCGGCCCGGCTGTCCGACGTCAGCGCCCAGTTCGCCGCGGCCGACGCCGAGAGGCGCCTTCTCGCGGCCCAGAACCGGGAGCTGGGTGAGTCCCGGAACCAGGACGGCAGTGTTCTCCGTGCGCTGGCGCCGGTGGCGGAGAAGCTCACTGCCGTGCAGCAGCAGGTGTCCCTACTCGAACGCGACCGGCTGGAGCAGTACGGCCAGCTTGCCCAGCAACTGCAGGAGGCCCGCCTGTCCGATGAGCAGCTGCTGCGCTCCACACATGCGCTCGAGTCTGCCCTGCGCTCCAACAGCGCCCGCGGCCAGTGGGGCGAGGTCCAGCTGCGCCGTGTGGTCGAGGCAGCAGGCATGCTGCGGCACGTGGATTTCCACGAACAGGTCCACAGCGGGCAGGCCCACGGCTCCGGCCCGGACGGCAGCCTCCGGCCCGACCTCGTGGTGCAACTGCCCGGCGCCAAGCAGCTCGTAGTCGACGCAAAGGTCCCGCTGGCGTCGTACCTCGCCGCCCAGGACCTCGGCGCCTCCCAGACAGGCCAGCAGTCCTCGCAGCTGCCCGGCAGCCAGCAGGCGCACCTCGCCGCCCATGCCAAGGCCCTCAAGGCCCACGTGGACGCGCTGGGCAGCAAGAAGTACTGGGACATCCCCGGCAACTCTCCGGAGCTGGTGGTGTGTTTCCTGCCGGCGGAGTCCATTCTGGCCGCCGCGCTCTCGGCGGACCCGGCCCTGCTGGACTATGCCCTGTCCAAGAACGTGGTCCTGGCCTCCCCCGGGACCTTGCTTGCGGTGCTGAAGTCGGTGGCGTTCACGTGGCGCCAGGACGTCTTGACGGACAGCGCCCGGGAACTCTTCGAGCTCGCGCGGCAGCTCTATGACCGGATGGGCACGCTGGGCGAGAACGTCACCAAGCTGGGGTCCTCGCTGAAGACCTCGGTGGAAAGGTACAACTCCATGGTCGGGACCCTTGAGGCCCGGGTCCTGCCCACCGCCAGGAAGCTGAACACCCTGGAATCCGCCGGTCTGGCCACTCCGCCCGCCGTCGAGGTCGCGCCGCGCGCAGTCGCAGCCCCGGAACTGCAGCCCCGGGACGAGTCCGAAGAGTCCGCGGCCTAAGACGGGTCAGTTCCGACGGCTAAGTGCCCGGGACTGTCCAGTTCCTAGGGCTGTGCAGCTCCTAGGACTGTTCGGGGCGGGTGCCGCGGCCGCCGAGGGCGCGGGTGACGTCGCCGGCCTGCTTCAGCGTGGCCCGGAGCTCCTTGGGCAGGGAGAACAGGAGGTCTTCCTCGGCCGTGACGACTTCCTCGACCGATCCGTAGCCGTAGTCGGCCAGGAGCCGGAGCACGTCCTTGACGAGGACTTCAGGGACGGAGGCCCCCGATGTCACACCCACCGTGGCGACGCCCTCGAACCAGGTCTCGTCGACCTCGTTCGCGAAGTCGACCCGGTAGGAGGCCTTGGCGCCGTATTCCAATGCCACCTCCACGAGGCGGACGGAGTTCGAGGAGTTGGCGGAGCCCACCACGATCACGAGTTCCGCCTGGGGCGAGATCTTCTTGATGGCCACCTGGCGGTTGGTGGTGGCGTAGCAGATGTCGTCGCTGGGCGGATCCTGCAGGGTGGGGAACCGCTCCTTGAGCAGGCGCACAGTCTCCATGGTTTCGTCCACGCTGAGGGTGGTCTGCGAGAGCCAGATGACCTTCTCCGGGTCGCGGACCGTGACCTTGTCGACCTCGTGCGGGCCGTTGATGATCTGGATGTGCTCGGGAGCCTCGCCGGCGGTGCCTTCCACTTCCTCATGGCCGTCGTGGCCGATCAACAGGATGTCGAAGTCATCCTTGGCGAACCGGACGGCTTCGCGGTGCACCTTGGTGACCAGCGGGCAGGTCGCGTCAATGGTGCGCAGCCCGCGGTCCTCGGCGGACTGGACGACGGCGGGCGAGACACCGTGCGCGGAAAAGATCACGAGGGCACCTTCCGGGACCTCGTCGGTCTCATCGACGAAGATGGCGCCCTTCTCCTCCAGGGAGCTGACCACGTGGACGTTGTGCACGATCTGCTTGCGGACGTAGACCGGGGGGCCGTAGTGCTCCAGGGCTTTTTCCACCGCGATGACCGCACGGTCAACGCCGGCGCAGTAGCCGCGCGGGGCTGCCAGCAGGACTTTTTTGGGACCGGCGACAGGGGCGGCCGCCAGAACGTCTTCCGGTGAACGCCGTCGGCGCGGAACAGATGGCATCGGAACGGAAACAGCGGTGGAGGTCATGCTCCCATGCTACCGGTGTTCAATCTTGCCCCGTTTGCGGCCCCCGGCGACGCGGACAGCCACGCCTGTGGCCAGCAGTGCTGCTCCCGCAACAGCGGCAGCGACGATCCACTGGCCGAAGCTGGCAGAGCACGCCGCGACGAACTCGTTCTTGAAGAGCTCCGCCACATCGTTGCCGCTCGAGGTCCCTGCGACGGCGGTGCTGGCGGCATCGCTGGCCAGCTTCCACACACCGGCGACCACCAGCGCGCCGACGCCCATGCCGACCAGGACGGTCCACCGGCGTCGGGCCGCAACGAACGCCAGCACGAAGGCGATGCCCGCGCCGACGGCAACGGCGTAGCCCATTGGGGCGTAGACGATGACGCGTTCGATCAGCTGGCGCTGGTTGGACTGCCCGATATGGATCAGCACCTGGCCGGGCGCCTCCACCGGAAGGGTGGTCGCCTCGGTTACCTGCTTGGCCACCAGCCCGGCAAGCGGTGCGACATCCAGGGTGAGCGACGAGGTGCCGTCAACCTCCGGCGGCAGCGTGCTGGGGTCGGCGAACGTGAGGCGGTGGCTCTTGCGAAGGGTTTCCGCCCAGGCCTCGGAGTAGCCGGGCAGCCCCGTGAGCGATTGTGCCGCGTTGTCCAGGACCGGCCGGGCAAGCTCCGTGAGGGCCGCAGGGATGCCGGCGCTGGAAGCCACGCCATCGACGGCGGCCGTGGCGAGCCGTTGCTGGAACGCCGGGTCCTTGCCCAGCGGTGCGGTCAGGGCTACGAAGCCGTCTTCCTGGACGATGTTGCGGTCAACCCACATGGCTGGAACGGCGACGGCTGCCATCAGAAGCCCGATAAGGACGGCGGCGGCGGAGACAAAAGTGCGCAAGGGATTCCTAGGAGGTTGATGGCGTCCCTCCCATCCTAGGGCGGGGCCGGGCGCGGCCATAAAGTCGGGCCCCGGTGGTAGAGCTATGGATAGAGTTGACAGAGACAACTTCCGGCTGCCGGCCGGCCCACCCGCCGGGGAGCGGGCCACCGGCAGTCCCCTCGGGCAAAAGGACACGCACGCATATGCACAAGGCACTCCACAGGGCACTCTCGGCCATGGAGCCCACGCATGCCTGAGGACGCGGCGGCGGCCACCACGCTACCGGCCACCGCGGCTCAAACCAGCCCGGACAACCCCTGGCCTCTGCAGTTGCTGTCCCAGAAGCTCAAGATGCACATCGACCGCGCGCCCTCGGCATGGGTTGAGGGGCAGGTGATCGAGCTCAACCGGCGTGGCAGCAACGCCTACTTGACGCTCCGGGACATCGACGCCGAAATCTCGCTGCCGGCGTCGGTCTGGACCACCGTGCTGGACCGCCAGGACGCTCCGCTGGAACGCGGCTCCCGGGTTGTTGCCCTGATCAAGGCCGAATTTTGGCTCAAGACGGGCCGGCTGAACATGTCCGTGAAGGACATCCGGCCCGTGGGGCTCGGCGACCTCCTCGCCAGGATTGAGCGGCTGCGCCACGCCCTCGCCGCCGAAGGGCTCTTTGCCGATTCCCGCAAAAAACGCCTCCCCCTGCTCCCGCACCGGATCGGCCTGATCACCGGCCGCGACTCTGACGCCAAGAAGGATGTGCTGCGCAACGCTGCCCTGCGCTGGCCGGCCGTCGAATTCGAGATCCGCGAAGTAGCGGTCCAGGGCAACACCGCCGTGGCCCAGATGATCGCGGCATTGCGGGAGCTCGACGCCCACCCCGGGGTCGACGTCATCGTCATCGCCCGCGGCGGAGGCGCCCTCGAGGACCTGTTGCCGTTCAGCAGCGAGGAGCTCATCCGGGCTGTCGCGGACGCGTCCACCCCCGTGGTGAGCGCGATCGGGCACGAAGCGGACCGGCCCATCCTCGACGACGTCGCAGACCTCAGGGCTTCAACGCCCACAGACGCGGCGAAGAGGATCGTTCCGGATGTCGCGGAAGAGCTCGTCCGGGTCCGGCAGGCACGGGACCAGCTCCGCCGGGGGGTCACCCGACTCGTAGAACGCGAGGGCGACCGGCTGGCGGCCCTGCGCTCCCGCCCCGTGCTGCTCTCCCCCGACGTCATGATCACCCAGCGCCACGACGACGTCGAACGGCTCAAAGTCCGCTCGCACTCGGCCATCAGCGCCGCCGTCGTCCGGGCAGCGGACCAGCTGGTCCACCTCAAGGCGCAGGTGCGCGCGCTCTCACCGCAAAAGACGCTGGACCGCGGCTACGCGGTGGTCCAGCTCGCCGGCTCCGGAGCGTCCGCCGCGACGCACCGGGACGTGGTTCGGCACCCCACGCAGGCGCCCGCCGGCACGGACCTTACGGTACGGGTGGCCGGCGGCCGGTTCACCGCCCAGTCCACCGGCGGCCAGGAGCCGGCCGAGGAATAACTGCCCGGACCAAACCCGGGCCCGCAACGCTTGATCCGGCGTCATCCCAGGAACCACCAGCCGCACGGCAACACGGCAATCCGTCGGCAACACCACAGCACCACTGAACATCACCAGACGGCACGCAACAGACACCGCGGACGCAGTAACCGCATCAACCAAGGAGCATCCACATGGCAGCAGAATCCAGCCCGAACGCCGACATCGAGGCCCTCAGCTACGAGGACGCCCGCGAGCAGCTGGTCGCGGTGGTGGGCAAGCTGGAGGCCGGCGGCGCCAGCCTGGAAGAATCACTCGCGCTGTGGGAGCGCGGCGAGGCACTGGCCAAGCGCTGCGAACAGTGGCTGGAAGGCGCCCGCAAGCGGCTCGCCGCCGCCCGGGACCAGGCTGCGGACAAGAACTAAACACCTGCTTTTCAAAGACCGCCGGTCAGGACCGCTGCACCAGTTCGCGTTCCATGTCCATGTCCAAGTCCGGAACCGGCCATTTGAGATTCAGGCCTTCGAGGGCCTCCAGTAGGAGCTGCTGCACCACGATGCGGGCGTACCACTTCTTGTTGGCCGGCACGACATGCCACGGCGCCAGCTCCGTGCTGGTCTTGTCCAGGGCCGTCTGGTAAGCGTCCATATAGTCGGCCCAGAAGGCCCGTTCCTTAAGGTCCCCACTGCTGTACTTCCATTGTTTGGCGGGGTCCTCCAGACGGGCCAGCAGCCGGTTCTTTTGCTCATCGCGGCTGATGTGCAGCATGACCTTGACGATCTTCGTTCCGGCGGCCGCCTGCCGGGCCTCGAATTCATTGATGGCCCGGTAGCGGCGCTCCAGTTCCTCGGCGTCCGCCCAGTGGTGCACCCGGTGGATCAGGACGTCCTCATAGTGGGAACGGTCGAAGACCCCAACCATGCCGGCCGCTGGCACTTCCTTTTCGATCCGCCATAGGAAGTCGTAGGACTGTTCCTCGGGCGTGGGCGCCTTGAACGACTTCAGCTGCACGCCCTGCGGATTCATCTGGCCCATCACGTGGTTGACGATGCCGCCCTTGCCCGCAGTGTCCATGGCCTGCAGGACCAGCAGCACGCGTTTCTTGCCGCCGGTCCTGGACTCGGCGAACAGCTGCTCCTGCAGCTGCGTGAGCTTGCCGTCGAGTTCGCCGAGCAGCTGCTCGCCGTCGGCCTTGCCGCCGTCGTAGCCCGGCGTCGAGCCCGGGTCCAGCGATTCCAGGCTGAAGCCCTTCCCTACCTTGAGGAGTTTCGAGGGTTGGTCATCGAACGTCGCAGAGTCTGCCATCAATGCCTCTTTCCGGTTGACGCAGCCGCAGTAGGCGGAGCAGGAGCCCCGTTGCGCTGCTGACCGAAGCCTAGTTCCCCTTGTACCGGCTCAGGAAGTCCGCCATGCGGTTGATCGCTTCCTCGAGGTCCTTGACGTTTGGCAGCGTCACCATCCGGAAGTGGTCCGGCCGGACCCAGTTGAACGCCCTGCCGTGGGACAGGAGGATCTTCTGCTCGCGGAGCAGGTCCAGGACGAATTTCTCGTCGTCGCGGATGTGATAAACCTCGGGGTCCAGCTTCGGGAACAGATACATCGCCCCGCGGGCCTGCTGCGTGCTGACGCCCGGGATGGCGTTGAGCATGTCGTAGGCCTTGTTCCGCTGCTCCAGGAGACGTCCCCCGGGCAGGATCAGGTCGTTGATGCTCTGGTAGCCGCCGAGGGCAGTCTGGATGGCGTGCTGGGCAGGAACATTGGCGCAGAGGCGCATGTTGGCGAGCAGGTTGATGCCCTCGAGGTAGTCCGCGGCGTCTTTTTTCGGCCCGGAGATGGCCATCCAGCCGGCCCGAAAACCGCAGACCCGGTAGGCCTTGGAGAGCCCGCTGAAGGTCAGGCACAGGACGTCGTCGCCGGTGAGCGAGGCGAGGTTTACGTGCACCGCATCTTCGTAGAGGATCTTCTCGTAGATTTCGTCGGCGAAGAGCACGAGGCCGTGCTTCTCGGCGAGGGCGACGATCTTTTTCAGCGTCGCTTTGGGGTACACCGCACCCGTGGGGTTGTTCGGGTTGATGACCACGATCCCCTTGGTGCGCGGAGTGATCTTCGCTTCCATGTCCTCGAGGTCGGGCTGCCAGCCGGTTTCCTCATCGCAGAGGTAGTGCACGGGCTTCCCGCCGGCCAGGGCAACCGAGGCGGTCCACAGGGGGTAGTCCGGGGTGGGGATGAGGACCTCGTCGCCGTCGTCGAGCAGGGCCATGAGCGACATCGTGATCAGCTCGCTGACGCCGTTGCCGAGATAGATGTCATCCACGTGGATGTTCTGGATCCCGCGGGTCTGGTAGTACTGCGAGACGGCGGTGCGGGCCGAGAAAATGCCGCGCGAGTCGCTGTAGCCCTGGGCATGCGGCAGGTGGCGGATCATGTCCACCAGGATCGCGTCCGGCGCTTCAAACCCGAACGGGGCCGGGTTTCCGATGTTCAGTTTGAGGATGCGATGACCCTCCGCCTCCATCTGCTGGGCGGCCTGAAGAATCGGTCCACGGATGTCGTAAAGGACATTATGAAGCTTGGTGGACTGCTTGAATTCTGCCATTCATCAAATATGCCATATGGAGGATGTACTTCCGCTGAGACATGACTCACACGCGGACGCGGCAGTAACAACAACGACGCCGGTGCCCGGGCTGCAAGCCCGGGCACCGGCGTCGACGGCAGGTCAGCCGTGGTCACTGGCCGGCGGGGTTCGCCGCGGCATGTAGCCGCCGCGCTCCCCCGCCCTGCCGGTTACTGCTTGACGATGCCCTTTTCCTTCAGCCACGCGTCCGCGGCGTCCTTCGGGTTCTGCTTCTGGCTGCCGCTGACGGCACGGTTGAGGTTGATGAGGTCTTCGGTGGTGAGGACCTTGGACACGGAGTTGAGGGCTTCCTTCGCCTTGTCCGTCATCTTGGCCGAGTTGTACAGCGGCAGCACCTGCTGGGCGATGAAGTTGTTCTTCGGATCCTCCAGCACCACGAGGTCGTTGTCCGGGATGGACGGGGTGGTGGTGTAGATGTCCGCGACCTGGACCTGGTCCGAGAGCAGTGCCTTGAGCGTGACGGCGCCGCCGCCGTCGCTGAACGGCTCCAGCTTTTTGGGCACGCAGTTGTAGTTCTTCGCCAGGCCGGGCAGGCCGTACGCGCGTTCGGCGAAGGTCGCCGGGGCGCCGATTACAAGCTCGCTGCAGACCTTCGCCATGTCTTCGATGGACTTCAGCTGGTGCTTCTCGGCAGTGGCCTTGGTGACCACCATGGCGTCCTTGTTCTCGGCCTTGGAGGCATCCAGCACGGCCAGGCCCTGCGGGAGCTTGGTCGGGAGCGCCTTCGCGATGTCATCGGCCGAGACCTCGGTGGCGTCCTTGTTTACGTACAGCAGCAGGTTGCCGCTGTAGTCGGGAACGACGTCCACCGAGCCGTCCTGGACGGCTTTGAAGTAGACCTCGCGCGAGCCGATGTTCGGCTTGGTGCTGGCCGTAACGCCCGCGGCGTTCAGGGCGCCGGCATAGACCTCGGCCAGGATCTGGCTCTCGGGGAAATCAGCGGAGCCGATCACCAGGGCGCCGCCGGAACCGGAGGCGCCGCCGCTGCTGGCCGGTGCCGAGCTCAGCGGGTTGGATGAGCCTCCACAGGCGGACAGTGCCAGGGCCAGGCCCACGCCGGCGGCCAGGCCGCCGAATGCGCGCCTGCCGAGCGCTCGTTGGCGGGATTCGTTCATGACGTACCTCCTTGAACAGCAGTCTCCGTGTATACGGAGTCTGTGAGATCAACCGCAGCCTTCTGGCTGCGGTTCGGCTGGAACGAGGCACCCCGTGACAGGAACAGCCTCTGAATAAGGGCCAGGACAAGGTCGACGCTGATCGCGAGGCCCGCGATCAGCAGCGAACCGCCCAGCATCTGCGGGAAATCGGAAAGCACCAGCCCGTCGAACAGGTAGCGGCCCAGACCGCCCAGGTTGATGTACGCGACCACCGAGACGGTGGCGATCACCTGCAGCACCCCGGTCCGGAACCCGCCGTACATGACGTGCAGTCCGTTGGGGAATTCCGCCCGGAACAGGACCTGCCACTCGGTCATGCCCATGGCGCGGGCGGCGTCCACCACGTTGCGGTCAACGCTGGAGATCCCGGCGTAGGTGCCGGCCAGCAGGGGCGGGACGGTCAGGATCACGAGCGCCCAGATCGGCGGCATCAGCCCGATGCCGGCGATCAGGACGAACAGGGTCAGCAGGCCGAGGGTGGGCAGGGCCCGCAGGGCGCCGGCGAGTGCCACGACGGCAACCCGCCCGCGGCCGGTGTGGCCCACATACAGTCCCACCGGAATGGCGATGGCCATGGCGATCAGCATGACGAGCCCGGTGTAGGCCAGGTGCTCGAGAAGCCGCACCGGGATTCCGCTGCTGCCGCTCCAGTTCGCCGGATCGGTGAGCCAGTCGGCGGTGTCCGTGACGACGTTGCTCATGCGTTTCCCCCTCCGGTCTTGGGACGCGAAAGCCGCATCGCCGCGGCAGCGGGGCCGGTCTTGTCCGGGCCGGCGCCTGAATCGGTGCTGCCGCCCGTGGCCGCCGAGGCGCGGGTCCAAGGGGTCAGCAGCCGTTCCATCAGCACCAGGACGGCGTCCATGAAGAGCGCGAGGATCAGGATCGCGATGATGCCCACCACGACCTCGGTGACGAAGTCCCGCTGCAGTCCCGAGGTGAACAGCATCCCGAGGTTGCCGATCCCGAGCAGGGCCGCGACGCTGACCAGCGAGATGTTGCTGACGGAGACCACGCGCAGCCCGGCGAACATCACCGGCAGGGAAAGCGGCAGGTCAATCTGGAGGAACCTGGCAAATGGTTTGAAGCCCATGGCGACGGCGGCCTGGCGGAGGTCCTCGTCCACCGAATCGAAGGCATCCAGGGCGGCGCGGACCAGCAGTGCCACCGCGTAAATGGTCAGGGCGACCACCACGTTGACGGGATCCAGGATCCGGGTACCGAGGACGGTCGGCAGAATGATGAAGAGCGCCAGCGAGGGGATCGTGTACAGCAGCGAGGACCCGGTGAGCACCACGGAGCGCCGGGCACGGCTCTGCCGGGCAACTTGGGCCAGCGGGATGGCGATCAGCAGGCCTAAGATCATCGGCAGGACGGCGAGGACAAGATGCTGGCCGGCGAGCGTGAAGACCTGCTCCTTGTTGGCCAGGAACCACTCCATTAGAGGACCCCGTGACGGACGTTGCGGTCCGATTCGATCACTTCGAGAACCTCGGCGGCGACAATGACCCCCGCTGCCCGGCCGTCGTCGTCCACGGTGACGCCAAGCCCTGACGGCGAGGACAGGGCCGCGTCCAGTGCCCGGCGGAGGGTGTCCCCCTTGCGGAAGAGGGAGCCTCCGGGAACCATTTCCGCGCCGGCTCCGCTGGCGCTGCCGGGCCCGGCCCAGCCCAGCGGACGCAGCGCGCCGTCGACCACCAGCTGCCAGTCGTCGGAGCTGCCCTCCGCCTGGAGCTGTTCGAGCGTGATGGTGGGGACGGGGTGGATGGTGACGCCGTCGGAGGGGCTGAACGCAAGGTGCCGGAACCCGCGGTCGCGGCCCACGAAGGACGCCACGAACTCGTTGGCCGGGGCCCGCAGGATCTCGGCAGGGGCGGCGTACTGCGCCAGTTTGCCGCCGATGCCGAACACGGCCACTTTGTCGCCCAGGACAGTGGCCTCATCGATGTCATGGGTGACGAAGACGATCGTCTTGGCCAGGTCTCGCTGGAGCCGCAGCAACTCCCTCTGGAGTTCATCGCGGACCACGGGGTCCACGGCACTGAAGGGCTCGTCCATGAGCAGCACGGGCGGATCGGCCGCGAGCGCCCGGGCCACGCCGACGCGCTGCTGCTGGCCGCCCGAAAGCTGGGAGGGGTAACGCTTGCCGAGGGAGGAGGCCAGCCCGACGACGTCGAGCAGTTCCTGCGCGCGCTTGCGGGCGTCCCCTTTGGACACCCCATTAAGCCGGGGAACGGTGGCGATGTTGTCCAGCACGGAGCGGTGCGGCATCAAACCGGAGGACTGCATGACGTAGCCCATGGACCGGCGCAGCTGCGCGGCGGGCACTGACGTGACGTCGGCCCCGCCGACGGTGATGATGCCGGACGTGGGTTCCACCATGCGGTTGATCATCCGCAGGGAGGTGGTCTTTCCGCAGCCGGAAGGTCCGACGAAGACCGTGATGGCGCCTTTGTCGATGGACATGGTCAGTCCGTCAACGGCGGGCTGGCCACCCTGGTACTGCTTCGTGACGTTCTGGAACTCGATCATGGCTTCGGCCATTTCCGGGCTTACCTAACTGTTGGCGGCAACATCGACAGGGACCAGCCAACTGCTCATCAGTGTACTGGCCATAAAGCAGTTAGCTCATAGACTAACCAGCGCCCCGGCCTATGTCAGCGGCGCGCGGCTCCCGTAAGGCTTCGGAAGCACAACGATTTTGGATGGGTGGCGCGCCGGAAGAGCTCCCGGCGCGCCACCGGGACCGTTGAGTCACCGCGCGGTGCGCCTCAGCGGGGCCGCCGCCGGCCGCCCTTGGCGCCGCCGGCTTTGCCGCCCCGGTCGCGCGCGTTCTCATGGTTGTCGCGTTCGGCCGACCGCTGGCTCTTGCCCGCCACCGCGATCTTCTGGTGCCATTCGCGCTGGTAGGCCCGCCGCGCGGCCGCGTCGTGGCGGCGGGCCAGGGCGGCGAGTTCGCGCTGCAGCTTCAGGTAACTGGCCCAGCGGCGGTCGTCGAGTCCGCCGTCGGCGAGCGCGGCCTGCACGGCGCAGCCGGGCTCCCGGCCATGCGCGCAGTCCGAGAAGCGGCAGTGCTCGAAGAGCTCTTCTAGGTCGCCGAACATCTCCTCCATTCCTTCGTCGGCGTCGAAGATCCCGAAGCCGCGCACCCCGGGCGTGTCCATCAGGACGGCGCCGCCGGGCAGGGGAACGAGCGCGCGGGACGTGGTGGTGTGCCTGCCCTTCCCGTCACCGGCGCGAACGGTCCCGATCTCCTGGGCCGCGACGCCGGCGAGGGCATTGATGAGCGTGGATTTGCCGGCGCCCGAGGGCCCCAGCAGCACCAGCGTGCCGCCGGGTGGCAGATGGCCCAGCAGTTCGTCGAGGCCGTCGCCGTTCTCGGCAGAGGTGGTGACGACGTCGACGCCGGCCGATTGGCGCACGACCGTCCCCACGACGTCGTCCGCGAGATCCGCGATGTCCGCCTTCGTGATGATCACGAGCGGAGTGGCGCCGGAGTCCCAAGCCGCGACCAGCGTCCGTTCGAGCCGGTTGTGCGTGAGCGGGCGGTCCACCGGAACGACGATTCCCACGACGTCCATGTTGGCGCCAAGGACCTGTGCTTCAGAGGAGGCTTCGAAGGCACGCTTGCGGCTCAGCTCCGAGTGGCGCGGCAGTATGCCCGCGATGGCGGGCTCCCCCGCCGCGTTCGAGCCCAGCCAGACCCAGTCCCCGGTGACGGGAAGCTCCCCGCCGCGGGGGTAGGGCAGGTGGGCGGCCCCGTCGCCGTCGGCCACCAGGACGAGGTTGCGGTCCACCCGGATAACTCGGCCCCGGCGGTGGCCTCCTGGCACGGGATGTGCCGCGAAACGCTCCGCGATGCCCGCCGTGTAACCGTAGTGGACCGGCCCCTCGGGGCCAGCCGCATTGGAGTGCAGGGCTGAATTAGTGGTGGCTGAATTAGTGGTGGCTGAATTGGGGATGGCTGCAGTAGGGACGGATGAACTGGCAACAGATGAATCGGTGAAGAGGGCGCCACGGGCGCCGGGCGATGCAGCATGAGTGGTCAACGAAAACCCTTTGATGGGGCCCGTGGTGCGGTGCAGGTGCGCTGCGGCGGCAAGGGACGCCGCGCGCGTGGAGACTAGCGCTGGATGGCTAGGCTGCGCCGTGGGACGGGGCAGGAGTAATGATTTGGCTTGTATCGGTGCGCTGCGCGCTCAGAAATATCGCATTCATTGCTTCCACCTCCCCATCGTCGGCCGGCTTGCTGCGGCCGGCTCCTGGCTGATCCCGTCTACTGCGCTGTGTCGTCTACTTGCGCTGCGGTTTCTACAGAATAGCCATGGCGCCTGCGCCTGGCTAGCGATTTAGCCGGAAAGTTTTCCGTTCAGCGGCCTCTCGCGGTACAGGCGCAGTCCGGCGTCCACCAGCGAGACCCGGTTCAGCTCCGCCACCGCATGCAGCGGAATCCAGGCCGCGTGGGTGGTGCTCCCGTTCACTTCGTGGCGCAGGTCCCCGCCCGTGATCGCCGCCTCGTAGACCAGCCGGAGCGACTGGAAGTCCCGCTCGCCGCCGTCGAGCCGGACTTCGGACGGCCAGTGCCCGACGTCGATCCCCAGCATGGCGCCAACCTCGGCGTCGTAGCCGGTTTCCTCGTGGATTTCGCGGCGGCAACCGTCAACAGGGTGTTCGGCGAGGTCCAGGCCGCCGCCGGGCAGCGTCCATCCCTCGCGGCCGTCCTGCTTCCAGTACGCCAGGAGGATCTCGGCGTCGCGGATGATGACGGCGTAGGCGGCGGGCCGGGTGTCGAATTGCATGCTCATGCCTCCAGCGTAGTGGCCGGAGGATTGCCCCCCGCTAGTCCTGTTCCGCCACCAGCTGGAGCACCCCGAAGACGGGCTCCTGCGCCAGGACCCGGACATCGGTGATCCCCGCGACGGCCAGTGCCGCGCGGAAGGACTCCTGCAACCGCGGCACGTTCATGCCCAGACCGCTGCCCAGGATGACGGGACCCTCGATGCCGAGCTGCCTGACGGACTGCGCGGCCAGGTCGGCGAGGTCGCGCCCGGCCTGATCAATGAGGGCCTGGCTCGGCGCGTGGCCGGCGTCTGCGGCTTCCACCACGAGCCGGGCCTGCTGGGCCCAGAAGCGGCGTCCGGTCGCGGGCGAGTGGAACATGGCGATCAGCTTGTTCGGGTCATCCGCCCCGCAGGAGGCCAGCAGGGCCCGGGTGAGTTCGTCCGGTTCCAGCCCCTGGTTCATCCGCCGCAGGCTGTGGCGGACGGCCTCCCGGCCCAGCCAGTAGCCGCTGCCCTCGTCGCCGAGCAAGTAGCCCCAGCCCCCGGCCCGGGCTTCCTCACCACGGCCGTTCCTGCCCCACGCGGCCGAGCCAGTGCCGGCGATCACGGCGACGCCGGTGCTGGCGCCGCCTGCGGCGAGCAGCAGCCGGGAGTCATGGACCACTGTGATCCGTGCGCCGGGTACGTGGGGGGCGATCAGTGCCGCGAGCGCCGCGGCGTCGTCGTCGGTGTCGATGCCGCCGGCCCCCGCGTAGACCTGGGCCACTTCTCCCCCGCCGATCCTGCCGAAGAGTTCCGCCAGGTTGCGGGCGGCTTCCTCAGGGCTGACGTTCTGGACGTTGGAGCTGCCCACCGATTCGTCGGCCACGGGCGTGCCTCCTTCGAACCGGACGCCCCTGGTTTTGGTGCCGCCGATGTCCAGGCCGATCACAGCGCCCGTCGTCGCCGCCGGGGTGGATGGCGTGGTGGAAGATGGAACGGAGTCCGCCGCCGGCGGGAAGTCAGTGTTAGTCACTGGAACAGGTTACTGAACCCCTGCAAGGAGCCCGCAATGCCCCAGGATCTTTTCGGCACACCCGTCATCGCGGCGCCCATGGCCGGAGGAACCTCAACGCCGGCCTTCGTCGAGGCCGTGCACCGCGCCGGCGGGCTTGGCTTCCTGGCCGCCGGGTACAAGAGCGTGGCGGCCATGCAGGCGGAAGTCCGCACCATCCGGGAGTCCGGCGCCCGCTTCGGCATGAATGTGTTCGTCCCGGATCCGGCCCAACTGCCGCCGTCCGCGGCGGTGTTGGCGGAGCTCGAGGACTACCGGCTGCAGTTGCGGGCCGATGCCCGGCGATACGGCGTGGAGCTCCCGCAGTTGCGGCTGGATGACGACGACGAGTGGCAGGCAAAGATCGATGCCCTGCTGGCGGACCCCGTGGAGCTGGTCAGTTTCGCCTTCGGGCTACCCGGCCTCGACGTCGTCCGCGCTCTGCAGCGGGCGGGATCGGCGGTGCTTGCCACTGTCACCACCGCGGCCGAGGCCGTTCAGGCGGCAGAGCAGGGCGTGGATGCCCTGGTGGTGCAGCACACGAGCGCCGGCGGACACAGCGCGGCGTTCCTTCCGGCACCGGGGGCAGTGCCGGGCGGGGCAGAGCCGGGCGGCACGACGGCGGAGCTGCTCGCGGAGGTGCGGTCCTTCGTCGGCCTCCCGCTGGTGGCCGCGGGGGGCATCATGGATGCGGCCGGGCTCGACGCCGTGCTGCGCGCCGGGGCTGTTGCTGCCCAGCTGGGCACCGCGTTTCTCCGTACGGACCAAAGCGGCGCCAGGCAGCTGCACAAGGATGCCCTGGCGGATCCGCATTTCACGCGTACCCGGCTGACGCGCGCCTTCACCGGCCGGCAGGCCCGGGCCTTGGAGAACGAATTTGTCCGCGACCACCCCGAGGCACCTGAGGCCTACCCGGCGGTCCACCACCTGACGGCTCCCCTCCGGGCCGCGGCGGCCGCAGCCGGCGACGCGGAGCGCCTGAACCTGTGGGCGGGCACGGGTTGGCGCCAAGCGCAGGCCGGACCCGTCGCCGACGTCGTGCACGGGCTGCTCGCCGGCCGCTGACCGCCGCAGGCCACCAGAACCTCGCGGGCCCCTGAACCCCGAGATCGCCGGAAACGTGCGAAACCGCGGTCCTCTTACGGCGATCTCGCGGCCAACCGGCGACCTCGGCGCGCCCGTCGGCCCGGCTCAGCCTCCCGAGCGTTCGCGCACGAAACCAGCCAGGAGTGCGGGCCCGTCGCGCAGCACGAGTTCGCGGAACAAGCGCACGGGATCAGGTTCGGCATCGGCCCCGGCATTCCGCGAAACCGGCTCCCGCCACGCGAGGCCGATCTCGCGGAACGCCAGGGCCGAATCCAGGGGAATCTCCACCCACCCGGGCCCGCCGTCATCGGCGCCGGCCCCCGGCGACGGGAGCTGCCGCCCCGGCGCGGAACCGCCCGGCGGCAGGATGCTGACGCCGAGCCCGGCCGAGACAAGTCCGCGGACGGTGTGCGAGTCCTGGCTCTCGAAGGCAATCCGGGGGCGGAACCCCGCCTCCCGGAACAGCGCATCGGTCAGTGAGCGCATGCCGTAGCCGGACCCCATCGCCACGAACGGCTCCTGCCGGATATCAGTGACCCGGGCCCGACGGCGGCCGGCCAGGGGATGCCGGTGGTGCACCACCAGGCGCAGCGGTTCCCGGTACAGCGCGGCCGAACCGATTCTCTTGCTTGGCGCGGCCACGGGTGCGGTGAGCGCCACGTCGGCGGAGCCCTCGGCCAGTTCCGCGAGGCAGCCGTCCCGTGCGCCCTGGCTGAGGTCAAAGGCGGTCTGCGGGTGCCGGCTCCGGAACGCACTGATGAGCAGCGGCAGCATCGCCTCGCCGAAGGTGTGCTGGAACGACACAGCGATCCGGCCGCGGACCACTTCCGATTCGTGCCGGACACGATCCAGCCCCGTCTGGAATTCGTCGAGAGCGGCCTCGATGTGGGGCAGGAGCGTCTTCGCCGCGGCCGTCAGCCGCACGCCGCGGCCGTCCCGGATCAACAGCTCAGTCCCCACGATGGCGCTGGCGCGCGCTATTGCACGGCTCACCGTCGACTGCGGCAGGCCCAGGAGCTCGGCCGTCTCGGTAATGTGCTCCGTCCGCCCGAGTTCCGCCAGCAGCGGCAGGAGGGGCAGCAGCTGCACGAGCTGCCTGTGTTCGACGTCCATGGGCCCTTCCTCCGTGCACTGTTCCATATTTGCTATCTATTCTATGGAAATCATGCATTGGAAGCATGCCCCGGGCAGGCTTTAGCCTGAGGGCATGCCACGCTTTTCCGCACCCTCCGGCGCCGGTCCCAGTCCAGTGTCCAATCCTGCAGCTGATCCTGCAGCTAACGCTGCTGCCTGGGCTGGCCATCCGAAGGGCTCCGCGGCCTACCGCCGGATCCTCGCCGGGCTTGCCTTTGCCGGCGTCGCGACCTTCGCCCAGCTTTACTCCACCCAGGCGGTGCTCCCCCTCCTGGCGGCGGATCTCCACATCTCGGCCGCCGAGGCCGCGCTGACGATTTCCCTGGCGACGGTGGGGCTCGCCCTGACGGTGCTCCCGTGGTCCTTCCTGGCCGACCGGATCGGCCGCGTCCGGGCAATGATGTGGGGCATCTCCGCGGCCACCATCCTGGGACTGCTGGTCCCCCTGGCCCCGAGCTTCCCCGTGCTGCTCAGTCTGCGGATGCTCGAGGGAATGGCCCTCGGCGGCATCCCCGCCATCGCGATTGCCTACCTCAACGAAGAGGTCAACAAGGCCCATGCTGCCCTTGCCGCCGGTAGTTATGTCGCCGGGACCACCCTGGGCGGCCTTGCCGGCCGGCTGGTCGCCGGACCGGTCGGGGAACTGTGGGGATGGCGGGCCGCGGCCCTGGCCGTCTCCGTTTTGGCCACCGGAGCAGCTGTCCTGTTCCTCGTCCTCGTGCCGCGGGCCCAGGGGTTCACCGCCGCGGCCGCGGGCGGCATCCGCGGGGCCTGGTGCACGCTGGCCGGCCATGCCCGCAATCCCCGGCTGCTGGCCCTGTACGTCCAGGCCTTCCTGCTCATGGGCGGCTTCGTGGCTGTCTACAACTATCTGGGATTCAGGCTGTCCGGGGAACCGTTCAGCCTGCCGGCCACCGCTATCAGCCTGATCTTCCTGGCCTACCTCTCCGGAACCGTCTCGGCGCGCTGGGCAGCGGGGCTGACGTCACGGTTCGGCCGGCGCACCGTCCTGATCGCCGGCACCGTACTGATGGCGGGCGGCCTGGCGCTGACGCTCACGGAGCTGCTGGTCCCGATCCTGGTGGGATTGCTGCTGTTCACGGGCGGCTTCTTCGCGGCCCACAGCATCGGTTCCGGCTGGACCGGACTGATCGCCACGACGGGCCGGGCGCAGGCAGCCTCACTGTACAACCTCGCCTACTACCTCGGCTCCAGCGTGCTTGGCTGGGCCGGCGGCCTGATCTTCCAGCGGTTCGGCTGGACGGCCCTTGCCCTGACAGTCATCGGACTGGCCGGCGCGACGGCGGCAATCACCGCCGTCGCGCATCCTGCGCCCGCGTCCGCAACCGGAGCGGCGCGCGGAACCGAAGCCGCCGGCGGCGGAGCCACAGTAACCGGCTAGATGCCCTTTCCGGCTAGGCGCCGGGTCCGCCGGCTACCGGGTTGCCTCGATCGCCTGCACGAGGTCGGCGACGATGTCGGCCGGGTCCTCCAGCCCCACCGAGATCCGCAGCAGGCTCGCGTGCGGCTTGGCCGCGGCTTCGACCGGCCGGTGGGTCAGGCCGGCCGGGTGCTGGATGAGGGTATCGATCCCGCCGAGGGAGACGGCGTGCGTGATCATGCCGACGGCGGCCGGGATCCGCTCGGCGTGCTCGGCGCTGGCGAGCTCGAAGGCCATCAGCGACCCCGGCCCGGACATCTGCGTGCCCACAAGGCCCTGCGGGTCGCATTCAGCCAGTCCCGGGTAGTAGACCTGCTTCACAAGCCCGTGCCCGGCCAGGGCAACCGCGACCTTTTCAGCGCTGGCCTGCTGGGCGCGGACACGCACAGGCAGCGTCGCCAACCCGCGGTGCAGCAGGTAGGCCGGCCACGGTGTCAGGATTCCGCCGGTCACGGCCCGGATCTGGCGCAGGCGCACCGCCCATTCAGAGCCGGCGGCCACCACGCCGCCCATGGCGTCACCGTGGCCGCCGAGGAACTTCGTGGCGCTGTGCAGCACCATGGCGGCACCGCGCATGAAGGGCTGCTGCAGCACCGGGCTGGCGAAGGTGTTGTCCACCAGGAGCGGCACGCCGTCGGCGGCGTCAGCCACGCGGGCGATGTCCACCAGCTCGAGGGTCGGGTTCGCCGGCGTCTCCAGGATCACCAGGCCGGTGTCCGGCCGCAGGGCGGCGCGGACGCCTTCCGGCGTCGTAAAGGTGACCTCGTTGCCGAGGAAGCCGGAGGCGAGCAGGTAGTCGCTGCCGCCGTAAAGAGGCCGCACGGCGACAACGTGCTTCTTGCCTGCCGCCACAACTGCGAGGAGCACCGCGCTCAGCGCCGCCATGCCGGTGGCGAAGGCGACAGACTCGGGGGTCCCTTCCAGGACGGCGACGCCATCTTCGAAGCGTGCCACCGTGGGGTTCCACAGCCGCTGGTACACGGTACTTTGCCCCTCCACATGCGACCCGCCCGTGGCCATGTGCTCGTAGGCAAGGCCTCCGTCGTGCACGGACGGCAGGGGTGCCGTCGTGGACAAATCGATGGGCACCGCATGGACGCCCAGTTCCGTGAGCCCGTTCCGGCCTGCGTGGACCGCCAATGAATCTTGAGAGAGCACCCTTACTCCTTACGAATATTCGCCATTGAATTCCGCAAGTATCTGGCAATAATTCGAGCTTTTGTAGGGCATGTGAATGGAACTGTCGGATAGTGCCGTTTATGATGAATAGACCACACTACGAGGAGGATCCGTGAGCAGCAGTGCGAAGAATGTTCGGCCGGGAGCCAGCGAGCCGCTGGACGCGATCGACGAGCGCCTGCTCGCTGCCCTCGTCGCGGACGCCCGCATCTCGAACAAGCAGCTGGCAGAGCTCGTGGGGATCGCGCCGTCGACCGCGCTGATGCGCACCCGCGCCCTGTCGGAGCGCGGCATCATCGAGGGCTTCGAGGCCAATCTGAGCCTGTCCGCGATCGGACGCTCGGTTCAGGCCCTCATTGCGGTCCGGCTCCGGGCCCACGACCGCGAGCAGATCGACCGGTTCACAGCCCGGGTGCCCAAGCTCCCGGCAGTGCTCTCGACCTTCCACACGTCCGGGTCAGTGGACTATCTGCTGCACATCGCCGTGGCCACCACCGAGGACCTTCGGGACTGGGTGCTGGACAACCTGGCCACCGACCCCGTAGTGGGCCACACCGAAACCACGCTGGTCTTTGACCACATCCAGGGCAACCACGGCCCGTTGCCGTAACCGGGGCGACGGCGCGCCCGTTGCCGACCGCGCACTTGCCGGCGCACTAGACCTGCCGGCGCACTTAGACCTGCTGGCGCACATAGACCGGCTGGCGCAGGGCGGTCCGCAGCGTTACGGCCGCCAGCGTCAGCGCGGCGGCGGCGCACACTGTGACGAAACCGGCGACGGCGGCCTGCAGCCCGACCATACCGGCCGCGAGCCCCAGCCCGATCACCGGGAAGGCGCTGCCAAGGTACGTGATGACATAGACGGTGCTGATGATCTGGGCGTGCCGGGCGGCCTCCACCTTGCCGGCGACGTCGTTGAAGACGGTCCGGAAGGCCACGCCCTGCCCCACGCCGGCAGTGATGCTGGCCAATATCAGCAGCCACGGGCTGCTCCAGGCAGCGGCCGCGGCGATCAGCAGGACGGAGACGCCCAGGACGGCCAGCCCGGCGGACACGGCGAACCGGCCCCGGACGGCCAGCAGCTGGCTCAGGGCCGAGGAGCCCAGCGTCAGCCCGGCCAGCAGGCCAATCAGCGGCCGTGAGTCGGCGTGGACAATCTGGGCGAAATAGCCAGGCGCGAGCGAGAGGCAGAAGCCGAAGACCGTGAAGCTCAGGAAGCCCACAGAGGACGCCAGCCAGAAGGCGCCGCGCGCCTCGCTGGAGACCGAAGGCCGCCGCGGCGCCAGGACACGCAGCGGCTGGGGTCCGGCATGCAGGCTGATGGCGGGCCGCGCCTTGAGCAGGTAGAGGGGCACCAGCACGGCCGCGAGGACGACGGAGTGCAGGTAGTACGGGGTCGTCGTCGGGCCCGGCAGGAGTGAGAGCAGTCCGCCGATCGCGGGACCGGCCGCGACGCCCCCGGCCGAGGCCAGGAGCGTGAACCGGGAGGCCCACTCCGGACGGCTGGGCAGGAGTTCGCGCAGGGCAGCCGAGCTGGCGCCGGTGGCGAGCGCCACGGCGACGCCCTGCAGCGCGCGCCCGGCGCAGAGCGCCACGAGGCTGTCCGCGGTGGCGAAGACAAAGCCGCCGGTCAGGCCCACCAGTACCGCCAGCACGAGGGCGGCGCGGCGTCCGATGTGGTCGGACCAGTGACCGGCCAGGACCAGGGTGGCCACGAGCGCCAGGACGTAGGCCGAGAACGCCACCGTGACGTCGAGCGCCGTAATTCCCAGTTTTGCCTGCAGCAGGGGGTACAGCGGAGTCGCCAGATTCGCGCCGACGAGCAGCGTAAAGATCACGACGCCGGCCATTACGAGCCGTGCGGTGGTGGAAGCGTCCCAGCCCCAGCGGTCAGCTGTGGCCGGGCGCATGCGAAGTTCACTGAAGACTGTCATGGCCGTGCCCTTGCAAAGTGCAGGCCGGGCTTTCCCTGTTGTGGGGGAAACGCCCGGCCTGGTTGAAAGATTGGTACCTACAGAATGCAATACCAATGATCTTCATGGCCAAATTCTGTGTCAAAATTGATCAAAACAGTCATTCTCGGGCTGTTGACGTGAACCGGAGTGATGATTTGAACAGTCTGGACCCCACCGACCTCAAAATTCTGCTGGAGCTGATCCGGGATCCGCGGATCCAGATCGGCGACCTCAGTGATGCCCTGGGCATCGCCCGGAACACCGCCCAGTCGCGCGTGCGGCGCATGCTGCGCTCGGGCGTGTTGCACGACGGCGGCCGCGAAATCGACCTGGAAGCGGTGGGGTACGACGTCGTTGCCTTCGTGACGATCGAGGTCAACCACCGGGAACTCGACGGCGTCGTCGGGGCCCTGCGGCTGATCGCCCAAGTCCTGGAAGTCCATGAGATCTCCGGGCGCGGCGACGTCTGGTGCCGGGTGGTGGCAACGGATACGCACAACCTCCAGGCGGCCCTCCGGTCGATCCTTCGGATCAAGGGCGTCATCCGAACCGAGACCGTACTGGCGCTGCACACCCATATCCCCTACCGGACCGAACCTTTGATCAGCCGGCTCGCCCAGGGCAACGCGCTGACCTCCGGCCGCTCCGCGCCGCGGCGGGCCGATCGCGCCGAACCCCAGATGAACAAAGGATAATGTCCCGGTGACTATCATCGACAACGCCGTCTACGTGGACGGAATACGCAGTGCCGAGCCGCGGAACCTCGAGCAGACTTTCGAGACCCTGACCGAGCGCGGGGGCATGGCCTGGATCGGGCTCTACCGGCCCACGCCCGGTGAAATGGCGGCTGTGGCGGCGGAATTCGGCCTGCACGGGCTGGCGGTCGAGGATGCAATTTCTGCCCATCAGCGCCCCAAACTGGAACGCTACGACGACAACCTGTTCACTGTTCTCCGGCCTGCCCGGTACCTGGACGAGACCGAGACCGTGGAGTTCGGCGAACTGCACATCTTCACGGGCAGGAACTTCGTGGTCACCGTCCGGCACGCCGAGACGAAAGTCGTGGGCCAGGTCCGGCGCCGGCTGGAGGACCGACCCGACCTGCTGCGCCACGGCCCCGAGGCCGTCCTGTACGCACTCATGGACCAGGTGGTGGATGACTACGGGCCCGTGGTGGCCGGGCTCGAAAACGACATCGACGAGATCGAGGACCAGCTCTTCAGCGGCGACCCGCTGGTGTCCCGGCGGATCTACGAACTCGCCCGGGAAGTCATCCATTTCCAGCGCGCCATCCATCCGCTCCCGGCAATGATGCAACAGCTCCGGCGGGGCTTCGAGAAGTACCGGGTGGACACGGAACTGCAGCACAGCCTCCGCGACGTCGAGGACCACGTGGAGCGGCTGATCTCCCGCGCCGATTCCTTCCGTGACCTGCTGCAGAACGCGCTCACCCTGGACGGGACCCTGACCGCCAACCGCCAGAACGAGGCCAGCGCCGAACAAAACGAGCAGGTCAAGAAGATCTCGTCGTGGGCCGCGATCCTCTTCGCACCGACATTTGTGGCCGGACTGTACGGCATGAACTTCGACCACATGCCGGAACTGCACTGGACGTTCGGCTACCCGATGGCAGTCGCGCTCATGGCCGCCACGGCGGCGCTGATGTACACCATCTTCAAGAAGAAGGGCTGGCTCTAGCCGGAAGCGCGGCGGTCCCGGACCTGGACCATAAGCCGCCGGAACGCCAGGATAAAGACGACCTCGGCCAGTACCATGAGCCCGAGCAGCAGCCACTTCCCGCTGCCAATGAATACGATGGCCCCGATGAGAACCAGAATGCTGCCAAGCCCTAGGGAGTAGACGGCAAATCCGAGGGCAACCTTGGCGCTGCGGACGCCCGTGCGGAAGCCGAAGCCCTGCGGTTCCCCGCCGGGGTAGCCGGCGACCCGGTCCGGGCCCGCGGGCTTGAGCTGGTCGAACTCCTCCCACGGGTCGCGGTCCTGCTCCTGGTTGGTCATGTTCTTATTATCTCGCGGACCGGACCGTCGCGCCCCTGAAGGCGGCCGGCCGTGACGTTATTCGCGGCATCCCATTTTCGCGCAGTCAGAGAAACGGCGGCCCGGACCAWTGGTCCGGGCCGCCGTTTCAGAGCTGTTCGCGCTACTTGTTGTGGCGGTGTTCGCCGGAGCCGCCGTGCTCCTTGGACTTGCCGGAGTGATCGCTTCCGCGGTCCTCAGCGTCGCCGCGGTGCTCGGAGGCGTTGGCCTGGCCAGCGGCGCGGTGCTCGCTAGCATTCTGGTGCGCCCATCCGCTGTTGCCATTCCACTGGTGCGAGCCGTCGGATTCCGGCGCATCGGCCGAGTCCTGCTCATCATCTTCGGCCGGTGCCGGAGACTCCGGAGCGGCGGGTGCCGGAGACTCGGGAGCGGCGGGGGCAGCAGGTCCATTCTCGTCGGAGTCCCCGTCCGTGCCCTGATCGTCCGCTTCCTGGCCGTCGGAGTCCTGGTCCGTGCCCTGATCGTCCGCTTCCTGGCCGTCGGAGGCCCCGTCCGTGCCCTGATCGTCCGCTTCCTGGCCGTCGGCTTCGGGAGTTTCCGCCCCAGCCGGATCGCCCGACTCGGCGGACTCGGCGGACTCGGCGGACTCTCGATCATCGGCTTCCTCGTCGTCGGCTTCGGGAGTTTCCGCCCCAGCCGGATCGCCCGACTCGGCGGACTCCTGGTCGTCCGCTCCCGGCGTCGACTGAGCCGGATCGTCCGGCTCAGCCGTCGCGGTGCCGGTCGACGTCGTGGTCGACGTCGGGTCAGCCGGAAGATCTGGGGTCGCGGTAGCGGCTGCGGCGCCTGCGCCGCCGGTGACGACGACGGACGCAACAACTACTGCTTTGCCGGTGGTGCCCAACGCACCAAGCCAGCCGAAGATTCCTGCCATGAGAGAGATACCTTTCAACGCGGCGAGTGAGACCGCTGCCGGTCCCCCATCGGCAGCCAGCGCCACGTTACCGGACAGAACCCAGCACGTTTCGGCCGTTCACGCGCTTCTGCCACAACCTGAGCCAATGCTGAGCCAACGCTGAGCAAAGGTTCATCTTGCGTTTGCTAGGCCGCGCGCACGTCGACCTCGCCGGGTTCCGCGCCGTCGCTGCCGAAGACCAGCCGACGAGTGGCGATTTTCTCGGTGAAGAACCGGTCGTGGCTGACCACGACGACCGCCCCGGGGAAGTGGAGCAGTGCCCGTTCCATCACCTGGGTGCTGGACATGTCCAGGTGGTTGGTGGGCTCGTCCAGGAGCAGCACCGAGGCACCGGACAGCAGGCACTGAGCCATGGCGACGCGGGCTTTCTGTCCGCCGGATAGGTTGCCGATCTTCTGTTTGAGGTCGGCCTCGGAGAACTGGAACATCGCGAGGAATCTGTTCACGGACTTCTTCGTGGCGCTGAAGGCGAGGCTGTCCGGCAGCGCGTTGACCGCGTGCGAAACTGTGTCGGCGTCGTCGAGCTCTTCCAGCATTTTGTTGTACGAAACAAAACCGGGCCCCTTGGCCCAGACCACATCACCGGAATCGGTCGGTTCCTCCCCGGTCAGCACTTTCAGCAGCGTGGACTTGCCACTGCCGTTGGAGCCCAGGACCACAATCCTGTTGCCACGGCGGATCTCAAAGCTGAGGTCCTCGAACAACACTTTGTCGCCATAGGATTTGCCCAGCCCCTCGACCCGGCAGAGGACATCCTTCACGTGCAGCCCGCCGTAGATCTCGGTGACGATCTGGTCGACGGGCCGGGGTGTGCGTGCCTTCTTGATCTTGGCCAGCTGGTTCCCCAGCCCGCGGCTGGCTGCCTTGGCGGCCTCGCGGCGGTCGGCGATGCCCTCCGCTTCAAAGGCGAGGAGCTCGGACTCGTGGACGAACTGCGCCTCGAGTGTTTTGAGCCGGAACTGCTTCTGGACAACGTACTCGGCGAAGTTTCCCGGGTATTCGTGCAGATGGAAGTTCTCCACCTCGATAATCCGGTTGACCACCGCATCGAGGAACTTCCGGTCGTGCGAGACGATGATCGCGGCACCGCGGTAGTCGCGGAACCAGTTTTCCAGCCATTCGACGCCGGCCACGTCGAGGTAGTTGGTGGGTTCGTCCAGCAGCAATACGTCCGGACCCTCCAACAGGATCTTGGCCAAGGCAGCGCGATTGCGCCACCCGCCGGAGAGTTCGTCAATCGCGCACGTGCGGTGCGCCTCGCTGAACCCCAGCGTGGTCAGGACGGTGTCGATGCGTCGTTTGTAGTCCCACCCGTCGAGACGGTCCATGTCCTCGAACAGCTCGGACTGACGCCGGATCAGCCGGTCCAGCTCTGCTTCGGCGGGGTCTGCCGCAATGGCGGCGTCGATGCCTGCCAGTTCGGCCTCGGCAGCCTTGATCTGGACGAACAGTCCGTCAAGGACCTCGAGGATGGTCGCCTCGCCGTCCAGCTCGGAAAACTGGGAGAAATACCCCACCCTGGTTCCCTGCTCCACGGTGACCGTTCCGGTGTCCGGGGACACCTGGTCCAGGATGAGCTTGAGTATGGAGGTCTTCCCCGAGCCGTTTTTGCCGATCAGGCCCACCCGGTCCCCGGGTTCCAAGCGGAAGAACGCCTCGCGAAGGATCTGTGTGTTGTCGAAACGGACGCCGACGTCGTGCAGCCGGATCAGGCTCATTGCTGCGCGAGACGGTTGCGGACGATTTCGCTGACGGCTTTGCCGTCAAAACGTCCGGCCACCGTGGCGGTGACGGGCTTCATCACTGCTCCCAGCTGACGCAGGGACAGCTCGACCCCGTCGGCCTTGAGCGCCGCGATGGTCTCGTCCACGATCGTCTCGACTTCGGCTGCGGTGAGTGGCTTGGGCAGGTAGGCTTCGATCACCTCGGCCTCGGCGATCTCTGCAGCGGCACGCTCGGCTTCGCCGGCTTCGGTGTAGATGCGGGCGGTGTCGCGGCGCTTGGCGGCTTCCTTCTGCAGGAGGGCGGTCACCTGTGCGTCGTCCAGCACGATTGGCGTCTTACCCGATTTCTCGCGGGTTTCGATCTCGCCCAGGACGTTGCGCACAGTGGTGAGGGCAACCTTGTTGCGGTCCTTCATGTGGCTCACGACGTCGGCGTGCAGGCGTTCTTTCAGGGTGGTCATAGTTCTCCTCGTGTTATTAACAAGGCTAGCGGCAGAACCCGTTGGCCCCGATCGCCGAGAGTACCCGCTGCGCGTCCTCGTCCGAGACGGCCGGGACGTCGCCGCCGGTGAACTCCGCTTTTGCGGCGGCGATGAGCTGGTCTTCCGGCGACTGCCCCAGAAGGCGGCCGCAGAGCCTGCGGGCCTTATCGACTGCCGTATCGCTTGGCAGCCGGGGGTCAATCGCGGCGAGCGAGGCCAGGAGGGCTTCCTGCTCGGCCGCGTCCGGTTTGGGAAGCGACGCCGGCAGGCCCGCGGACGCGCTCCCGGCGGACGGCTCGGGATTCGGCGAGGCGGAGCAGGCTGCGGTCAGCAGAAGCGTCAGCAGGGCAATCGCGATCACGATCATGTTCTTCATGGTTGGTGGCCTCGTCTGCACTGGGTTTCTGCACTGGGATTCTGCTGTGGATGTCTGCAGTGGATTTCTGCTGGTTTGCCGTTGATTTGCGTTTTGGGTTCCGCCGCGCAGATGGCTGCGCCGGCGCGGCCACGGCGCCGATCACGCATGTTCACACCATCTCATGAAAACTCTTTTGCCCCGCACGCGAAGCCGCCGGTATTGCGACACGTTGCGGCTGTTCCAAATGCCGAGAGAGTGGCGTAGCGTGATCTTGGTCACATCCGGTTGAGGATTGGTATCGGCCCGCTTCGCTTCGGAAGAAGGAATCCATGGATCGCCGGACATTTCTCACTGCAATGCTGGCTGCCCCGGCTGCGGCCGGGGCCAGTTTCGCCGCCACACCCCCAGGACCGGTTCCGGCCCCATCCGCACCATCCCTTGCCCGGACGGCCATCTCTGCCCCAAGGGCTCTTAAAGGCGCCGCCCACGGCGGAGACGATGCGTTGGCATTGAGACAAATCCGGAGCCTCAACGCCAACTGGTACTACTCCTGGGGATCCGCGTATACCGTCACGACCAACCCGGCCTTTGTCCCGATGGTGTGGAGCGCGAATGCTTTGCTCCGAAAGGACGCCCTTGGCGACGTGGCCAGGCAACTTCCCCAGACGAGGACCAGACACCTCCTCGCTTTCAACGAGCCGGACCACCCTGGCCAAGCCAGCATGTCTGTCGATGAGGCCATCCGGTTGTGGCCCCACCTTCAGTCCACCGGCCTGCGGCTGGGATCTCCGGCCACTGTCGGTGTCAGGAGCCCGTGGCTGGAGCAGTTCATGGCCAGGGCGCGGCAGGCGAATCTCCGGGTCGATTTCATGACGATGCATTCCTACGGCTCGCCGAACCCAGAGAGCTTCCTCGCAAAAGTTTGGTACTTGCATCACAGGTATAGAAGGCCGGTCTGGGTTACCGAATTTGCGGTTGCGGACTGGTCGGCAACCCCGGCACATCCGTCCAGGTACACGACCCGCGAGATCGCATACTTCATGCAGGTTGCGGTAGCCGGCATGCGTGCGATGCCCTTCGTCGAACGGTTTGCGTGGAAATCCAGGGAACCCAGCGACCCTGCCATGGGCCCGTCAGCCCTCTACGAAACGAACGGCCAGCTGACATCACTCGGCCGGCTCTACGCTTCGCTGTGACCGGAGGGTACCGCGGCTACTTGTCCGTGCTGTCCTGTTCATCCTTACGGGTGGGAAGCACCAGAAGGGCGTCGCCGACGGGACGTTCCGCGCCGCCCGAGGGGATATTCAGAACGGCTCCTCCGGCAACAGCCGGTGGGCAAGCTGCCGGTTGGAAGAGCCGGTGAGCGGACCGTCAAGGGCGGCATCCACGCCGGGGCGCCCACCGGGAGACCACGGACACCGGTGGCCGCGGTGATGGCGCGCGAGCGCCGAAACCACGCCGCGCCCGCCTCGTCGCCTGACACTGTCCGGGCTGCGGCTTAGGCTGATCGCATGCCGCCAACGCCTGCCCCGACTCCAGTTCCAGTTGAAGTCCTTCTCCACTCAAGTCCGGCCGAGTGGTGGCAGATCGTTGCCGCGCTTGCCCCTATTGCGGTACTCATAGCGGCGGCAGTTGGAGCGCTTATGGCCTGGCAGACACTGCGCCAGAAGGCCATCTCCGACGACCGGGCCGAGTGGTGGAAACGGACACAATGGGCACTGGAACGTGCCCTGGACGAGGACGAGGACATCAAAGCCCTAGGGCTGGCAGCGCTGGATGTGCTCGCCGGCAGCGAGCTGGCACGGAACGAAGAGCTTGAACTCCTGGACATCGCGTGGAAGTCCGTGAACGGGCTTGCGGAAATAACGGACGGCGGGCCGCTCGTTTCCGCGAAGGCTTCCCACAAAGCGCCCGTCCCGCAGCACCGGGTTCAGGTCACCGCCGCAAGGCTGCGCGCCAGACTCGACATGCGCCTCGGACGGCCGACACCTCCCGGCACCACGGCCCTCGCCAAGGAAGAGCTCTAGCGGCCGCCGGCCCTGTTCGGCGTTGGCGCCCGGCCGCCCGAGGCTCTGACGGCCGACCAACAGGTCATCCAGCAGGCCTGACAACCAGTCGCCACGGCAGCCCCCGCGAGTTAGGTCACGTGCCACCGGGGCCCACCGGCCAGTCCTCGAGTGGCAGCACGAGGATGATGGCCGCGCAGACGCACTCGGCGCCGCACTCGGGGCACAGGTAACCGCCCGCCTTCTGGTCGTCCGCCCAGAAGGCCGCAATGGTGGCCATCTGCGCGAATCCGGCCCGTTCCAGCATCCCGAGAGAAGATTGCTGTGGATCGGCCGAGACCCACGACGCGGACACAACATAGCGGCAACCGCAGGCCTTCAGAAAATCGAGACTGGCCGCAAGCATGGTGGTACCGAGGCCCATCCCGCGGGCTGCGGGCAAGACGACAATGGACTTCAGCTCACCGACCTGGTGCCCGTCCAGGCTGGCCTCGACGCCGGCACCGCTCAGAAGGTCCTGCAGCGCATTGACGTCTTCCCGGCCCAGGAGGCGGGCCGTGGCCGCGCCGAAGAGCTGGCCGGGCCGGTTGCGGGCGCGGATGAGGACTCCCCCGTGGCCTGCCGTGAGTTCAGCCAGCTCGGAAGGGCGGATGAATCCAGAGCCCAGGGATTCGTTGAGGAGCGCCGCCGCTTCGATGGCCACGGCGGGTCCCGGTGCGCCGACGTGCAGATTGACGTCCGACGCCGTCCGGGTCCTGATCGCTGTGGATGTCATGTTGCTCCTCTTTTCACGGGGGTAATCATGCACCATGGCGTCGCCTGGAGCATGCAAGACGACCCCGACGGTGCCAGGTCGGAACGCCGGGATCTGATCCGGCTACGCGTATTTCAGGCTGAGCAGCATCGTTTTGAGCTGGGCGTACCGTCCGGTGTCCATCCAGGCTTTCGCGGCGGCCGTCGTTGGAAAGGCCAGTGTGGACGGCGAATCAGTGAGGACGACGTAAGCGTTCATGACCCTGTCGGGCAGCGCGATCTGGTTGGACCCGGAGCTGCCGTCATGTGCCAGGAACTCGTGAGCTTCCCGGACATCCATGAAGTAGTGGAGACCGCCCGCCAGGTCCTCATCGTAGGCAAAGCCGAACTGCGCGGTTTCCCCTGACTTGTCCGTGATTCCTGACACGGGGCTGTGGTCCAGGACGGTCCGCTTGGCCGGACCCGCGGCGCCGTCGCCGTACTTACCGCTGTAAACGCGGGCCAATTCTGCGCCCGACTCGTCCGAGATGGTCGCCTCGAAGGAGATCTTCTGCTCTTCAGCGTTGTTTACCGGACCGGGCTTGACCGTGACCGTCCAGCCGGCCGGGTGGGTGAAGGAAATGTGGCCGTCCGGAAACGTGAACGTCTGCATCGGTGCAGACTGTCGGGTCTCCGGAGCAGGCGCCGCCGCCGTCTCACTGACTGCCGGGGTGAGGGTTGCCGCTGTTGTGGCTGCGGCACTGGGCGAGGGCTCCACAGTAGTGGCCGGCGCGCTCAGAGACGTGGCGTTCGGCTCCGTGCTCGCCTGCGGGACGGCGCACGCCGCGGCAGTGAGCAGGACCCCCGTCAGTGCCGCGGTGAACAGCAGGCCGGTGATGCGTGAATTCAAGTTGTCCCCCAAGAGAAATGCGGGCTGCGGAGTCCGGTCCGGAGCGCGTCGATCATTGACCCTCTCATGCGTTAATCATGCGTCGGTTTTGGCCTGTCCGTCGCGACGTTCGCCGGGGGTGGCGGGCTTCACCGCGGATGTTTCCGTCACGACGATCCCTTATCTTCCGGCTCAGGTCGTTCCGGGAAAGTTCTGGACACTGGATTTCAAAGATTCCAGCTCCGCCAGGTCCTCATCCGTGGGTTCGGTCCGGTCGATGTCGAATGACAGGGCAGCACCAGGGACCACGGCGGTCGGAGCCGCGGGCTTGTCATGACCGGGCCATCTTCGGCCGACCCGTTGGCCTGGACGACTCTCGATCCGTGAGGGGTCAACTGGAACGCAGGGCCTCCGTCAATCCTGATGTCCCAATAGCCTCCCCCGAAGTACCGGAAAGTGCCCCGCTCCCCCTCCAGACCCCGGGCTGCCGAAAAGTCGGTAGCGAATCGGCCGGCAAGAAAAACCGGATCGGCGCCGGCCATGAGATTGATGAGCTGCCTGTTGTTCGCGATCATCGTCACTCTCCCCCAAGAGTACGGAAGCTGCTGGCAATCGCCGCGGCTTTGCCGCTAACCTAGCACGCGAAATCGACCCGGGGGCGGCTTCCTTGACAATAACTTGTTGACGTATTCGGTTCCGGTGACGGCACCGCACCTTTCGGCGAGGCGCTCTTAGTGATTTCACCTGGCAAAGTGCTTATTTCATCATTCAAGGGTTCAAAAACCCCTGCAAACTGTGGAGCTAAGGAGATTCGAACTCCTGACCTCTTCGATGCGAACGAAGCGCTCTACCAACTGAGCTATAGCCCCGAAGCAACGCCGGTCCTGAGGGAACGGCGTTGCCGGTGTCCCTAGGCTACAAACTATCTGCGCTGTTTTCCAGCCAGCCCCGGAATGTCTCGTTGCCGTGTCGCGCCTCCGGCACCAGGTTTAGCCCCTCGCGCAAATAGCGGCCCGTCGCGCCGGGCAGCGGTAGGCGCACCAGTTGGCCCTTGACGCCCGTGGCCCGCTGCCACTCCCGGGCAAAGTCGGCCATGTCCTTGGATTCCGGGCCGCCGAGGTTCAGCACCCGGTGCCGCGGTCCCGCAGCTGGAACCGGCCCCCGTTCCAGTGCGGTTTCCAGGAGCACCGCGGCCGCGTCGGCCGGCGACACCGGCTGGAACCGGGCGCCTCGCACCACGGGGATGATCCGCACTCTCGAGCCGGCGCCGAACATCATTGCCAGCAACGAATGAAACTGGGTGGCCCGGACCACCACTGTCTCCAGTCCGGACAGCTCGTAGACGTGTTCTTTGGCAGCCTTCGACCGGTAGAAGGCTGCCTTACTGCGACCACAGTTCACGATGGACAGCATGACGGCCCTCGCCGTACCCCCATCCCGAGCGGCGGCCAGAAGACGCGCGCCGCCGTCGGCGAAGTTCTTGCGCGCCGTCCCGGAGCGTCCCTCCAGGCAATCGATCACGACGTCGGCACCGGCCAGGGCGGCCGCGACACCTTCTCCCGTCGTCACGTCCGCGCGGAAGTATTCCGCGCCGCTGATGTTGGCGGCAGTGCCGGCCGCCGGCTGGTTGCGGCTGAGGACGGCCACCGAGTGCCCGGCATCGACAGCCCTGCGCACCACTTCACGGCCTACTTGGCCGGTTCCGCCGGCGACACAGATCCTTGTCATGACCCGAGGCTACCGCAACGAAGCCCGCCCGCGACGCCCCGGGGAAATGAAAACCCCGGGCAGCCATCGCTGGCTGCCCGGGGCGAAATCTCCGGAGGAACGGAGCGGATCAGGCGCGTCGCCGCTGGAGGACATCGTCCAGGTTGCTCAAAGCACTCTGGGCCTTGCTGAGCTGCTTTGACTCGGAATCGTCCGCGGCCCGCGGATCGGATGCGGCCGGCCGCGCGCCCTGCTTGAGAGACGGCTTCCCGACGGCTTTCGGCGCTTCAGGCAGGTCGAGCGGCATGGGGGCTGCGCGTTCGGCCTTCGCCGCTTCGACGTAGGTGGGCTTGGGAACATCGACGGGCTCCCAGCTGGAGCCCTCCGCGGCCGCCGCAGTTTCGGCTGCCAAAGCCGCCGAGGTATCCCCCGAGGCTGCCGCTTCGGCGAGGGCGGCCTGGCGGAGCTCCAGTGCGGTCAACGGCTTCGGTGCAGGCTTGGGAGTGACCCGGTCCGCCTCGGCGTCGAAGAGCGGGCTTTCCGGCCGGGCAGCGGGACGGCCGGCAGGAAGGGCGGGGACCTGTTCGGGCGCGGAAGGCCGCGCAGTAGTGCGTTCCGGGCTGCCCATGGCGGCACGGAATGCGGCGTTCATCTTCCGCCGGCGGTCGCGGACAGCGAGGCGGCGGAGCAGCGCCACGGCGGCGACGGCGCCCAGCAGGGCCGTCACGGGGAGCCAGCCGGAACCAATACCGAAAAGTCGAAGGGCCGCGGATACCACTCCTGTGAGGAGGGCCAGGAGGCCGGCTACCGCCAGCACCAGCCGTCCCCAACGAATCCGGAACGCCGGGGAGGCCGCTGCAGAATTCGGGTTCCTTCCGGCCGCCGCCCCGCTACTTGGACCATGGCCTGCGGTGCCGCCGGCCGGTACTGCGCGCTGGGTGCTGGTCATGGGTTTCTCCTGCTGCGCTGTCATTTTCATAACCTTCCCCGCATGTGGATCTGCTGGTTCCATGTCCATGACGTCCGCCAGGAATTCGCCTGCAGGCTGCAGCTGGTGGCGCCCGTTCCGGAGAACGTAAGGCGCCACCCACACGATCCAGAGCGCAACAGCAATGACAAGGATCACAGAGCTGCTAAGAGGGAAGTCCACACTCAAAACCGTATGAGGTATATGGGGTGCTGCCCCGCATTGTCAGGGGTGTGTCGCGCGCGCCGGCCAGTGGCCGGCGCCGGGGCACCGTGGATGGTCAGGCGGCGTCACAGGTTCAGGCCTGGCGCGTCCTCAGCCACCGTGCGAGGAGGCCTTCCGGCACTTCCTCAGCCGTGAGCGCGAAGGTCCGGTGGTCCGCCCATTCGCCGTTGATGTGCAGGAACCTGGGCCGGAATCCCTCGTCGCGAAACCCAAGTTTCTCCACCACCCGCAGGCTCGGCGCGTTCTCCGGCCTGATGTTGATCTCCATGCGGTGCAGCCCAAGGGTGCCAAAGCAATAGTCCGTTGCCATGGCCACGGCGGTCGGGGCGATTCCCCGCCCGGCCCGTTCCTTGTCGACCCAATAGCCAAGCGTCGCCATCATGGCCGATCCCCACACGATCGAGGACACAGTCAACTGCCCCACGATCACCGGTGCCTGGTGGCCGGGCGTCCATTCCGCGATCACGAAGGGCAGGGCAGTGGCCTGCGCGGCCTGGGCCTTGAGCGAACGCACCATCTGCCGGTAGTCCGGCAGGCCGCCGCCGGGGACCGGGTTTGACGCCTCCCAGGGGGCCAGCCACTCGCAGTTACGGGACCGGAGTGCTGTCCACTCCTTGCGGTCCCGGTACCGGATCGGGCGCAACACGATCTCGCCACTCTCCAGGGTCACCGGCCAGGTGAAGCTGCCCCCCACGGGAGTTACTTTGCGAGGCTGGGGGCCAGGCTGGACGCGAAGCCGGGCAGCCATTCGCGCAGACCCGGGCCGAGGTCCTCACTGTCGCAGGCGAGCTGTACGCAGGCCTTGAGGTAGCTGAGCTTGTCGCCGGTGTCGTAGCGGCGGCCGCGGAAGACGACGCCGTACACGCCGTAGCCCTCGCCGGTGCCGGCCGAGAGCTCCTGCAGCGCGTCCGTGAGCTGGATTTCTCCGCCACGGCCGGGCGCGGTGCGCTCAAGCACTTCAAAGACGGCCGGGTGCAACACGTAGCGGCCAATCACGGCGAGGTTGGACGGGGCGTCCTCGACGTCGGGCTTCTCCACGAGCTGATTGACGCGGACGTAGTCCTCACCAACGATTGCCTCAACGTCGGCGCAGCCGTAGGCACTGATCTGGGACGGATCCACCTCGATCAGGGCGATCACCGACCCGCCGGTCTTGGCCTGGACTTCGATCATGGTGCTGAGCAGCTCATCGCGGGCATCGATGAGGTCATCGCCCAGGAGGACGGCGAACGGCTCCTGCCCGACGTGCTGCTTGGCCCGGAGGACGGCGTGGCCAAGGCCCATGGGATCGCCCTGGCGGACATAGTGAATGTCCCCTAGGTTGCTGGCGGCCTGGATGGACTCGAGCTTCGCCGTGTCACCCTTCGCCTTGAGGGTGGACTCCAGCGCCGGGACGCGGTCGAAGTGGTCCTCCAACGCCCGCTTGTTGCGGCCCGTGATCATCAGGATGTCGTTCAGGCCAACATTCACGGCCTCCTCAACGACGTACTGGATGGCCGGCTTGTCAACTACAGGCAGCATTTCCTTGGGCATGGCCTTAGTGGCCGGAAGAAACCTGGTACCAAGGCCCGCGGCGGGGATGACGGCCTTACGGACGGAAGCGTTCAGTGTATTCACTCGACTAATCTAACGGAGGGACCAATCATTGCGTAATTTTTATTCGAACCGCCCGGCAGGCCCTCCCGACACCTGGCGGCCGGAAGAGGCAGAGGACAGGCCAGCTTGGCGTCTAAAGAGGAAATACGCTCCAGCCACAGGGCGAAGCGTTCCGCACTCCCGCCGGCCGCACAGGATGCTGCCGCGGCGGGCATCGCCCGCCACGGGCTCGAGTGGGCCTCCGGGCAGGCCCGCGGCCGCCAAGGCATCTTCGCGGTGTACCTCGGTGTGGGCGCCGAACCGCCCACGCTGCCGCTGTTGACGGCCCTGACCGTTGCCGGGCACCGGGTGCTGCTTCCGGTGTGCGAACCCGATATCTCGCTCAGCTGGGTGTATTGGACTCCGCAGTCCGGGTTTGTACGCAGCCGATACGCCCCCATCCAGGAGCCTGTCGGAGAACGCCACAGCACCGCCGTAATGCGCGACGCCACGGCAGTCATCCTCCCGGCCACCGCCGTGGATTTCTCGGGCAACCGCATCGGACAAGGCGGCGGCTACTACGACAAGTTCCTTGCCGCCCTGGCCGCCATGTCCCCCGCGTCCGGCGCAGCGTCCGACGCTGTCGCGTTGCCGACTGCGGCCGTCGTCTATGACACGGAGGTGCTGCCCGCGGGCAGCATTCCCGCCGAGTCGTTCGACCGGAAGGTCGACGTGGCGCTGACCCCGGGCGGGATCATCCGGCTCGGCTGATGCCGCCCCGGCTGATGTGGGTTCCTGCCAAGGTGATAGAATTGGCACTCAGGCCCTGCGACTGCTAAGGGCGGAACCGGTCGATAGGCATATCGGCAGTGATTCCGGCTCGGCAGCACGGGACCTGCTCGTTTGCCCCAGAGTGAGGATTTCCAGTGCCCACGTATGCATACGCCTGCAAGGACTGCAGCCATGCCTTCGAGATCGTGCAGTCGTTCAGCGACAACTCCCTGACGTCCTGCCCCGAGTGCCAGGGCACGCTGCGCAAGAAGTTCAACAGCGTCGGCGTAGTGTTCAAGGGCTCCGGCTTCTACCGGACCGATTCCCGCGACGCCAAGGGCAGCACGGTTTCCCCGGCTCCTGCAGCTCCTGCGGCCACCCCCGCACCCGCCCCCGCGCTCTAGCAGGACACCCGCCTGCTTAGGGCGGGCCCGTCAGACGCCGGCCTGTTCGGCGCCGGCCCGTCAGGTGGGCCTCTGCTGGCTGAGTCAGCGTAATCCTTGGGCCGGTGGCCATTGTCCACATAGGCGGTTCTGCGGCTCCCGTCGATGCTCCCGGGTCCGTAGCGTGACGGCATGGCCCTTTCACTCAGCGCGGTTTCCCCGCCTTGGCCCTGGACGTCATCCACCCCTTCGTCCGGGGCACCCTCCACGGCGTCGTCCCTGCCGTCCCTCCCCACGCCCGTCGAAGGCTCCGGCCGCTGGGCACGCGCCGGGATCCGCGCCGCCAACCTTCCCGCCGCCACGTTGTCCGCGGCGGGCCGCCCGTTCCGGAGCCGGGGCCCGGCGAAGACCCGCCGGCAACGGCCTCCCGGCCGCCGTCCGTCACGGCGCCGCCTGCGCGGCTGGATGAACGGGAACCGGCGACTTATCGCGGCCCTCCTGTTCTGCATCCCGGCCGGCCTCACGGTTCAGCAGCTAGCTCCCGCGCCCACTGCCACGGTGGTTGCTTTCGCCGCAGCGGCGGATCTTCCCGCCGGAAAGACCCTGGAACCCGGCGATGTCAGCAGCATCAGTGTCCCGCCGGGCCTCGTGCCTGCCGGCAACCCCGGCAGCGAGACCGCGTTCGAGGGAAAACAACTGGCCGCACCGCTGCGCCAGGGCCAACTCCTCACCGATGCCCAGATCCTTGGCCCGGGCCTGCTCGCGGGAAGCCCGCCCGGCTCTGCGGCCGTGCCGCTCAGGATGGCGGATCCGGCCTCCATCCAGCTGGTCTCCCCCGGGCAGCTCGTCAACGTGGTGCTCACCGGCGGCAACGGCTTTGACCAACCCGGCGAAAGCCAAATCCTGGCCGAAGCCGTTCCGGTGCTCTGGACGTCAGTGCAGGGCGGCAATGCTTCGCCGTGGCCCGCCACCGCGGAGACGGACGGGCTGATAGTCGTGGCAGCGGCGGCCGACCAGGCACGCAGACTGGCGGGCGCCTCTACCCAAGGCAAGCTGTTCTTCGTCCTTGTGGCGGCCGCGCCGGGCTAGGCCTGGGCAGCGCGCCGCGCTGGGCCCCGGGCAGCCCGTCCGCCGGGTGATGCCGGCACCGCAGGCTCCGCGGTGCCGGCCACACAACGTCAGCCCCAGTGCGGTGGCTTCTGCTCCTGGAGCCATGCGTCGTGATCGTAATTGTCAGGCTGGTCACCCCAGCGCCGGGGGTCATCTTCCGCCGCCTTGTTCGGCAGCACGCCTTCGGGGACCGTGGCCGGCGCCTCCGAACGGCGGGACGGCTCCTTCGCCGTTTCCTGGTCCGGCCCGTCACCGGTCAACTCGCCGGACTTCGGCTCAGCGGTCTTGGGCTCAGCGGTCTTGGGCTCAGTGGCGCTGGTCGCGTCGTCCCTCTTGGCGCCGGTGTTGTCTCGGATGTCGCCGTCCGCACTCATGCCGCCGGCCTCCTTACTGCCTGAATTGCCTGTCATTCCTGTTGCTGGTTCCTGCCGGCGGTAGTCCTGGCCCGCAGTTCCGCGGCCTCGAAATACCTGCCCCGCGGGTTCGTCCGCCACGTGGTACTCAGCGGCCCGCGCCTGGTCAATCGCCAGGTGGTCGATGTCGTCATCGAAGAACCCGTGCGATGTCCGGAGCCGGCCGGACACGGCAGGTTTCTCCAACCCGAGGTAGCCGCCAATCCGATCGGCACAGGCCGAGGGATCTGTGAAGACCTCTATGGTCCATAGTGGCATGTAGCGCCAGCCAAGCCGCTCCAGGAGCTGCGGCCGGAGCCTGCTGCGTTCCCGGACGCTCATCCGCCGGTAGTGGCCGGTGCCATCTGACTCGATTGCTACCGGACGGGGAATATCAGCATCGTCCTGGCCGATCGTGGTCATCGGATCGGCGGCCGCCACCATGTTCAGGACGCCGTCGTACTGGTGCCATACCCGTGCCCCACGTGCCCGGAGCCGGTCGCCCAGGTCGGCCACGAGCGGATCGGCGCCGAGCGCCTGCTCGCTGGCCGCGGCCCGGGACGCGGGGCTGCCAAGATCTGTATTGCCCGCGATCTCACGGTCCAGCAGTTCATAGAAGTCCACGGCGCCGTGGCTGAGGCGGCTGACATCGAGGTCTTCGGGGCGGAAGCAACTGAGCACGTGCAGGGACCGGCGGGCTCGCGTCATCGCCAGCGCGAATTTGGCCCGGCCGCCGTCGGCGGAGAGCGGCCCGAGGCTGTGGAGGGTGCGCCCATGCGGGGTGCGGCCATAGCCCGGGGAAAAAATGACGTGGTCGCGGACCAGGCCCTGGGCCCGTTCCAGATCCACCACGCGGAAGGACTCGTCCCCCGCCGTGAAGAAGCTGCCGAGCATAGGGTAGTTGGGCAGCTGCGCCCTGATGGCCTCGCCGATTCGGGCGGCGTGGCGAAGGCTGCCGGTCACCACGGCCAGCGAGGTCCGCGGCCGGAGCCGGGCGTGCTCGAAGACGAGCTCCACCGCACGGTTCACCTCGGCAACAACCGATTCAACGCCGTCGTGGTCAGCGCTGGGCAGCCCCGTGCCGTCGGGCAGGTACTCCACGCTGAGGGTGCGGTCAAGGCCCGTGGCGGATTGCCCCTCAGGGAGCCGGGAAAGTTCCCCGGCGTAGAAACCCTTGCTGAGCTGGCGCACCAGGTCTTCATCGACCGCACGGTACACGGTCCTCAGGTTCCAGACCGGAAGCACAGCGGAGAGTGCCCGGTACGAGCTCTCAACGCTTTGGGAGGAGCTCTCCCCGGCCGCGAGCCGTTCGACGCCCACGGTAAAGGTCCGGGGGCTGGCGACCTGTTCGTCGCCGAAGGCGATGACCTGCCGGGACCGGGCGATGGCCGGAAGGACTGCCTGCAGCGAAGTCGTCTCCGCGTCGAGGATCACGACGGCGTCGAAGGTCTGCTCGATCGGCAGGAGGCCCGTCAGGAGATAGGGGCTGACGGACCATACCGGGACAAGGGTGGGCAGCAGCTCCTGCGCCTGGCCGCTCAGGGCTGCCAGGGTCACCCGGCCGTCCTTGAGCAGGCTGCGCAACAGCTCGGCCTGGCGGGGGTACGCCGCGATTGCCGTACGCCACCGCTCGGACAGGTTCCACCGCAGCCGGGCAGCACCACTGGCGATATGGGCATTGTCCGCGAGCCGGTACTCCGCCTCAAGCTGGCGCAGGGCGTCGCCGTCGGACATGGCGAGGTAGTCATCGCCGCTGATCATGGCTTCCAGGGCCGACTGCCACCAGGCCAGCTCCAGCTCGGCGGTCACCGACCCCTCCGGAACCTCGCGCTCTGCAAGGTCAGCGAGGAGCTCGCCGAGGCCGTGCTCACGCATGCTTTCGACCAGCAGGGTGCGCTCGGGCAGGGTTTCCAGGGTCGCGGTGTCGGCGACGAGCCGCCGCACCCGGGGCAGGAGTTCATCGTACGGCGCGCGATCCACATCGCCGCCGGCGGCGGTGTGCTTGACCGCCTGGCCGAGTTCAGCCAGTTCCGCTGCGAGCTCCCGGTACAGGCCCGTGATTTCGCCCAGCCCGGACGGCACGGCCGGGTGCCGCTGCGTGGTGGCGTAGCCGGACCAGGCGGCGCGCTGCTCCTGCACGAGGACCAGGGAACTGTGCAGGTCCGCGATGTGCACGCCGGGCCGGACATATTCCTTGGCCACCCGGCGCAGGCGCGAGCGCTGCATGGACGGCATCTCGATCCCGCGTTCCCGGCGCCAGGCGGAGGACGCCGTGGCGGAGATCAGGTCATGGACCGGCCGGTCAAAGATGTCGGGAGTGAACTTGTCCAGGCTTTCGCGGACGGCCACGAGAAGTTCGATCTGCTCGCCCCATTCGGCGAACGTCCCGCCGAGCCGGATCTCTGCGTGTTCCGCCACGGCGTCCATGCGCCCGCGCAGCAAGGGCAGTTTCTCCGCCACGGACTGGGCAACGTTCTGCGCTTCCTGCGTTTCCTTGCGGGTGAGCAGACGCGCGCCGTGCCAGGGGCTGGTGGTCGACGCGCGGCTGAAGCTGCCGAGCTCGGCGGCGCGGCGGAGCCGGCCGGCGAGCTCCTCGCGGTCCCGGATGTTGTCCAGCACGCTGCGCTTGAGCCGGACCGTCGTGGCCGGCGCCGGCTGGATGGAGGTCAGTTCTGCCAGCGACTGCATGGCCTCGTACGGCGAGCAGCCCCAGCGGGCCCGGACATTGTGCAGGGATGCGACGTGGTCCATCAGGGCGTGGCGGTGCCCGGTCAGTGTGGCGTGCAGGTTGCTCAGCTGCGGCTGGAGAGACTTCTCGTTGCGGACGATCGCCCGGACCAGCTGGCCCTTGAGCTGCAGCGGGCTGGCGTTGCCGGTGAGCTGCAAGAGCACCGAATCCAGGCCAAGGCCGTCCAGCTGCGCGGAGATCTCGGCGAGGCTGGCACGCCGGTCACCCACCACCAGGACGGACTTGCCCTCGTCCACGAGGGCGCCGATGGTGTTGATGACGGTTTGGGTCTGGCCGGTGCCCGGCGGGCTGCTGACCACCAGCGAGTCACCCGCCCGGACGGCGTCGATGACATACTGCTGGTCCGTGTCGGCGTCGAGCAGCAAAAGCTCCTCGGCCGGGTCCCGCTCATCCGTACTGGGGAAGCGGCCGGGCTCAAGCGCGGGCACGTCGACCCGTTCGCCGGAACCGGACCGTGCCAGCGCGGTGACAAGGGGGTTGTTCTGGTTGATCCACGGATCATCCAGGTTGCCGGAGAGGTCCGCAAAGGTGGAGACGAGCAGGTTGTGCTCGACTTCCGCGCCGTGGATCGGCTGGACCAGGGTGCCAAGACGGTCCAGAACCGGCTGGGGGTCATAACGGGCCGTGCTGTACGCCATCCGCGTGACCGCGTTGACGTCAAAGACGATCCCATGGACTGACTTGAGGTGCCGAACCAGCGCCGGGTTGATCTGCGCCTGTTCCGTCAGTTGAAGTTCGTAGTCGTCCTCGCCGGGGCGCACCGTGAGGGAAATGGCGGTGAGCATGACCGGGGCCGAGATCCGTTGCGGCTTACCCCCGACTGCGGACGTCCAGACGACCGTGCCGGCGGAGAAATACCCCGCGTCGATGCCGCGGTCATTGGCGAGTTCGAAAATCTTGGAGCGCAGGTTCCGCGATGCCCTGGCCGCAACAACATACTGCTGGCGGTCGCGGATCAACGTCGAGAGCCGGGTGCGCCGGCCTGCCATCAGCTGGGCAAGCCCGGACGGATGGGCATGGGTCAGGTCGATCGAGCCTTCAGGCGTTTTGGTGAAGCGCAGCATGGTATCTGCTCCGGTGACGGGCTTGAGCTCCGACAGCCATTTCCTGAACTCCTCGGAGCCCTCGGGGTGGCCTTGACCAACTGACACTGCTGCCTTCTTTTCTGTGCTCGATTTCTCTGCGCCGGACCGTGGCGGGCTCGACTCTAGCGCGTTCGACGTATCAACGCTCGTCTGTGTTGCGTCCGCGCTTTCCCTGGCCGCGTTGTGGGTGCTCGCGGTTGTCTGGCTGGCGCGGGACGCCTTGGACCATACCGGCATGCTTTCGAGGGTAGCCCGAATCCCCGGCACGTGCGGGGCCGCAACACTGGGCGGTGCGAAATTCGGCTCGAATTGTCAGGAACAAAATGAAATGGCCGGCCTCGAAAGGCCGGCCATTCACATTGCTATTCCCACTCGATGGTTCCCGGCGGCTTGCTGGTCACATCCAGCACCACGCGGTTGACGCCGTCCACCTCGTTCGTGATCCGGTTGGAAATCCGGGCCAGGAGATCGTAGGGCAGCCGCGACCAGTCGGCGGTCATGGCGTCCTCGGAAGACACCGGGCGCAGGACAATGGGGTGTCCGTAGGTGCGGCCGTCGCCCTGGACGCCGACACTGCGGACGTCCGCCAGCAGCACCACGGGCATCTGCCACACTTCGTCATCCAGTCCGGCGGCGGTCAGCTCGGCGCGGGCGATCGCGTCGGCCTTGCGGAGCAGGTCCAGGCGTTCCTTGGTGACATCGCCGACGATCCTGATGCCGAGGCCCGGTCCGGGGAAGGGCTGGCGTCCGACGATTTCCTGCGGCAGGCCGAGCTGCGCGCCCACGGCGCGGACCTCGTCCTTGAACAGGGCGCGCAGCGGTTCAACGAGTTCAAACTGCAGGTCCTCGGGCAGCCCGCCCACGTTGTGGTGGCTCTTGATGTTGGCCGCACCTTCGCCGCCGCCGGATTCGACGACGTCGGGGTACAGGGTGCCCTGGACGAGGAACTTGATCTTTTCACCGTGCGCCGCGGCTTCGGCGATGATCGCCAGTTCGGCTTCCTCGAAGGCGCGGATGAATTCGCGGCCGATGATCTTGCGCTTGGTCTCGGGATCGCTGACGCCGGCAAGTGCGTTCAGGAAGCGCTCCTGCTCGTTGGCGACATAGAGCTTGACGCCGGTGGCGGCCACGAAGTCACGTTCGACCTGTTCGGCCTCGCCCTCGCGCAACAGCCCGTGGTCTACGAAAACGCAGGTCAGCTGGTCGCCGACTGCGCGCTGGACCAGGGCGGCGGCCACTGCCGAGTCGACGCCGCCGGAAAGGCCGCAGATGACCTTGGAGTCGCCGATCTGTTCGCGGATGCGCTGGACCTGTTCTTCCAGAATATTGCCGGTGGTCCAGTTCGGTTCCAGCCCCGCGCCCCTGAAGAGGAAGTTTTCCAGGACCTGCTGGCCGTAGGCCGAGTGCTTGACCTCGGGGTGCCACTGGACACCGTAAAGGCGCTTGTCCTCGTTGGCGAACGCGGCGACGTCGGCGCCCGCCGTCGTCGCGAGGACCTCAAAGCCCTCGGGGGCTTCATGGACGGAGTCGCCGTGGCTCATCCAGGTGCTCTGGTGCTGGGGCATGCCGGCCAGGATGGAGCGGCCCTCCCCCAGGGTGGTGGTCTCGGTGGCGCCGTATTCGCGGAGCCCCGTCTGGGCCACCTTGCCGCCGAGGGCGTTGGCCATGGCCTGGAAGCCGTAGCAGATGCCGAAGACCGGGACACCGGCCTCGAAGAGGTCAGCGCCGACGCTGGGCGCGCCGTCGGCGTAGACGCTCGAGGGGCCGCCCGAGAGGATGATCGCGGAGGGGTTCTTAGCCAGCAGCTGCTCGGTGCTGTAGGTATGCGGAACCACTTCCGAATACACATTCGCTTCCCGGACGCGGCGGGCAATCAGCTGCGCGTACTGGGCACCGTAGTCAACAACCAGAACGGGCCTGTGGGACGTCTGGGATGCAGAGGGAGTAGTCACCCCACTAGCCTACTTTGCGCCGCTGCCCGCCCGCACATTGAGAAGCCGGCGCGGGCCCCGAATCGAGGGCGGAGGTAAGCGAACTCACACGCCCGACGGCGGCTGCCGGCGTCGTGACGCTGTTTAGAGCCGCCGGGGTTCAGTACCGCTGGGGTGCCTGCGGGTTGGCGGCGAGTTCGGCCTCGACCTCCGCGTGGAACTTCTTCTCAACGAAGAAGGACAGGAACGGCACCACGCCGCCCAAGGCCATAACCACCAGCTTGGTGAACGGCCAGCGCATGAGGGACCACAGCCGGAAGTTGGAAATGAGGTACACGACGTACATCCAGCCGTGCACGATCAGGACCGCGACGGAGAGGTTGACGCCCCCGATCACCCCTGGCGGCTCGGCGTCGGCAAATCCGAGGCCGAACGGCTGGCCGGTGATGGCGTTGGTGCCGCCGGCGTAGAGGTACTGCCCGAAGCCGTACCGGGCGACCAGTTCGGCACACAGCAGCAGCAGCATCGAACCTGTCAGGTAGGCGAGCACCTTGTAGAACTTCAGGGCGGACCGGATTTGGGCCTCGGTGCCGCCGAAGCGGCGCTTCTTGCCGGTTTTCCCCGTGCCGTTGGTTGTCTGCGGCTGGATGGCGGGCTGGGGCTCGATCATGATTGCACTCTCGGGTCTGTGGGGTGGGGGGCTGTGGGATGCGGGTCGGTGGCCTGTTCGGCCGTGTGTTGGGCCGTGGGGTGTTGGGCCGGTGGTTCGTCCCCGGCGAGTTCCTCGTCGAGCTCGTCTTCGAGGTCCCGGCGGTAGTCGTCCTTGACGAGCCGCCACCAGATGAACAACGCGAAGCCGGCGAAGACCACCCATTCCACGGAATAGAAGAGGTTTAGCCAGTTGACCTGCTGCACGGGCGGCTGCGGGCCGATCCGGAGGGGTTTGACGTCGCCGGTGGCTGAGGCCCCGACGTCGGTGCCGCCGGCCAGTTCGGTGCTCGCCGCGACAAAGCCCGGGTAGCTGCTGATGTTCCAGTCGTTGATGAGTTCGGCGACTGAGACGGCGCTGGCGCGGCCGGGCCCGGGATCGGTTTGCGGCAGCGGGGACTCGGACGGAAGGAGCCGTCCGGTCAGTTCGATGGTGCCCGGCGGCGGCGCCACGGCGTCCGCGGGATCCGCGACCCAGCCGCGCGCGACCGGAATCCAGGTCTGCGGCGTGGCCCCGCGGCCCAACAGGGCCGGGGCATCCTTGACGGCGAAAGCGGAAACGATCCAGTAGCCCTTCGCCCCGTCGTTGAGCCGTCCCGGGACCAAGACCTGCTTCTGGGGGTCGTAGCTGCCGGTGGCGGAGACCATCTGGTCAGCCACCGATCCGGGGAAGAACCCCCCGGGTTGCAGGACCGAGGTGAGCGGGCGCGTCTCCTCTGTTGTGGTGGAGACTGGGGCTTCCGCCTGCGTTGAACGGCCAAACTGCCACTGGCTGAGCAGCACAAAGACCCCGGAAATGGCGATCGCGAACACGAGTCCTGCGATCCAGCGGGGTTTGAGGGCAGTTTTCAGCACCTCTTAACCGTACTTCGTCCCTGTGTAGAACAGCGAAACGGGGCAGCAGTTGGGCCTGACCAGAGTGGGGCAGCCGGGTCCCTGCGTGGCGACGGAGTCGACACGAAAGGCCCTGCCCAGAGTGGGGCAGCCGGGTCCCTGCGTGGCGACGGAGTCGACACGAAAGGCCTGCCCAGAGTGGGGCAGCCGGGTCCCTGCGTGGCGACGGAGTCGACACGAAAGGGCCTGCCCCAATCTCAGTGGTCGAAGAACACCAGGCTGGAATTGATGAGTTCGGCGATCACTTCAGCGTCGTAGGCGCGGCGCAGCGACTCGCGGAAGGACTCCTTCGACAGTGAGCGTGCCAGCGTCGCAAGCACTTCGAGGTGATCGGAAAAGGAACTCGCCGGAGTGGCGATGAGCAGAATCACAGTGGCCGGGCCGTCCGCCGCCCCGAAGTCCAGCGCCCTGCCGTACTTCGTGATGCCGACAGCGATGGAGGTCTGGGAGACCAGCTCGCTGCGGGCATGCGGCAGCCCCACGCCGCCGGGCAGGCCGGTGGCGAGCTGGTGCTCCCTGGCATTGACCTGTTGGAGGAATCCCTCGAGATCGGAAATTCGTCCGGCCGCATGCATGCGTTCGGCGAGCTGGGAAGTGGCGTCGAGCTTGTCCGTGGCATCCATTTCGAGGATCACCATCTCGGGCGTGGTGAGCTCGGCGTCGTACCGGTCCAGTGGTTCCGCCAAGAGATGTCCCTTCGAAGTGGCGTCAGTGCACGCCGGCCGGCAGTCCAATGACTAGCGTTGTAATCTCCACTGCCGGCCGGTGCTGCGTCTCAGCGCAGGGGCACGATGTCCTCCACGCCCAGCCGTGCGGCGTCGGCGGATTCATCGTCCGGCTGCTGCTGGCTCAGGCGCTCGGCATCAACCCGGGCCAGATAGTGCTTGATTTCGCCCTCGCGCTGCGCATCACTCCAGCCGAGAACGTCTCCCATTAGTTTAGCGACTACCGGGGCGGCGGACACACCGCGGTCCCACGCCTCAATCGAAATCCGGGTGCGGCGGGTCAGGACGTCCTGGACATGCCGGGCGCCCTCGTGAGTGGCCGCGTAGACGGCTTCGGCGGCCAGATAGTCGTCCGCGCCCGGCAGGGGCTCGGCCAGTTCCGGGCTGCCGGCGATGATCGCCAGCACCTCCGGAGCCATGGCACCGTAGCGGTTGAGCAGGTGTTCGATCCGGGCCACGTGGACGCCGGTCTCCTCCGCCATCCGGTTCCGCTGGTTCCATGCGGCCTTGAAGCCGCTCGCCCCCAGCAGGGGGATGGACTCCGTGCAGCTGGGCGGGACGCGCTCGTCCATGCTGCGCGTTGCCTCGTCGACGGCATCCTTGGCCATCACCCGGTAGGTGGTCCACTTGCCGCCTGCCACCACCACGAGACCCGGCACGGGGTGGGCCACCACGTGTTCCCGGGAGAGCTTCGCGGTGGAATCGCTTTCCCCGGCCAGCAGCGGGCGCAGCCCCGCGTAGACGCCCTCGACGTCCTCGCGGGTCAGCGGGCGCTTGAGGACCTTGTTGACGTGCTCCAGCAGGTAGTCGATGTCCTTGGAGGAGGCCGCCGGGTGGGCCTTGTCGAGGTGCCAGTCGGTATCCGTGGTCCCGATGATCCAGTGCCTGCCCCAGGGGATCACGAACAGGACGGATTTCTCGGTCCGCAGGATCAGCCCCACCGTGGACTGGATCCGGTCGCGGGGCACTACCAGGTGGATGCCTTTGGAGGCCCGCACCTTGAGTTGCCCGCGGTCTGTCACCATGGCCTGCGTTTCGTCGGTCCAGACTCCGGTGGCGTTGATGACCTGCTTGGCCCGGATGTTGAAGCTGGAGCCGTCCTCGTGGTTGACCACCTTGGCGCCGACCACGCGCTCGCCTTCGCGCACGAAGTCCACCACCGACATCTGGTTGACCGCGTGGGCGCCGTAGTGCGCCGCGGTGCGCACGAGGTTGGCGACGTACTTGGCGTCGTCGACTTGCCCGTCGTAGTAGCGGATGGACCCGACGAAGGCGTCGTCCTTGAGGCTGGGGGCGGCGCGCAGGGTTCCGCGCCGAGTCAGGTGTTTGTGGAAGGGGACGCCGCGGCTGTGCCCGCCGGTGATGGACATCGCGTCGTACAGGGCGATTCCGGCGCCGACGTAGGGCCGTTCCAGGAACGGCTTGTGGAGCGGGTACAGGAACGGGACCGGCCGGGCCAGGTGCGGTGCCAGCACGGAGAGAATGAGGCCGCGTTCGTGCAGTGCCTCCTTGACCAGGCCGAAGTCGAGCATTTCGAGGTACCGGAGGCCACCATGGATGAGCTTCGAGGAACGCGACGACGTCCCCGCGGCCCAGTCATTCGCCTCTACGATGCCTACGGTGAGCCCGCGGGTGACGGCGTCGAGGGCGGCGCCGGCGCCCACGATGCCTCCGCCCACGATCAGGATGTCGAGTTCTTTGCCGGGGGCGGTGCTGCCCCTGAGCACAGTGATTGAAGCCTCGCGTTCCGCAGGCCCAAGGGCACCTCCGGCCACGGCAGAACCGCCGGCAAAACTGTTCATGTCACGCCTCCATCCGGATCAAACCTCGTAGGGCACCAGACTACGTCCAAGTTTCCCGGATGGGCAGGGCCAAACAAAGGCCGGTGTGGCGTTCAGTTTCCGGCGTACGGCGAGACGACGACGTCGACGCGCTGGAATTCCTTCAGGTCCGAGTAGCCGGTGGTTGCCATGGAACGGCGCAGCGCCCCGATGAGGTTGGAGGTGCCGTTGGTGTGGTGTCCCGGCCCAAACAGGACCTCTTCGAGCGGCCCCACTGTCCCGACGTTGACCCTGTCGCCGCGGGGCAGTTCGACGTGGTGGGCTTCCTGGCCCCAGTGCCAGCCCTTGCCGGGGGCCTCGTCGGCGCGGGCCAAGGCGCTGCCCAGCATCACGGCGTCGGCGCCCATGGCGATGGCCTTGACGATGTCACCGGAGGATCCCATGCCGCCGTCGGCGATCACATGGACGTAGCGTCCGCCGGACTCGTCCATGTAGTCGCGGCGGGCGGCCGCGACATCGGAGATGGCCGAGGCCATCGGCGAGTGGATGCCCAGGGCGCGGCGGGTGGTGGTGGTGGCTCCGCCGCCGAAGCCGACCAGCACGCCGGCGGCACCGGTGCGCATCAGGTGCAGGGCCGGGGTGTAGCCGGCCGCTCCGCCGACGATTACGGGGACGTCGAGCTCGTAGATGAACTGCTTGAGGTTCAGCGGCTCGTGGTCCTTGGAGACGTGCTCTGCCGAGACGGTGGTTCCGCGGATGACGAAGATGTCGACGCCGGCGGCCACCACGGTCTTATAGTGCTCCTGCGTCCGCTGCGGGGTCAGGGAGCCGGCCACCGTAATACCGGCGGCGCGGATCTCGGCGAGGCGCGAGGTGATCAGCTCGGGCTGGATCGGCGCCTGGTAGAGCTCCTGCATGCGGCGGGTGACGGCGGGACTGTTGGTCTCGTCCGCGAGGCCCCCGATCTCGTCCAGCACGGACTGCGGGTTCTCGTACCTGGTCCACAGGCCTTCGAGGTCGAGCACGCCGAGTCCGCCGAGGCGGCCCAGGGCGATGACGGTTTCCGGCGACATGGCCGAATCCATCGGCGCCGCGATGACCGGCATGTCGAACTTGTAGGCATCGATCTGCCAGGAGACGGAGACGTCCTTGGGGTCACGTGTGCGCCGGTTGGGGACGATCGCAATGTCATCCAGGGAGTAGGCACGACGCCCACGCTTGCCTCGGCCAATCTCAATCTCGTAAGTCACTGCTCTAGGTTATCCCAGCCGACGCGGGGCGCCGCTTCGGCGTACTGTGTCCGTCATGCTTTGGCACCACGGGCAGCGGTGGATTTTCGACGGGCACATTGCCGGGATCGGCACGGGCTCGGGCCTGCGCGCGGTGGTGGGGCTGTGGGCGCAGTCCCCGTTCGCCGCCGTCCGGCCCGCCGTCGGCTTCGGTTTCAGCAGTGTCCCGCCGCGACCCAGCCTGGCCCGCGTGCGGACCACCATCGAAGGCCCTCCCCTCACTCGCCGCTGACGTTCTCGGTATCCGGGACGGTCAGCTGGGATTCGAACATCCGGAAGTAGCGGCCGCGGAGCGCCACGAGTTCCTTGTGGGTGCCCTGTTCGACGATGCTGCCGTCCTCGAGCATGTAGACCACGTCAGCCTTCTCGATCGTGGCGAGGCGGTGGCTGATGGCGATGATGGTACTGGCGCGGTCAGCGAAGAGCCTCGTGAAGATCCGGTGCTCGGCCAGCGCGTCGATGGCCGACGTCGGCTCGTCCATCACCATGAACGAGGCGTTGCGGTAGAAGTTCCGCGCCATCGCCAGGCGCTGCCACTGCCCGCCGGAAAGGCCGGAACCCTTCCGACCGCGCGGGTCCTCCATCCAGTTGCTGACATGGTTGTCCAGGCCGTTGGGCAGTTTGTTGATGAACTCGAGGGCTTCGGCATCCGCGGCGGAGCGACGGACCCGACCGTCATCGCGGGGCGAATCGACGTCGCCGAAGAAGATGTTTTCCGCCGCGGTGGCGAATTCGTATTTGAGGAACTCCTGGCTGAGCACCGCCAGGTGCCGGTGCCAGGACGTGACGTCGACGGCGGCGAGGTCCACGCCGTCGAGCATCACCTGCCCGGAATCGGGACGGTACAACCCGGCCAGGATGCGGATCAGGGTKGACTTGCCGGCACCGTTCTCCCCGACGATCGCGATGTGCTGGCCCTGCCTGATGGTCAGCGAAATGCCGCGGATCACTTCCAGTTCGCTGCCGGTGTAGGTGAAGCGGATGTCCCGCAGGTCCACCGTTTTCGGCGCCTGCAGCAGGGGCGGGGCGTGGCCGGACTGCACCGGCAGCGCCATGAAGAGCTCGTAGTCCTTGAGGTTCGCCAGGTCCTCGTCGATCGAGCTGAGCGAGGAGACGAGGTTGTTGGCGGTGGACAGGGCGCGGCTGACAATCTGCTGGACATAGAGAAACTGCCCCACCGGCTGGGCGCGGGCGATGATCTGGCCCACCACCCAGATCAGGGAGACGACCTCGGCGCCGTACTGCAGGGCATCGGCCGCGAGCTGTTTGGGAATGTAGCGTTTCTGAAAGTCCAGCCGGCGCTTTTCGTCGGCGTCCCGCAGCCGGGAGCGCAGCCCCATGAGGTAGCCGACGATCCCGTAGAGCCGCATCTCGGCGATGTGCTGCGGGCGCAGGAGGTTGGTTTCAATCATCCTGCGCTGCCTGCGGGAATCGACTTGGGTGTTCCAGTGCGCGATCTGTTCGCGGGAGAGCTTGAACTGCAGGTAGACGCTGGGGACGATCGCGATCAGGACGATCACGGCGATCCACCAGCTGACCAGCAGCAGCGCGCCGATGGCCAGGAGCACGGAGACGAGCTGGGTGAAGATGGCGGCGATCCGGTCCAGGACGCGGGCATAGGAATCGGAGAAGCGCTTGGCGCGGTCGTACAGGTCCACGGTCTCTTTGTCGTCGTAGCGCCAGAAGTCCAGGGTCAGGAAGCGCTCGTACATGAGATCCCCGACTATCGCGCCGACCCGGAAGCTCATGAGCTGTTGGATGTAGCGGTCCACGCTGCTGAACGATCCCCAGAAGAGCCCGAGTGCCGCGGTGATGATGACGTAGACGACGGCCTGGCCGCCGGCGTCGGCGTCGCCCGCGTAGGCGGCGGCCAGCGCCGTGGTGGTCAGGGCGGCAAAGTACGTCGTGACCAGCGGCAGGAGCGCCGAGATCAGCGAGCCGAGGACCTTCATGACGACGGCGGCGGGCGAGGCCCGGAAGCTGACCCGCAGCACCTGCGCCACGGCGCGGGCGTAGGGCTTGAGCGCGAGCTTGCGTTTGGGCGCACGTGCCGGCAGGAGTTCGGACATGCCTCCAGCCTAGTTCCGCGGCCCGGAGCCGGCGTGAGCGGCACCGCCGCTGGAAACGGGCCGCCGTAAGCCGCCCTAAGAAGGGTGAGCCTGCCCCTTAAGGGGGTGAGCCCGCCGAAACTGTGGTTTCGGCGGGCTCACCCGTTCTGGCAGAGGGTCTTAGCGCGACCCGTAGTTCGGGGCTTCGACCGTCATCTGGATGTCGTGCGGGTGCGATTCCTTGAGCCCGGCCGGGGTGATGCGGACGAACTTGCCGCGCGCCTTCAGCTCGGCCACGGTTGGTGCGCCCGTGTAGAACATGGTCTGGCGGAGGCCGCCGACCAGCTGGTACGCCACCGACGACAACGGACCGCGGTACGCGACCCGGCCCTCGATGCCTTCCGGGATGAGCTTGTCGTCGCCGGAGACGTCCGCCTGGAAATAGCGGTCCTTGGAGTAGGAGGTGTTCTTCCCGCGGGTCTGCATGGCCCCAAGGGAGCCCATGCCGCGGTAGCTCTTGAACTGCTTGCCGTTGACGAAAATCAGGTCACCCGGTGATTCGTCGCAACCGGCCAGGAGGGAGCCGAGCATCACGGTGTCGGCGCCGGCGACGAGCGCCTTGCCGATGTCACCGGAGTACTGCAGGCCGCCGTCGGCGATCAGCGGGACGCCGGCCGGGATGGCAGCCTTCGCAGACTCGTAGATGGCCGTGATCTGCGGGACGCCCACACCGGCAACCACGCGGGTGGTGCAGATGGACCCGGGACCGACGCCGACCTTGATGCCGTCGGCACCGGCGTCGATCAGTGCCTGGGCACCTTCGCGGGTGGCTGCCTGGCCGCCGATGATGTCCACGTGCGCCGCAACGGGATCGGACTTGAGCCGGCGGATCATCTCCAGCACACCCTGGGAGTGGCCGTTAGCGGTGTCCACGAAGAGGGCATCCACGCCGGCGTCCACGAGCGTCATGGCGCGTTCCCAGCCGTCGCCGAAGAAGCCGATCGCCGCGCCGACGCGCAGGCGGCCTTCGTCGTCCTTGGTGGCGAGCGGGTACTGCTCGGCCTTGGTGAAGTCCTTGGTGGTGATCAGGCCCTTGAGCCGGCCCTGCTCGTCAACGAGCGGCAGCTTCTCGATCTTGTTCGTGGCCAGCTTGTGCGAGGCTTCCTCGCGGCTGATGCCGACGTGCCCGGTGACGAGCGGCATCTTGGTCATGACGTCGCTGACCAGCCGCAGCGGGAAGTCGGATTCGGGCACGAAGCGGGTGTCGCGGTTCGTGACGATGCCCAGCAGCCTGTTGCCCTCGTCCACCACCGGGAGACCGGAGACGCGGTAGCGTGCGCAGATGTCGTCCAGCTCGGCCAGCGTGGCCTCGGGGCCGATGGTCAGGGGGTTGGTGATCATGCCGGATTCGCTGCGCTTGACCCGGTCCACCTGGTCGGCCTGGTCGGCGATGGAAAGGTTGCGGTGGACGACGCCGAGGCCGCCCTGGCGCGCCATGGCGATGGCCATGCGGGACTCCGTGACGGTGTCCATCGCGGCGGAGAGCAGCGGGGTCTGGACCGTGATGCGCTTGGAGATCCGGGAGGACGTGTCCGCTTCCGAGGGGATCACGTCGGTGTGGCCGGGCAGGAGCAGGACGTCGTCGTACGTCAGGCCGATGAAGCCGAAGGGATTGTGTTCGGGCTGGGTCATGAGTGCGCCTCTTACCTTGGGTTACGGGGTTCACGGGTAGGGGTTGCAACAGATGACCAGCCCGTCATTACGGGTCTGGTCTGTGCAGAAGGTTGTGCAGCAGGTTGTGCAGAAGTCCTGAATAAATAGTAGAACCTTGGCGGCGATAGCCATATTCCGGGGCAGTAATGTGCGGCTCAATGTGAGCCGTCCCATGCCCGCACGTCTCCCCGACCGCCCAAACCGGCCCTGCGGCCGCCCCAGCCGGGATCGGCCGCCCCCGCCGGGATCGGCCGGCCTATTTCCAGCCGGTGGCGGCGAGCAGCCGCTTTTCGAACATGGGGATCATGGTCTGGACGTAGGTCTTGGTCAGGTGGTTGTCGTCCTTGTAGACGTACACGTTGCCCACCACAGCGGGGCAGGTTCCGTTGGCGCAGATGAAATCGCTCATGTCCATCAGGTGCAGCCTGGGCACCTGGCCGCGGTAGGCGTCAAGCGGCGAGGACCCCGCGAGCGATTCCTGCTCCGGCACGTTGCATTCCGCCGCGTCCTCGCCGTTCTTCTGGACGCACTCGGGCATGTTGATGTTAAAGCGGGGGTTGTCGCGGATGCCCACCACGTCCATGCCGGCGTCGGTGAAGGGTTTGATGCCCTCCAGGTACTGGGGCACTTCGGTCTCGAACGGTGCTTCCTTGTGGGTCAGGGACGCAACCGTGAAAACGGCGTCGGGGTGGTGGTCCAGTACGTACTGCGCGCTGGCCCTGTTGAAGGCGTTGCAGTCCGCGTCCCGCTCCGGGGATTCCCCGCCGAAGCGGCAGTTGCCCTTCAGGAGGGTGACCACTTCCCAGCCGTGGCTCTTCGCAATGGGGCCCAGCGCCGCCATGTACTGCTGGGCATGCGAGTCACCGAGCACCACGATCCGTTTGGTGACCTTCTCCGGCTTGTTGTTCTGCAGGCAGCCCTGCAGCAAGGGGTCGCTGGGGACGTTTCCGTCCGTGCACAGCCCGTCAATGTCGGCCCACTCGTTCTTCATCGCTGCCGGTGCGGGGATGATTCTCGCCTCCGGCGTGGGTTTGCCGGCGTTTTCCGGTGCCAGGGCGGCCGCGCCGGGGGTCAGCTCCTTGGGCTGGGATGCCGCCTCGGCCTCGTCGGCGACGAGCTGGCTCTGCCAGACGGCGACGGGACCGGCCAGCAGCGCACCACAGGCGGCAATCACGACGGCGGTACGCCAGGCGCGGCGCTTGGGCCAGTGCCATTCGCGCAGCGGCTTCTCGACGAAGCGGGTGGTGAGCACGGCCAGAACGACGGACGCGGCAACGATGCACAGCCCCTGGAACAGGTTCGGCGCCGTGATGCCCGCCCCGGCGAGGGCCAGGACCAGCAGCGGCCAGTGCCAGAGGTAGAGCGCGTAGGAGTTGTCTCCCAGCGCCACCAGGGGTTTCCAGGTCAGGAAGCGGTCGACGCCGAAGCGGCTGCCGCTTTGGCCGGCGGTGATGATCGCGGCGGCGGCCAGCGTGGGCCACAGCGCGATGAATCCGGGGAAGGAACGGTCCACGGTCAGCAGCAGCCCGCAGGAGAGCATGGCCACCAGGCCGGCCCAGCCCAGTACGATGCGCAGGATCTTGCCCGGCTTCATGTACGGCAGGGCGAGGGCCAGGAGCGAGCCGAGGGCGAACTCCCAGAGCCGGGCGCCGGTATCGAAGTACGCGTGGGCCTGGTTCGTTGCGGTCTGTTGAACCGAGTACGCGAGGGACACGGCGAAGATGGCGCCGAAGGCCGCTGCCAGCAGGGACCGGTAGTGCAGCAGCACGTGGTCCTGGCCGTTCCGGCGGCTGTACACGCGCCGGAGCAGGCGGGAAAGAAGTGCCGTGCCGGCAAAGACGAGAGGCCAGAGCACGAACACCTGGCCCTGGATCGAGAGTGACCAGAAGTGCTGGAGCGGGCTCGCGCCCGAATGGTCCTGGGCGTAGTAGTCCACGGCGCTGTCCGCCAGAAGCCAGTTCTGCCGGTACAACAGGGAGGCCCAGGCCTGCTCAAGGACCTCGGGCCAGCGGCTTTGCGGCAGGATGGCCCAGGTGCCGGCGAGGACGCCGAGAACCACGACGACGACGGCGGGCAGCAGGCGCTTGAGCAGATGCATCCAGTGGCTCAGCAGCCGGAGCGGCGCGCCGCTTTCGACCTTCCGCGTGAAGCTGAGCGTCATCAGGAATGCCGAAATCAGAAGGAAGATGTCTACGCCGCCGGAGACCCGTCCCAGCCACACATGGTAGGTGACCACCATGAGGACCGCGAGGGCGCGAAGGCCCTGGACTTCGGGGCGGTAGCTTGTTTTTCGGCTCGACGGAGAACCTGCGTCTGCCCTTGGCGGGGTCACGATGGTTCGCTCGCTCGACACAAATAACCCTTCCGGCCAGTTTCCAAAACATCAATGTTACCGAAACGTGATTTTCTTGGCCAATCGCCGGCGCCCGCGGGAAGCCTTCCCGCGGCCCTGGCGGCAGCCTTCCCGCGCCCGGCGGACGGCGCACCCGCGGAGCCGGCCGGCGGCGCCGGCCCCGGCGCGGTCGTGGCGCGGAAGCTAGGCTGGACGAGTCTGAGGAGGCCGCTAAGTGATCGTGCAGCTGCGCATTTGTGTCCCGGGTGAGTTGTCCGGAGTTGTTGTCGAAAGTTGTACAAGTCACGTCGGCGTCTCGGAAGTCGCGCTGGCCAAGGGTGCTTCGGTCATGCCGCCCGGGGACGTTATCGAGGTCCTGCTGGCGCGCGAATCCGTGGAGGGGCTCGTGGAGAAGCTCCACGTCCTCGATGTCCAGCAGCGGGGATCAATTTCGGTCACCGAGCCGGACCTGGTGCTCTCGGACCGGTCCGACAAGGCGGAGGCGGAGGCACCGGGTGAGGGCGCGGACGCCGTGATCTGGGACGAGGTGTCGCGGCAGACCGGCGAAGATTCGCGCCTGACGTGGACGTTTCTGACCTTCCTGGTCCTGGCGACCCAGCTGGCGGCCATCGGCATCGTGACGGACTCCACCATTGCGATCGTCGGTGCCATGGCCGTGGGCCCGGAGTTCGGCCCGCTGGCTGCGCTGGCCGTGGCCCTGGTCCGGCGCCAGCGCCGGCTCGGACGCGACGCGGCGCTGGCCCTCGGCGTCGGCTTTCCCGTCGCGATGCTGGCTGCCGCCCTGGCCGCATGGCTGTCCGTGCCGCTCGGGCTGTTTCCGCGTGACGCGCTGGACCGCGGTTCAGCGGTTGAATTCATTTACCACCCGGGCCCGTATTCCCTGATCGTCGCCGTGCTGGCCGGCATAGCCGGGATGCTGTCGGTCATCAGCCGGCGTTCAGCGGCGCTGGTCGGGGTGTTCATCTCGGTCACCACGGTGCCGGCGGCGGGGTTCGTGGCTGTGGCACTGGTCCTGGGCGAGTACCAGAAGGCGGCCGGCTCCGCCCTGCAGCTGTTCCTGAACCTGCTGGGAATCGTGGTGGCCGCCGTCGGGGTTCTCATCTTCTACCGGCTGGTGACCAAGCGGCTGCCCCCGGACGCCGCAATCCGGCTGCGGCGCCGGGCGGACCGTTCACGGCGCTGACGGCCCGGCGCTGGCGGCCGGCCGCGTGCCGGCAGTCAGTCAGCCCGTCAGTCAGTCAGCCGTCCCAAAGGACCGTACGGTCGTTACCCGGCGTTCCAGCCGGTAGCTGCCATGAACTTGGTCTCAAAGTACGGAGTGAGGCTCTCCATGTAGGTCCGGGTGACGTGGTTGTCATCCTTGTAGACCATCACATTGCCGATCACGGCCGGGCAGAGTTTGTCCGGGCAGAAGAACCGGCTGAAGTCCAGAAACTTGGTGGCCGGCAGCTGCCCGGCCACGGCTGCATCGGGCGACGCGGCCTGATAGTTTTCCGCGGTCGTCGTTCCGCAGGCGGCGTAGTTGTCAGGGTTGCTCTCGAGGCAGGCAGGAACGGCCTCGTGCAAGCGGGGGGTGTCCCGCAGCGCCACCACGGGGATGCCGGCGTCGTTGATGGATTTGATCGGCGGAACCCAGCCCGGGTCCATGAATTCGGTGTTGCTCGGGTCGGGGTCAGTCCGGGTGCTTGTTGTCACCACGACATCCGGCTTCATCTCGAGCACCTTCTTGAGGGTGTCCTTGTTGAAGTCCAGGCAGCCCTCCGAGAGCTCCGCGGCTTGGTGGTCCGTCACGGGGCAGTACCCCTTGGTGATGGCCTCCACCCTCCAGCCGTACTTATCGGCCATGGTGAGGATCGGGGTCGCCCAGACGTGGGCATGCGAGTTGCCAATGATCAGCACGGTCTTGGTGGGATTCTGCTTGCCGTTGTTGCAGACGTTGGTGAGTTCCTTCTCGTCCGCTTTACAGCCGCCCGCGTACTCGGGCCATTCCTCCGCTGCCGTGGCGAGGGTGGGAAGGAGCGGGGCAGACTTGTCAGCCCCGTCGACGTAGGCGGGGTCCAACGACCGGGCACCCGGATTATTGGCCCAGGCCTGGCTCGCCGCGGCTGCCGTGGCGATGTTGAGCTGAAGCTGCCAGCCGGCCAGCGGCACGACGGCAGTGACCACAGCCGCGGCGATGGCAATGAATGCGCGGCGCCGCCGCACCTCCGGCCACTTCCATTCCCGCCAGGGTTTCTCCACAAAGCGGGTGGTGAGAAAGGCGAGCACCAGCGACACGGTGACGATGACGGCGCCGGTGATCGGCCCCGCACGGTCCCGGTGCGTCGCGGCGAGGGAGATGACCAGGACCGGCCAGTGCCACAGGTACAGGGCGTACGAGATGTCGCCCAGCCGGACCAATGGCTTCGAACTGAGGATCCGGTCGACGCCCAGCTTGCTGCCGGACTGCCCGGCGGCGATGACGCAGGCCGCCGCCAGGGTGGGCCAGAGGGCCACGAACCCGGGGAAGGACGCCTGGACATTGAGCAGGAGGCCGCAGCTGAGCATGGCCACAATGCCCAGCCAGCCAAGGGCCAGGCGCCAGCCCCGGGGAAGCCGCAGGCCGGGAAGGGCCAGGGCCACCAGGGTGCCGAGCGCGAACTCCCACAGCCGTGCCCAGGTATCGAAGTACGCCACCGTCTGGGACGTCTGGGTGAAAACGATTGAGTAGACGAGCGAAACAACGAAGATCAGGGCGAATATGTAGCACAGCAGCACGCGGTAGCGGAGCCTGAAGTGCTTGGCGAGGATTGCCGCTCCCGCGAAGATGAGCGGCCACAGGATAAAGACCTGCCCCTGGATCGAGAGGGACCAGAAGTGCTGGAAGGGGCTGGCCTGGCTGTGGTCCGAGGCGTAGTAGTTCGTGGCTTCGGATTGCAGGAGCCAGTTCTCGGCGTAGAACAGGGAGGCCCAGCCCTGGTTGATGACTTCCAGCCAGCGGGTCCGGGGCAGGAACAGAATACTTGCGGCGAGTACGGCCACAATGACGGTGACGGCAGCCGGAATCAGGCGCCGGAAAAGGTGCAGCCAATGCTTGAGCAAAGCCATGGGCCGGCCCTGCTCGTAGCGGCCGACGAACTGCAGCGTCATGAGGAAGGCCGAGATCAGCAAGAACACGTCCACGCCGCCGGAGACCCGGCCCAGCCAGATGTGGTAGCTCATGACCATCAGCACGGCCAGGGACCGGAGTCCTTGGATTTCTGGCCTGAATGTGGATTTTCGGCCGGCCTTGGGTGCGGCGGGGCTGGCCCTGTGCGCGGCACTATTGCGGGCAGGCAGGGGCGAGGTTCTTTGCTGTGTCATAGAACAACCCCTCAACCAGATAACCAAAGCGTCCATGTTACCAAAACGTAATTTTGATGGCCAATCGTCGCAGCACCACCGATCTCCATTGAGGCACGCCAGGGTGTGAGTTTCCAGTGAATTCTCGGCGCCGGTGCGGCGCCTGCCTGGTCAAGGCGCCGGAATCCGGGCAATTTGCCGCCAGAATCCCGGCAGAACCGCGGCGGGTATGCAGCAGACGTGCGTCCGGCGGCGGTAGGGCGGCGGGAGAAAAGGGCAGAAAAAAAGGACGGCCCGGCAAGATGCCGGGCCGTCCCCTTTGCGGGCAGAACCTAGTGCCTGTGGCCTGCGTGCTCGTCTTCGTCAGCCGGCTTCTCCACCACGAGGGTTTCCGTGGTGAGGACCAGCGCCGCGATGGAGGCCGCGTTGCGCAGAGCCGCACGCGTCACCTTCACGGGGTCGATGACGCCGGCGGCGATCAGGTCTTCGTATTCGCCGGACTTGGCGTTGAAGCCCTGGTTTACGGCGGATTCGGCCACCTTGGCAGCCACGACATAGCCGTCGAAGCCGGCGTTCTGGGCGATCCAGCGCAGCGGCTGGACCAGGGCGCGGCGGACGATGCCGACGGCCGCAGCCGCGTCACCTTCGAGGGCCTGGACGGCAGCGTCCTCGTCGAGCGCCTTCAGCGCGTGGATGAGGGCGGAACCGCCGCCGGCCACGATGCCTTCTTCGAGGGCAGCGCGGGTCGAGGACACGGCGTCCTCGATGCGGTGCTTCTTTTCCTTCAGCTCAACCTCGGTGGCAGCGCCGACCTTGATGACACCGATGCCGCCGGCCAGCTTGGCCAGGCGTTCCTGCAGCTTTTCCTTGTCCCAGTCCGAATCGGTGCGGGTCAGCTCGGCGCGCAGCTGGGCAACACGGGCGGCGACGTCCTCGGCCGAACCGGCGCCGTCGACGATTGTGGTGTTGTCCTTGGTGATCGTGATGCGGCGTGCGGTGCCCAGCACCTCGAGGCCAACGGTGTCCAGGCTCAGGCCCAGCTCCGGGGAGACAACCTGCGCACCGGTGAGGGTCGCGATGTCCTGGAGCATGGCCTTGCGGCGGTCACCGAAGCCCGGCGCCTTGACGGCGACGACGTTCAGCGTCCCGCGGATGCGGTTGACGATGAGCGTGGACAGGGCCTCGCCCTCGACGTCTTCGGCAATGATGAAGAGCGGCTTGGAGCTCTGCAGCGCCTTTTCCAGCAGGGGCAGGAAGTCCTGCACCGAGGAGATCTTGCCCTGGTTGATCAGGATCAGGGCGTCCTCGAGGACGGCCTCCTGGCGTTCCGCGTCGGTGACGAAGTACGGGGACAGGTAGCCCTTGTCGAACTGCATGCCCTCGGTGAGGACCAGCTCGGTCTGCGTGGTGGAGGATTCCTCGATGGTGATCACACCATCCTTGCCGACCTTGCCGAACGCCTCGGCCAGCAGCTCGCCGACCTCGTCGCTCTGGGCGGAGATTGCGGCAACGTTGGCAACCTGCGTGCCCTCAACCGGGCGCGCGTTCTCCAGCAGCCGGGCGGCGACGGCCTCGACCGAAACCTCGATGCCGCGCTTGATCTCGCCCGGTGCGGCGCCTGCCGCTACGTTGCGCAGGCCTTCCTTGACCAGGGCCTGGGCCAGGACGGTGGCGGTGGTGGTGCCGTCACCGGCAACATCGTTGGTCTTGGTGGCGACCTCCTTGGCAAGCTGCGCGCCAAGGTTCTCGTAGGGGTCATCCAGCTCGATTTCACGGGCGATGGTCACGCCATCGTTGGTGATCGTGGGGGCGCCCCACTTTTTGTCCAGTACGACGTTGCGGCCGCGCGGGCCCAGCGTGACCTTGACGGTGTTGGCGAGCTTATCGATGCCGGCTTCAAGCGACCGGCGGGCAGCGTCGTTAAACGCAAGCTGCTTTGCCATGGTTTTGTCCTTTCAAGACAGAACCCCGCGCAACTGATCCATTCAATGCGAAAGGATCGGCTGCGCGGGGGTCCAAGAGAGTTACTTTACGACGATCGCCAGAACGTCGCGGGCGGAGAGCACGAGGTACTCGGTGCCGCCGGTCTTGACTTCGGTTCCACCGTACTTGGAGTAGATGACGACGTCGCCAACGGCAACGTCAATGGGAACGCGGTTGCCGTTGTCATCAAAGCGGCCGGGGCCTACTGCAACAACTTCGCCTTCCTGCGGCTTCTCCTGTGCGGAGTCCGGGATAACCAGGCCGGAAGCCGTGGTCTGCTCGGCTTCGAGCGGGCGGACAACAATACGATCCTCAAGAGGCTTAATAGAGACCGACACTCGGACCTCTCCTTTTCGTCAGCAAATTCGTGGACTATGAAGCGGTGATGCCCAGGCGCGCAGACCGTCGTCGCGGTGCCGGCAGCGTGCCTGGCGGAACGCGCTTCATGTGTTAGCACCCTCCTAGGGAGAGTGCTAATGACGACTCTATGTAAATGGTTAGCACTCGGTCAAGGCGAGTGCCAGAAATTCGTTCCGGGTGAACATTTCCACGGCGGGACATGCCCAATTTTCGCGGCGTCCGGTGGGCACTTGGGGATCATGCTCTCTGCCCGGGCTGAGCGCTGGACATGCCCCACGGGTGCGGGCTGCCCGGGAGGACATGCCCACTCCTGATGCCGGGTGCTGGGCATGTCCCATGGACGATCGGGCCTTGCGGGCCCGCGCCTACTGGCCTGCGAGGTCTTCGAAGTCCACGTCCTCGCCGTCGTCTTCGTCCACGTCCTGGCCCTCGTCGTTGCGGTGTCGGTACATCAGCACGGCGCCGGCGGCGGCCAGCAGGATGCCTGCGATGAGGAAGATGATGCCGCCGAGCCGGGCAGCGGCGTAGGTGTCGCGGATGGCCCGGGCCTCGTCCGTGGCGTCCTGGACGTTCTTGCCACCGACGGAATACACGGTGGCGTTGAAGGAGTCGAGGAAGAAAATGATCACCAAAAGGGCAATGCACACGACGGCGATCACGGCGCCGGCGATCAGCGCCGGCCGGGCGTAGCTTGCGAGACCCTGCGGGCGCCGGCGCCCCTGCCCGGAGTAGTCGTTCCCGGCTGTGTCTTGCCCGGCTGTGTCCTCTGCGATGCTGTCGCCTGTCCCGCTGTCTTCCATGCCGTCAAGCCTAGCCCCCGCGGTCCGGTCACAGCGTGCCCGCGGAGCTCAACTACGCTGGATGGCATGACTGACGCACCGCAGGAACATATTGCCCCGATCCTCACGCCCGAGGGCTGGGAGCTGCTGGCGTCGCTGGGCCCGTACCGTGAGGACGAGGCCTTCCGCCTCACCGCGGCGTTGCGCAAGGCCGGCCACTCCCCCGAAATGGTCTCGGCGGTCCTCACGCAGTCCCGGCTGCGGACCAAGGCCGAGGCCAAGTTCGGGGAGTTCGCGCGGCAGATGATCTTTACCAAAGCCGGCCTGGAGCAGGCCACCCGGCTCACGGTGGCGGCGCGGCACGCGCAGCGGTTCGCGGAGGCCGGGATCGGCCACGTCGCGGATCTCGGCTGCGGGCTCGGAGCGGATGCGATGGCCCTGGCGTCCCTGGACCTGATGGTCACCGCAGTGGAAATGGACGAGGCCACGGCCGCCTGCGCCACGATGAACCTGATCCCGTTCCGCAATGCCACCGTGGTCCATGCGGATGCCACCTTGGTGTCGCTCGAGGGGGTCGACGGCGTCTGGCTGGACCCGGCCCGGCGCACCACGTCCACGTCGGGCACCAAACGGATCTGGGATCCGGAGGATTTCTCCCCTCCCCTGTCCTTCGTGGCGTCGCTGGCCGGCTCCGGCCGCGCCGTCGGAGTGAAGATGGGGCCGGGCATGCCGCACGATTCCGTGCCCGCGGATTGCGAGGCCCAGTGGGTCTCCGTCGGCGGGGACGTGACCGAGGTGGCCCTGTGGTTCAACGCGGTGCGGCGTCCCGGCGTGCGGCGCGCAGCCCTCCTGCTCGGCCCGCAGGGTGCGGCCGAACTCACCAGCGGCGAGGACTTCGACGGCGGCCCGGTGGCGCCCGTGGGACCCGTGGAGGGCTATCTGTACGAGCCCGATGGAGCGGTGATCCGCGCCGGGCTGGTGGCCGACGTCGCCCTCCAGCTGGGCGGGCACCTCGTGGACGAGCACATCGCCTACATCTGTGCCCCGGACCTGCGGGACACCCCGTTCGCCAAGGCCTACAAGGTCCTCGACGTGATGCCGTTCAACGTCAAAGCGCTCAAGTCATGGGTCAAGGACGAAGGGATCGGCGTCCTGGATATCAAGAAGCGCGGCACGGCCGTCACACCGGAAGAACTGCGCAAGCAACTCCTGGCCGGCGGAAGCGCAAAGCACAAGGGCAAGAAATCAGCCACCCTGGTCCTCACCAGGATCGGCGAGGACCGGGTGGCCATCTCGGTGGAGCCCGTCTAGGCACCGCCCGAGCAGGATCCCGGGGCTAAGCGGCCGGGCCGCCGGCCTATTGCACTATTGGGCTACTGGGCCCGCATGAACTCCTCGGCGGACCTGATCTGTTCGTCCGTGGGCCGGATCCCGGTGTAGAGCACAAACTGCTCCAGCGCCTGGATCGTGGCTACCTCGGCTCCCGTGATCACGGTCTTGCCGGCCGCGCGGGCGGCCTTGATGAGAGGCGTCTCGGCCGGGAGGGCGACGACGTCGAACACCACCTTCGCGGCGTCGATGGCCTCCTGCGGGAAGGACAGCGCCGCCGCGTCCGGTCCGCCGGCCATGCCGACCGGTGTGACGTTGATGAGCAGGTCGGCCGTGCCGGTGCCGGACTCCCTGGAGCCCAGTTCCGCGCTCCAGGTGAAGCCGTACTGTTCGGCCAGGGCGCGGCCGGAGTCTTCGTTGCGGGCCACGACGGTCACGTCTTTGAAGCCGGCATCCCGCAGCGCGGCCACAGTGGCTTTGGCCATGCCGCCGGAGCCCAGGACCAGCACCGAGTAGTCCGTGGGGACGGCGTTGCTGTGCAGGAGCTGCTCGATGGCCGTGTAGTCGGTGTTGTAGGCCGTGAGCCGGCCGCCGTCGTTGACGATGGTGTTGACCGAATCGATGGCCTTCGCCGACGGGTCCATGACGTCAACGAGGGCGATCACGTCCTCCTTGTAGGGCATGGACACCGCGCAGCCCCGGATGCCGAGACCGCGCACGCCGGCGATTGCCTGGGCGAGATCGGTGGGGGCGAAGGCCTTATAGATCCAGTTCAGGCCCAGCTGTTCGTACAAGTGGTTGTGGAAGCGCGTCCCGTTGTTGCTGGGCCGGGCCGAGAGCGAGATACACAGGGTCATGTCTTTGTTCAGAATGGGCACAGCTCCATTAAACGCCAGGACGGGTCCGGTCACCCCCCGGCCGCCGGCCCCATGTCGTAACATGAACCGTCGCTGACCAGCCACTTTGTGAATACACTCACGCACCAGCGGTAACTATGACACGCGTCGCGGCGGCGCCCCTGCACTAGACTTGGACCACCCGTAGCCCTGTCAGCCGCCCGCCCGGCGCCTTGATGGGAAATGTCACGTGCCACCGCCGGTGGCACGTCCGAGGGTGTTTGCCAGCGCATTTCCCACCAGGACCGCGGCCAGTGACAGCAAAACAGTGAAGGGACCACATGAAGATCGAGTTCGCTTCATCCAGGCAGTCGACTCTTGGCGTGGAATGGGAGCTGGCGCTCGTCGACGCCGAAACCGGTGAGCTGGCCTCCGTGGCGAACCAGGTGCTCCGCGGAGTCGCTGCCCGGCATCCCGAACTCAATGAGGACGACGAGCACCCGCACATCAAGCAGGAACTGCTGCTCAACACCGTGGAGCTCGTCACGGGCATCTGCACCACCGTCGCGGAAGCCAAAGCGGACCTGAGCAGCTCGCTCGCGGCCGTCCGGGACGTTACCGATCCCATGGGCGTGGAGATCTTTTGTGCCGGAAGCCATCCCTTCAGCCCGCCACAGCTCCAGCCCGTCACGGACAAGGAACGCTACGCCAAGCTCATTGACCGGACCCAGTGGTGGGGCCGGCAGATGGTCATTTACGGCGTCCACGTGCACGTCGGACTGGACAGCCGGGACAAGGTCCTTCCGGTTCTGGACGGCCTGGTCAATTACTTCCCGCACTTCCAGGCGCTCTCCGCGTCCAGCCCGTTTTGGGGCGGCGAGGACACCGGCTACGCCTCGCACCGCGCCCTCATGTTCCAGCAGCTGCCCACCGCCGGGCTGCCGTTCCAGTTCGCCAGCTGGGAGGACTACGAGTCCTACGTGCAGGACATGTTCACCACCGGTGTGATCGACACCCTCTCCGAGATCCGGTGGGACATCCGCCCCGTTCCGGCCCTCGGCACCATCGAGATGCGCATTTGCGACGGCCTGGCGACCCTCGAGGACGTCGGGGCGATCGCGGCATTGACGCAGTGCCTGGTCGACGAATTTTCCACCACGCTGGAGAACGGCGGCACCATTCCCACCATGCCGCCGTGGCACGTCCAGGAAAACAAGTGGCGCGCGGCCCGGTACGGCCTGGACGCAATCATCATCCTCGACGCCGAAGGCAACGAGCAGCTCGTCACCGAGCACCTGCGCGAGACACTCAAGCGGCTTGAGCCCGTGGCGGCGAAGCTCGGCTGCAGCGCCGAACTGGCCGACGTCGAGAAGATCATCGAGCGCGGCGCCGGCTACGAGCGCCAACGCCGGGTCGCCGCCGAGCACGGCGGGGACCTGCGCGCGGTCGTCCTGGATCTGGTCAAGCAGATGCGGCAGGGGCCGGACGCCTAGCTCCGGACTGTTACAGCCTCCACGGAGGCGGACTCAGATTCGCCCGGACCAGGCTTTAGGCCGGACCCGGCTTTAGGCGGTCGAGGCCTCAGGCGGAGACTGTGGTGACCGGCATCGAGGAGTCCGGGGCAAAACCGATTCCGCTCGGTTCCACTCCGGCCATGACCAGTTGGGCCCCGAGGGCCGCCACCATCGCGCCGTTGTCGGTGCACAGCGGCAGCGGCGGCACCGTCAGCCGGATCCCGGCGGCACTGCAGCGTTGCTCGGTGAGCTGGCGCAGCCGCGAGTTGGCGGCGACGCCTCCACCCAGAAGGACCTCCGTGATCCCGTTTTCGCGGCAGGCGAGCACCGCTTTGGAGGTAATGACGTCCACCACGGCTTCCTGGAAGGCCGCGGCGATGTCCGCCACGGGGACCTCCTCGCCGCTGGCCTCGAACTGTTCAACGCAGCGGGCGACGGCGGTCTTGAGCCCGCTGAAGGACCAGTCGTAGCGGTGCGGCCCGGGCGCCTCGGCGGTCCCCATGTACTTGGGCTGGGTGAGGCCGCGCGGGAACCGGATGGCCTTGGCGTTGCCGGTGCGCGCGAGTTTGTCGATCGCCGGACCGCCCGGGTAGCCCAGGCCCAGGAGCCGCGCCACCTTGTCATACGCTTCGCCGGCTGCGTCGTCGATCGTGGAGCCCAGCAGCTCGACGTCGTCCGTAATGCTCCGGATCCGCAGGATCTCGGTGTGGCCGCCGGACACCAGCAGCGCGCCCATGTTCTCCGGCAGGGCGTGCGGCGGGGTTTGCGGCGACGGCGCGCCGGACGGCGTCGCGTTGCCGGACAGCGTCATTGTGCCGGCGCGCTGTTGCAGGAGTCCGACGCCGACATGCGCGACCAGGTGGTTGATGGCGTAGAGGGGTTTTCCGGTGGCGACGGCGAGCGCCTTGGCCGCGCACACCCCCACCATGAGGGCCCCCGCCAGGCCCGGCCCGGAGGTGACGGCGATCGCGTCGATGTCCGCGAGCGTTACGTCCGCCTCGGCGAGGGCCTCCTCGAGGGTGGGGACGAACGCGTCGAGGTGGGCCCGGGAGGCGATCTCGGGAATCACCCCGCCGAAGCGGACGTGTTCGTCCATGGAGGACGAGACGGTGTTCGTCAGCAGAGCGGTCCCCCGGACGATGCCGACGCCGGTTTCGTCACAGGAGGACTCGATGCCGAGCACGAGCGGCTGGGTGCGGTTCATGGTCGGCCTGCTTCCTCTGGCTGGGGGCTAAGTGGTTCGCGGGGCAGCTGGAGCCGCATGATCAGGGCGTCGACGCCGTCGCGGTAATAGCGGGGCCGGACGTGGATCTGTTCGAAGCCGAAGCGTCGGTAGAGCTCCTGGGCGCGGGGGTTGTCCGCCCTGACCTCCAGCAGCACGTCCTGGGCGCGGCGGCGTCGGCTCTCCACGATCAGCTCGGTGAGCAGGGCAGAGCCGATGCCCTTTCCTTCCTGCTCGGGCACCACGGCGATGGTCTGGACGTCCGAGATCGGTTCGATGCACATGAGTCCGGCGTAGCCCACGATCCCTCCGTGGACCTCCGCCACGAGGTAGCGGCGGGTGTCCGTCTGCGCCAGCTCGTCGTGGAACATCTGCAGCGGCCAGGCATCCACGGGAAAGAGCCGGCGTTCCAGCGCGTGGACGGCGGGGATGTCCGCGGCGTCCATGTCCCGCAGGGTAACCCCGCCGGGCAGCCTGCGCGGCGCGGCGCGTTCCGGGCTCACAGGGCACGCTTCCTTGGTCCGGGCACCTGGGCGTCGGATTCGCGCAGGTACAGGGGGGTGGAGTCCAGGAGCTGTTCCCCCGCTGCGAGCCGGGCGAGCGCGAACTGGCCCAGCGAGAGGGCCTCCGGCTGCCGGGTGCTGAATTCGGTGACCGCCTTGACGACGTCGGAGTAGATTCCGGCCCCGGCACCGTAGACGGGCAGGTCCGGCAGATCCGCGGCGAATCCCACGTGCGGCCCGTCCGCCAGGTGCGGCAGCTGGGCATCGGAGAGGGTATACCGGGCCCAGTACACTTCCTTGCGGCGCGCATCGGTGGCGACAATGAACTCCGCGGCCGAGTCGGTGGATTCGGCTACTTCCAGGGCGATCGCGTCCAGGCTCATGACGCCGTACAGCGGCTTGCCCCAGACAAAGGCGAGGGTGCGGGCGGTGACGATCCCGGAACGCAGTCCCGTGAACGGTCCGGGGCCGACGCCGGTGACGATTGCGTCGACGTCGCGGCCGCTGACGCCGGCCTCGGCCAGGAGCTCGTCGATCCCCGGGGCCAGGACCTCCGCGTGGGTGCGCGTGTCTGCGGTGGCGAAGCTGGCGAGCACGGATTCCGGCGCGTCATCGGAGACCAGCGCGGCGCTGGCGACGGCCGAGGTGTCGATGGCGAGGATCAGCATCAGGAGTTCCGTTCCGGGGTCTGGGGCGTGGTCTCGGGCACGGGCTCGGTGGCGGGCCCGGGTGCGGTGGCGGGCCCGGGTGCGGTGACGGGTCCGGGTGCGGTGACGGGCACGGGTGCGGTGGCGGGCCCGGATCCGCTGGCGGGCACGGGCTCGACGACGCCGGGCAGCGCCGGCGCTTCGGCCCAGCGCGGGCCGAAGCCGCGGATCACCACGGACCGCGGCTCGTCGTCGTCGTCCGTGTCGAAATCCAGCACGCCGGGATCGGCAGCGGAATCGGCCGCCGCGCGCGGTGCCCCGGCGGGCTGGGCCACGGCGGGCATGCCCGCGGCGCCTATGCCCGCGGCGCCCCCGCGCGGCCGGTGGAGTTCCACCTCAAGCCGGCTGTCGCTCAGGTGCTCAACCCGGCCGCGGCCCCATTCGACCACCGTCACGGCGCTGTCCATGGTGTTTTCGAGATCGATGTCATCGATTTCGGCGGCCGACTCCAGCCGGTAGGCGTCCACATGCACCAGGTCCGGCCCGCCCGGCCGGGGTCCTCCGGGCAGATTGGGGTGGATCCGCACCAGGACAAAGGTCGGCGAAATGATGCCTGCCCGCACGCCCAGTCCTTCCCCCAGCCCCTGCGTGAAGGTGGTCTTGCCCGCACCCAGTTCGCCGGTCAGGACCAGCAGGTCGCCCGTTTCCAGCACGGCGCCGAGGGCCGCGGCGAGCGCGTGCGTCTGCGCCGCCGTCCGGACCTCAAGGCTCCGTTCCCACGCGGGCCCGCTCACGGCCGCTCTTCGCCGGCGGAGGGTTCTTCGTTGAGGTAGCGGCGCGGCACCCGGGGGCTGATCCTGGTGACGATCTCGTAGTTGTTGGTGCCGGCAGCCCTGGCCCAGTCATCGGCCGTGGGTCCGCCGTCGGCGCCGTCGCCGAACAGCACCGCCTCGGCCCCGAGGATGCTCGGGCCTCCGGCCGCCACATGGCGGGGGCCGAGGTCGATCACCATCTGGTCCATCGCGATGCGCCCTACGACCGGATAGTTCACGCCCTCGACCCGGACCGGACCGCCGGTGGCAATGCGCGGCACGCCGTCGGCGTAGCCCAGCGGGATGAGCCCGAGGGTGCTGACGCCGTCCGTGCGGTAATTCAGGCCGTAGGAAACGCCCTGCCCGGCGGGCACGTCCTTGCAGTGCGAAACCACAGTGCGGACCGTCATGGCCGGGCGCAGACCGAGCTCGGCCGGGGTTTGTCCTTCGAACGGGGACAGCCCGTACAGGCCCAGGCCCACGCGGACCAGGTCAAAGTGGGTGTCCGGCCGGGAGAGGGCGGCCGGGGTGTTGGCCAGGTGGCGGACCTCGGGGTCCACGCCGGCGTCCTGGGCAACTGCGAGGACCTGACGGAACGCGGCGAGCTGCTCGTCGGTTTCGGGCCGTTCGGGTTCGTCGGCGACGGCCAGATGGGAGAAGATCCCCACGACCCGGAGCAGGCCCTGGTCCTGGTGTTCCATGGCTTCACCCACCAGGCTGTCCCAGGCGTCGAGGGTGGCGCCGTTGCGGCCGAGCCCGGTGTCGACCTTCAGATGAACGCGGGCGGGCCGTTCCTGTTCGCGGGCGGCGGCCACGATCCGGTCCAGTTCCCAGCCCGAGCAGCCGATGTCGATTCCGGCGGCCACTGCGGCGGCGAAGTTGCTGTCCGGGGTGTGCAGCCAGGCCAGCAGCGGCGCCTCGATCCCGGCGGCGCGCAGGGCGAGGGCCTCGGAGATGTGGGCCACGCCCAGCCAACTGGCCCCCGCACCGAGGGCCGCCCGGGCCACCTGGACGGCACCGTGCCCGTAGGCGTCGGCCTTGACCACGGCCATGACCTGCGCGGGTGAGGCCACGGCTGCGAGGCGGCGGACGTTGTGCCGGATGGCGTCGAGGTCGATTACGGCCGAGCGCTCCTCAGCGTGGGCCGGCACTGCCGCCGATCCGGGCAGGAGATCGCCTGTTGCTGCTTGGTAAGTCACTTAACGATTCTAGGCGCGGCGCCGCGGGCCAAATAATCGGAGGCCCCGGCCACAACTGGACATGCCCTTCCTCCCCGCGGGACATGCCCATTCTTCACGCCCACGAATGCGCACAACGGGAACAGGCCCACGCCTCGGCCCCAGCAGAGGACATGCCCACAGGTGGCAGCAACCCGGACCGGCACCCACCGCGGGACATGCCCATTCTTCACGCCCACGAATGCACAACGGGTACAGAGTGCTCTCTCGTGAACGTCGCAACACCTACCTGAACGTGGTGTTTATTGTGGGCCGTTCACGGCGAACGAACGATTGCGAGACTGGCTGATTTAAGATTCACAGGGTTTGCATCGCCCCTTCGTGCTGCATCGCTGGTTTGGCGGACAGCGGTCAGCCGATCCGCTCGGCCAGGGACACGATAATCCCCTCCGGACCGCGCACATAGGCCATGCGCCAGATGTGCTCGTACTGGCCGATGCCGCCGACCAGCCCGTAGCCGTCCGCGGCCAGCCGGTCGACGGTCCCCTGGAGGTCGTCGACCTCGAAGGCCACGTTGCGCAGCCCCAACTCATTGGCCATCGCCGCGGGCGATCCGGGCTGGTGGTCGGGCCGGACAAAGCTCGAGAGCTCCACCCGGGTACCTCCGTCGGGCGGCCGCAGCATGACGATCTCGGTGCGGGAGTCGGGGATGCCGATGACCGTGTCGAGGAACTCGCCCTCCACGAACATCCGCGTGCCCTCGACCTCGAGACCCAGCCCGACGAAGAACGCCGTCACCGCGTTGAGATCGGCAACAGTGATACCGACATGATCGAAACGTCGTACATGTGACATGAGGTCCATCCTCCGGTGCTCATCTTGTCGATCCGTCCGAAGGGACGGAGCCGACGGGGATTCCCAACACAATCATCGGCGAAATCCTTCCGGCGCCCTGATTGAACAATCCGAAGGATTGGCAGACTGCCCCTTCTCCGACAAACACCGCGATGCTGGCCTGAGTCCCGCCGGTGCGGGACGCCAGCCCGCAGCGGTCGCGGCGTCGCCCAAGACGCGGCGGTGAGCCCGGTCAGTACTCGCCCTTAATGACGAAGTAAGAGCCGCGGATAACGCCCGCCAGCTTCGACTTCTGGCGAGCGAACTTGAAGCGTGAGGCCAGTTCCTCCGGAATCTCCATGCCCTCGGCAAGTTTGAATCCGACCGCTCGCTTCCCGCCTTCCTCGATGCTGTACATGACGTTGATCGACAGCCCCGACTCGTAGAACACATAAGCCATCCGCAAACCGTCGACTTCGAACGCGGTCGCTTCGAGCGGGCGGGAGCCGATGACGATGTCACGCTCGTCCCTGAGGATGCGGCTCACCCTGTCGACCACCTCAGGCACCTCGTCTGCAGGGCTCACGGTGAAGACGTGGCCGTACTTGTTCCGGTAATAGCGGCCCTCGTTGGCGCGCAACCCGGCCAAGGCCTCGGCGACAGGAGACGATTCCAAGCCGACAGTAGAAACGTTCTCGAAGTCAACGATGTACGGCATGCGGGCCTCCTGGTCAGATGTGCTGGGACCAATCTAACGCGACGACGTGCTGCCCGGACGTCAGAACGCACGTGCGTAGCGCGCCGATCCCCGTGACGGCCGACGCGGATAGGCGCAAAGCTGGGTTCCGGTCCAGCAGCCGGTGAAGGGGCCCTATAAGCACACGATTCGGATCGTTAGAAACCTCCGATGTTGAGGCGGATCCGTGAGCGGGCACCGGCATCCGCGGGACCGCCGAGATCTTTGCGCGGCACGATGGCATCGGCGAGGATGAATGTGATCGCCCGTGCTGTGAGGAAGGAGTCGACGCGATGACCAAGTATCTGATCTCGTTTCCGAGTGCCGCCATGGTCTTTCCTGACGAAGACCTGCAGGCCGTTTCGGATGCGGCGCATGCGGTCGTTCAGGAGGCGAAGGACGCCGGCGTCTGGGTGTTCGGCGGCGGCATCGATGAGAGCATCCCGCCCGTCATGGTCGACGGCGATGGGACGGTGAGCGAGGGCACCCACCCGCAGACGACACAGCTCGAAGGCGGCTACTCGGTGCTGGAGCTGCCCTCGTACGATGCGGCCTTGGAGTGGGCCGCGACGATCGCGGTCGCCTGCCGTTGCGCGCAGGAAGTGCGCGCTTTCCAATACGACCCCGCCAGCTAGGTCTCGGCCGGGTCTCCTCGTCGCTGGACTCGCGGTCGACATATTCGCGATCGCACGGATTTGTCGCGCTCGACGACCCACGAATGCGCACAACGGGCACGGGTCCACGCATTTGGCTTGAACGGAGGACATGTCCAGTGGTAACAGCAACGGCCCCGCCCAGGGCCCCCCGGCCCGTCTACGCGTCGGACAGGTGGGCGATGGTCGCCGTCGCCCGCCGCTGCGCCTCGGGCGGGACATCGCGCACGATCTCTTCCAGGAAGCGGTAGCGGCGAAGCCATTGGCTGCCCTGCCGTTCCTTCCGGGCGTTGGCCCGCTGCCACCAGTCGGCAATGTCCCCCCAGCCGGGTGCGGCAAGTGAGCCGCCAACCTCCTGGACGGCCAGGGCGGCGCACAGATTGGCGAAGCGGAGCCGGTCTCCCAGCGGCCAGCGGGCCAGGGAACCGACAATGAATGCCGCACCGAAGCAGTCACCGGCACCGGTGGGATCGTAGGCCCGGACAGGCAGGGACGGGACCCACTCTTCCTCCCCCGTTTCCGAATCCACGGCCATGGACCCCTGGGCGCCGAGGGTGACCACCGCCACCGGAACCCTCTCTGCGAGCGAGTACAGCGCGGACCAGGGGTCGTCGCGGCCGGTGAAGTTCATAGCCTCATGCTGGTTCGGCATGAAGGCGTGGAAGTACTTCAGGTTGTCCAGCCGGGTCGAGGACCACGCGCCGGTGGGGTCCCAGCCGACATCGCCAAACAGCAGGACGCCGTTCTTGTGCGCGTCGACAGCCCACGGTTCGAGTTCCTCCCCCAGCTCCGCAACGGCTGCGATCGCCGGCGGCGGGCATCCGACCAGCTCGGTGGAGGTCACCGGTGCCGGGTGCCCGTGCGTCACCATGGACCGGTCCTTCTCCACGCTCAAGGACACCGTGACGGGCGAATGCCAGCCCGGCACACGCCGCGACRGGGACAGGTCCACATGTTCCTGGGCGGCGAGGATCTTCCAGTTGTAGTCGCCGTAGCCGTCATCGCCGAACGCGGCGGCAAGACCGGTCCGCAGTCCCAGCCGGGACGCGGCGATCGCCTGGTTGGCGACACCCCCGGGGCAGCTGCCCATCCCGTCGCTCCAGATTTCCGTTCCGGGCTGCGGCGCGTGGGGCAGCCCGGTGAAGATAATGTCCTGGAACACCGTCCCGGTCAGGAGCAGGTCGAACCCGTCCGCGGCCGGGCTGCGGACGGCAGAGAGCGGATCAAAGCGCCGCGCCGGGGTCGCGTCCATATACGGCACACTACGCTGTACCGCCGTCGAGGGAAACCGCAGGAACCGGGGCCCTGGCCTGCGGGGAATAGACTGTCCGCATGCGGCTCACGATCGCCGGCGGGGGCGGGTTCCGGGTCCCCCTGGTTTACCGGGCGCTCTCTACCGGCCCTTTCGCGGGGCTGGTGCGGGAGCTGGTGCTCTACGACGTCGATCCCGCCAGGCTGGCGGCCATCGAGGCGGTCCTGGCCTCCCTGGCCCAGCAGGGTCCGCCGGGTTCCGGCCCTCAGGTCCGTGCCGTGTCCTCGCTCCCCGAGGCCCTCGACGGCGCAGACATGGTCTTCGCCGCCATCCGGCCCGGCGGCACGGCCGGGCGGACCGCCGACGAGCGGATCGCCCTGGACCTCGGACTCCTGGGCCAGGAAACCACAGGCCCCGGCGGCATCTCTTACGCTCTGCGGTCCATTCCGCCGATGCTGCGGCTCGCGGAGGAAATGCGGAGCCGCTGCCCCGCGGCGTGGCTGCTCAATTTCACCAACCCCGCCGGCATGGTCACCGAGGCCCTGGCCCCGGTGCTCGGGCCCAAGGTGATCGGAATTTGCGACTCCGCCAGCGGCCTGGTGCACCGCGCGGCGCGGGCTGCCGGCGTCGCCCTGCCGGAAGGAACGCTCGACGGCGTGGGCTACTACGGCCTGAACCACCTCGGCTGGCTATACCGGCTGGAGGACGGAGGCCGGGACGCCCTCCCGGAGCTGCTCGCGGACCCTGCAGCGCTGTCAGGATTCGAGGAAGGCCGGTTGTTCCCGCCCGGGTTGCTGGCCGAGCTCGGCTGCCTGCCGAACGAATACCTCTTCTACTACTACGACACCGCTCGAGCGGTGGCCGGCATGCGCGCAGCAGAGCAGACCCGAGGGGAATCCATCGCCCGGCAGCAGGCCGAGCTCTATCCCCGGCTGGCTGCCGCCGGACCGGATGCTTTTGCACTTTGGGACGCCGCCCGGCTCTCACGCGAGGAAGGCTATCTCGCTGAAGCCCGCGCCTCCGGGGAACGCCGTGACGAGACCGACCTCGCGGGCGGCGGCTACGAGCGGGTGGCCCTGGCGGCCATGCGCGCCCTCTCCGGAGGCGGCGCGGCGGACCTGATCCTCAACACGCGCAACACTGTCAACGCCGCCGGGTCCGCGGCACCGGAAGCGGGCGCCGCCGGGTCAGCGGCGCAGGCGGTGCCGGCGGTGCCGGGATTGCCGGCCGACGCCGTCGTCGAAGTTCCGTGCACGGTGACGCCCGACGGCGCTGTGCCGGTCCCGCAGGATCGTCCCGCACCGGCACAACTGGAGCTGATGCGGCGCGTCAAGGAAGTCGAACGGCTCGTGGTGGAGGCGGCGACGGCCGGACGGCGGGAGGCAGCCCTCGCCGCGTTCGCCAGGCATCCGCTGGTGGATTCGGAGGTCCTCGCCGGCAAACTGCTGGCCGGTTATGAAGCCGCGTTCCCGGAGCTGGGCCGTCTCTGGCACGGCGGCCAGTAACGGCCCGGGGCAGGAACGCTCGCGGCCAGTAACGACCCGCGGCGGTAACGATCCGCGGCCAGCGGGCCAGAACCCCTACAGCTTTCGGTACATCACATGCAGGCCCACATAGCCCAGTTCCGGGTGGTTGAACGCCTCGGGAATGGTCGCGAGCACTTCGAAACCCATGGATTTCCAGGCGGCAACGGCCCGGACATTGCTCTCCACCACGGCGTTGAACTGCATGGCCCGGAAGCCGGCGTCGCGCGCGGCCTCGAGCGAATAGGCGCAGAGGGCCCGGGCCAGTCCGCGGCCGGCCTGGGCGGGATGGACCATGTAGCCCGCATTGGCGACATGGCTGCCGCCGCCGCCCTGGTTGGGGTGCAGCTCGCCGGTGCCAAGGATGGCACCCCCTGTCCGGTCACTGTCGCTGTCGCCGGGCCCGTCGGCGACAGCGACGAACGTCTGGCCCGGCGCCTGCTTGAACCAGCGCCCGCGGGCCTCGTCCTCCGCGGTGTCCCGGTCCCAGGTAAAAGTCTCCCCGGCCCGGATGACCGGTTCCAGGATCGCCCAGATCCCCGGCCAGTCCTCCGCGCGGGCCTCCCGGATTGACCAGCCGGCTGCACGTTCAGGTTCTGTCGTTGCGCTCACAGCGGCCACGTTAGCAGTAAGCCCTGGTCTGGGAACGGACCCGTGGCGCGGTCCGGGAACGGAGCCGTGAACCAGCCGGCACTTCAGGAGTAATGTTTTATCGACATGCAGTCTGCAGAGGAAAGGGGAACCGTGTCGCTGATCCGCCGCGTCGCTTTCCTTTCCCTGCACACCTCGCCCATGGAGCAGCCCGGCTCCGGCGACGCCGGCGGAATGAACGTGTACGTCCGGGCACTGGCCGCGGCCCTGGCCGAGACCGGCGTGGAAGTGGAGATCTTCACCCGGTCCACCTCGGCCACGCAGCCCGCCGTCGAACACCCGTCCCCGGGCGTGTGCGTACACAACGTCCTCGCCGGCCCGCCACGGAAGCTGCCCAAGGAGGAGCTCCCAGGGCTGCTGCACAGCATGGTCGCCGAGATCGACCGGATCCGCCAGCTCCAGCCGCACGGCCGGTATGACGTCATCCATTCCCACTACTGGGTGTCCGGGGTGGCCGGGCTGGAGCTCGCAGAGCTGTGGCGGCTGCCTCTCGTCCACACCATGCACACGATGGCGAAGGTCAAGAACCAGCTCCTCGAGTCCGGCGAGCAGCCCGAACCGCGGCGGCGTGAGGACGGCGAGCACCGGATTGTCGACGGCGCAACCCGGCTGATCGCCAATACCGGCACCGAAGCGGCCGAGCTGGTCTCGCACTATAACGCCGACATCGACCGCATCGACGTCGCGCCGCCGGGGGTGGACTTGGCGGTCTTCACGCCGTCCTTCAGGAACCGCGCCCGGGCCCAGCACGGCGTCGTCCCGGGCAAGTTCCATCTGCTCTTCGCGGGCCGGATCCAGCGGCTCAAGGGCCCGCAGATCCTGATCAAGGCGGCCGCGCTCCTGCGTTCCCGGCGTCCGGACATCGACCTGCAGCTGACCATCCTGGGGGCCGTCAGCGGCGCCAAGGACTTCAATCTCAAGGCGCTGATCACCGCCGCCGGAATGGACGACGTCGCCACCCACCATCCGCCGGTGAACGCCCCGGAGCTGGCCGGCTGGTACCGGTCGGCCGACGTCGTGGTGATGCCCTCCTACAGCGAATCCTTCGGTCTGGTGGCCTTGGAGGCGCAGGCCTGCGGGACGCCCGTCCTCGCCACGAAAGTGGGCGGCCTCTCCCGCGCCGTCCAGGACGGCCGGACGGGGATGCTGATCGAGGGTCACAAGGCCAGCGACTGGGCGGACGCCCTCGAAGAGCTCTTCGACGACCCCCAAACGCGCACCGACATGGGGCACACCGCGGCGCTCCACGCGGAGGATTTCGGCTGGCAGCACACCGCCGCCATCACGCTGGACAGCTACCACACCGCCGTGAGCCAGTATTTTGGAAGCCTGACCATCCCGGTGGGCCACACGCCCTGAACCGGATCCGCCCCGCCCCCGCCCGGCAACACCGGGCCGGGACCAACCCGCCGACGCCACGAGCCGAAGGACAACGATGTCTGAGACCACCACTGCCGGGAACAACGTGCCCAGTGACCTGGAGATTGCCCAGCGGGCAGTCATGAAGCCGATCGGGGAGATTGCGGCGGCCGCCGGCATCAACCCGGACGCGCTGGAACTGTACGGACCCTACAAGGCCAAGATCGATCCGGCGAAGCTGACCGTTCCGGCGGGCGCCCCCATGCGGGCCCCCGGCAAGGTGGTGCTGGTCTCCGCGATGTCGCCCACCCCGGCCGGCGAGGGCAAGTCCACCACCACGGTGGGGCTCGCTGATTCCCTGGCCCGTGCCGGGCACCGCGTGATGATCGCGCTGCGCGAACCCTCGCTCGGCCCCATCCTGGGCATGAAGGGCGGCGCCACCGGCGGCGGCTACTCCCAGGTGCTGCCGATGGACCAGATCAACCTGCACTTCACCGGCGACTTCCACGCCATCACCTCGGCGAACAACGCCCTCATGGCCCTCGTGGACAACCACATCTTCCAGGGCAACGAGCTCAACATCGATCCGCGCCGGATGACGTTCAAGCGGGTCCTGGACATGAACGACCGGTCCCTCCGGGAGGTGGTGATCGGCCTGGGCGGGCCGGCCCAGGGCACCCCGCGGCAGGACGGCTTCGACATCACGGTGGCATCGGAGATCATGGCCGTGTTCTGCCTCGCCACGGACCTGAACGATTTGCGCGAACGGCTGGGCCGGATCACGTTCGGCTACACCTACGACCGGCAGCCCGTCACGGTGGCCGACCTCGGCGTCCAGGGCGCCCTGACCATGCTGCTCAAAGACGCGATCAAGCCGAATCTCGTACAGACCATCGCCGGCACCCCGGCGCTGGTGCACGGCGGGCCCTTCGCCAACATCGCCCACGGCTGCAACTCCCTGATCGCCACGCAGACGGCCCGCAGCCTCGCGGACATCGTGGTCACCGAGGCCGGCTTCGGCGCGGACCTCGGTGCCGAAAAGTACATGGACATCAAGTCGCGGATGGCCGACGTCGCCCCGTCCGCCGTCGTCCTCGTGGCCACCGTCCGGGCGCTCAAGATGCACGGCGGCGTGCCGAAAGACCGGTTCACGGAGCCCAACGTGGGGGCGCTGGCCGCCGGCGTCGCCAATCTCCAGCGCCACATCCGCAACGTCGAGAAGTTCGGCATCATCCCGGTTGTGGCGGTCAACAAATTCGCCACGGACACCGCCGAGGAGCTGGACTGGCTGCTTCAGTGGTGCGCCGCGGAGGGGGTCCAGGCTGCGGTGGCCGATGTCTGGGGCCGCGGCGGTGGCGGCGACGGCGGGGACGAGCTCGCGGCGAAGGTTGCGGCCGCGATCGACACCCCGCACAGCTTCCGTCACCTGTACCCGCTGGACATGTCCGTCGAGGACAAGATCCGGACCATCGTGCAGGAGGTCTACGGCGCCGACGGCGTGGACTTCTCGGTGCCCGCGCTCAAACGGCTGGCGGAGATCGAGAAGAACGGCTGGTCCGGGATGCCCGTGTGCATGGCGAAGACCCAGTACTCCTTCAGCGACGACGCCGCCCGGCTCGGCGCCCCCAAGGGCTTCACCATCCACGTCCGGGACCTGATCCCCAAGACCGGCGCGGGCTTTATCGTGGCCCTCACCGGCGCGGTCATGACCATGCCCGGCCTGCCCAAGGTTCCCGCAGCGATGCGGATGGACGTGGACGACGCCGGCAACCCCGTCGGCCTCTTCTAACTCCCGCCCCCGCCCCCTGTCCCCTCCCGTTGCGCTATCACTTTTGGTTGCCATTCCGGTCCTTTGGCCGCTCCAAGTGATAGCGCAACCAGGGGCCTGTGGATAACCGGAGCGGGGACCATACGTTCGGACAAGAATGGTCCGCATGCACCCACCAGCACCCCTGCCGGCTCACCTTTCCGCGGCCCCGTTCACGGTCTACGAGGCGCGGGCTGCGAGCCTGGGCAGTGCCCGGCTCCGTTCCTCCGACCTCGCCTCGGCGGGCCGGCTGATCCATGTGCCTGTGGGCTGGGAGTTTGAAATCCGGAGCCTGGCCCGTGCCCTGTCGGCCGCGACGCCGGGCGCGTGGATTTCGCACCTCACGGCCGCCGTGCTGCTGGGGCTGTGGCTCCCGACGTGGTATCGCGGCTGCCGCGAACTGCATCTCAGCAAGCGCCGGACCCTGCCGCCGGTCCGGCGAGAGGGCGTGGTGGGGCATACCGTCCTCGCGTTCGACGACGAGCTCATGGTCCTGGACGGAATCCGGATGTCAACACCTGCCCGGACCTGGCTGGACCTAGCCCGTATCCTGCCGCTGGACGATCTCGTGGCGATGGGCGACCAGCTCGTGCGGCGGCCCCGCCCTGGACTGGAGAGCCGCACGGAGCCATGGACCACCCTTCCCGAGCTGAACACAATGTTGAAGCGCCACCCAAAGCTGAAGGGAATCGTGAAAGCGCGCGAGGCGACGGCACTGATCCGGCCCGGTGCCGACTCGGCCCCCGAGACATTCCTGCGCCTAGCGCTGACCGCAGCGGGGTTGCCGGAGCCGGAGTTGCAGCTCCGGATTGTGCCGGAAGACCCCTACTCCCCCGCCGCGGACCTCGGCTACCGCGCGCAGCGGGTGGCCATCCAGTACGACGGCGGCCACCACCTGACACGCGAGCAGCAGTCCCGGGACAACCGACGCGACGAATCGTTCAACGCGGCCGGCTGGCGCTATTTCAAATTCAACGCCGACGATCTGGCAGATGACTTCCGCGGCGCGGCCCAAAGAGTCCGGTCCGCCCTTCGTCCCCGTTAAACGCCGGTTGCCCTATCACTTACAGCGGCCAAACCAGAGGTTTAGGGACCGTAAGTGATAGGGCAACCGGGGAGAGGAGAGGCGGTTAGCGCTCCAGGTCGCCGCGGATGAAGGCCTCGACCTTTTCACGGGCGAGGTCGTCGTTGAACTGCTCCGGCGGGGACTTCATGAAGTAGCTCGACGCCGACACCAGAGGGCCGCCGATGCCGCGGTCCAGGCCGATCTTGGCGGCGCGGATGGCGTCGATGATCACGCCGGCGGAGTTGGGCGAGTCCCAGACTTCGAGCTTGTATTCGAGGGACACCGGGGCGTCGCCGAAGTTGCGGCCCTCGAGGCGGACGAACGCCCATTTCCGGTCATCGAGCCACTGGACGTAGTCGGACGGGCCGATGTGGACGTCCTTGGCGGCGAGCTCGGCCTCGACGTTGGAGGTCACGGCCTGGGTCTTGGAGATCTTCTTGGACTCCAGGCGGTCGCGCTCGAGCATGTTCTTGAAGTCCATGTTGCCGCCGACGTTCAGCTGGTAAGTGCGGTCCAGGGTGACGCCGCGGTCCTCGAACAGCTTGGCCATGACGCGGTGCGTGATGGTGGCACCGATCTGGCTCTTGATGTCATCGCCCACGATCGGCACGCCCGCCGCGGTGAACTTGTCCGCCCACTCCTTGGTGCCGGCCAGGAACACGGGCAGGGCGTTGACGAATGCCACACCGGCATCGATTGCGCACTGGGCGTAGAACTCGGCGGCCTGCTGGGAGCCGACCGGCAGGTAGCAGACCATGACGTCAACCTTGGCGTCCTTGAGGGCCTGGACGACGTCGACCGGTTCCTCCGGGGACTGCTCGATGGTCTCGAGGTAGTACTTGCCAAGGCCGTCCAGGGTGTGGCCGCGCTGGACGGTGACACCGGTCGGCGGGACGTCGGCGATCTTGATGGTGTTGTTTTCGCTGGCCAGGATGGCGGCGGACAGGTCCTGGCCCACCTTCTTGCCGTCGACGTCAAACGCGGCAACGAACTCGACGTCGCCGACGTGGTACTGGCCGAACTCCACGTGCATCAGGCCCGGAATCGTGGCCTTGGGGTCGGCGTCTTTGTAGTACTGGACGCCCTGGACCAGCGAAGTGGCGCAGTTACCTACGCCGACGATTGCAACACGAATCGGATGTGAAGACACGGAACTCCTTTTGAGAACAAGGGTGACCGGCGCGGCCGCACTCTGTTGTGCGGCGGCGGCAGGCGGACACGGCGCCGTGAGGCGCCCTTAGTAGTCTAGTCAACACTGCCGGGGCCGCGGTTGTTCCCCGGCGGCCCCGGCTCTTGTGTTAAGTCCGGGTTAAGTGCGGGTCCTGGCTACTTCTGGGCCCACAGGTTGATGTCGGATTCGACGGCGAACTCATCGATCGCGTCGACCTCGTCGGCCGTGAAGCCCAGGTTGTTGATCGCAGACAGGGTGTCCTCGAGCTGCCGGACGCTGGAGGCGCCGACCAGTGCGGACGTGACGGAGGAGCCCTTGCCCTGCTCGCGCAGGATCCAGGCGATGGCCATCTGCGCGAGGGACTGTCCGCGGCTCTCGGCGATCCGGTTGAGCCCGCGTACGCGGTCCAGGTTGTCCTCGGTGATCATGGATTCGTCCAGGGACTTGTCCTGGGCGGCGCGGGAGTCGGCCGGAATGCCCTTGAGGTAGCGGTCCGTGAGCATGCCCTGCGCCAGCGGCGAGAACGCGATGGATCCGGCGCCCACCTGCTCCAGCGCCTCGTAGAGGTTGGGGCTGCCGTTCTCGGTCCAGCGGTTGAGCATGGAGTAGCTGGGCTGGTGGATCAGCAGCGGCGTGCCGAGTTCCTTGAGGATCCGGGCCGCCTCGAGGGTCTGTTCCGGGGTGTAGGACGAGATGCCGGCGTACAGCGCCTTGCCGGAGCGCACGGCCTGGTCCAGGGCTCCCATGGTCTCTTCCATCGGCGTCTCGGGGTCGGGGCGGTGGCTGTAGAAGATGTCCACGTAGTCCAGGCCCATCCGGCCCAGCGACTGGTCCAGGCTGGCCAGCAGGTACTTGCGGGAGCCAAAGTTGCCGTAGGGGCCCGGCCACATGTCGTAGCCGGCCTTGGTGGAGATGATCAGTTCGTCGCGGTACGGGGCGAAGTCGTCCTTGAAGTGACGGCCAAAGTTGGTCTCGGCGCTGCCGTAGGGCGGGCCGTAGTTGTTGGCGAGGTCGAAGTGGGTGACGCCCAGGTCGAAGGCGCGGCGCAGGATGGCGCGCTGGATCTCGAACGGCTTGTCGTCGCCGAAGTTATGCCACAGGCCCAGCGAGATGGCCGGGAGGTTCAGGCCGCTGCGCCCCACGCGGCGGTAGGGCATGGAGTCGTAGCGGGTATCAGATGCCAAATATGTCATACGTCATATCCTGCCTTAGTTGGTGAGAATCGCGGCGCTGTGACCGGGGAGCTCGAGCCGGTTGGCGGACGGCTCACCGGTGGGAACCGGCTCTTCGCCGGGAGTCGGGTGCAGCCGGACGGCGTCGTCCGTGGCCAGGGCCAGAGTGGCGCCGCGGACCGGGAGCCGCCGCTCCCCGGCGGAAAAGTTCATCGCCACCTCGGTGCGGCCGCGGCGCAGCAGCAGCCAGCCCTCGTCCTCGCTGACGTCGACGACGGTGTCCTCGAAGCCGGGTTCCGTCAGGTCCGGCGTGCTGCGGCGCAGCGCGATCAGCGCCCGGTACAGCTCCAGGAGGCGGGCGTGGTCCCCTCCGGAGGCCTCGGCCCAGTCGAGCTTGGACCGGGTGAAGGTCGCCGGGTCCTGCGGATCGGGCACGACGGCGGGGTCCCAGCCCATGCGCTCGAACTCCCTGATCCGGCCCTCGGCCGTCGCCCTGCCCAGCTCCGGTTCGGGGTGGGAGGTGAAGAACTGCCACGGGGTGGTGGCCCCGTATTCCTCGCCCATGAACAGCATGGGCGTGAACGGCGCGGTCAGGGTGGCGACGGCGGCGAGCGCGAGCTGCCCGTAGCCCAGGGACTGCGACAGCCTGTCCCCGGTGGCCCGGTTGCCGATCTGGTCGTGGTTCTGGCTGCACACCACCAGCGCGGCGGGGTGGACCTGGGCCGGGTTGATGGGCCGGCCGTGGTGGCGGGCGCGGAAGCTGGAGTAGCTGCCGTCGTGGAAGAACCCGCGCTCCAGGACCTTGGCGAGGGCCCCGAGCGAGTCGAAGTCGGCGTAGTAGCCGGTGGTTTCGCCGCTGACGTTGACGTGGACGGCGTGGTGGAAGTCATCGCTCCACTGCCCGGCCAGCCCGTAGCCGTTGGTGTCCCGCGGGTAGAGCAGGCGCGGGTTGTTTAGGTCCGATTCGGCGATCATGGTCGCCGGGCGGCCCGTTTCCGCCGAGACGGCGTCCGCGAGGGCGCCGAAGTCTTCCAGCAGGTGCACGGCGCGCTCGTCCTTGAAGGCGTGCACGGCGTCCAGCCGCAGGCCGTCCACGTGGTAGTCCCGCAGCCACATGGCGGCGTTGTCCAGGATGTAGCGGCGCACCTCGTCCGACTCCGGTCCGTCCAGGTTGACGGAGTCGCCCCAGGTGTTGCCCTCCCCCGACTTCAGGTAGGGCCCGAACCGCGGAAGGTAGTTGCCGCTGGGGCCGAGGTGGTTGTAGACCACGTCCTGGATGACGCCAAGGCCGGCGGTGTGGGCGGCGTCGACGAAGCGCTGGTATGCGGCGGGCCCGCCGTAGCCTTCGTGGACGGCGTACCAGAGGACGCCGTCGTATCCCCAGTTGTGCGTGCCGTTGAACCCGTTGACCGGCAGCAGCTCCACGAAGTCGATGCCCAGCTCCGCCAGGTACTGCAGCTTCCCTGCCGCGGCGTCCAGTGTTCCCTCCGGCGTGAAGGTGCCCACGTGGAGTTCGTAGATGACGGCGCCCTTGAGCTCCCGTCCCGCCCACTGGCCATCAGCCCACTGGTGGCGTCCGGCGTCGAACGTGCGGGAGAGGGCGTGGACGCCCGTGGGCTGGCGCCGGGACCGCGGGTCCGGCAGCGGGGTGGGGTCCCCGTCCACCAGGTAGCCGTAGTCCGCCTCCCCGGAGGCGGGCGCCCCGGGGGCAGTCCACCAGCCGGGCGCCTCCCCGCCGCGGCGGGTCATGTCATACTTCCGGCCGTCAGCGAGGAGCGTGACCGCCTGCGCTTCGGGAGCCCAGAGATCGAAGCGGTCGTTTCCGTGTGCAGGCAAGGTCATGGCATTCTTCCGTTCCCCAAGTGTCGGTACGTCAAGGACTGCTTAGGCGGTTGGCACCAGGAGGGCCACCGGGTAGTTCCGCAGGATCTCCCCCACGGGTACGGTGCCCGGACCGTGCGTGGAGCCGGTCAGTTCATCGGACATGGCCGCGGCCAGCACTATGGTCGTGTCCTGCCATCCGCCGCGCTGCTCCAGGCCGTGGGGCAGCCGGGTGGCGAGCGTCAGCGCGCCCGGGGCTGAGGGGGTTCCGCGGTCAAAGGCGAGGACATGCGCGGCGGCGCTGCCCGTGGCCGGGACCGGCGTGTACCCGGTGAACAGCTCCGGCCGGTCCCGCCGCAGGCGCAGGGCCCGCGAGGTGACGAGGAGTTTCGCTGTCTCGTCCAGGAACGACGCCGGACGCTCACCGGCGTCGAGCGCGGCGAGGGCGCGCCGTCGGGCGCCGAAGTTGAACGGCCGCCGGTTGTCCGGGTCGGTCAGCGAGCGGTCCCAGAATTCGGTGCCCTGGTAAACGTCCGGCACGCCGGGCATGGTGAGCTGCACGAGCTTGGCGCCGAGTGAGTTGACGGCCCCGTATGGCTCCAGCAGGGCCACGAGGGACTCGAGCTCTGCCGTCACCTCCGGGTTGTCGAAGGCGGCGTCGACGGCGGATGAAAGTTTCGCCTCGAAAGCCTCGTCCGGATCGATCCAGTTGGTCGAGTTCCCGGCCTCCCGGGCGGCTTTTTGTGCATAGGACTGCAGCCGGTCGCGGTCCGCGGGCCAGGCGCCCGCGATGGCCTGCCACAGCAGGTTTGCCAGCGGTCCGTCCGGCAGGGGCGCCAGCTTCTGCAGCCGCTGGAGGGAGGCCTGCCATTCCGGCGCGAGCTCCGCGAGGACCGAGATCCGGGCGCGGGTGTCCTCGCTGCGCTTGGTGTCGTGGGTGCTGAGGGTCGTCATGGACAACGGCAGACCGGCCTCGCGGCGGGCCATCCGGGTGTGGAATTCCTCCGGCGCCACGGCAAACTCGGTGGGATCGGCGCCGACTTCGGTCAGGGTGCCCAGCCGGGTGTAGCGGAAGAACGCGGTGTCTTCCACGCCCTTGGCCATGACCATCCCGGAGGTCTGCTGGAAGCGGATGCCCAGTTCGGCCTCCGCGTCGAGCAGGAGCGGCAGGAGCACGCCGACGGCGCCTTCGAGTTCGGGGCGGCGGCGGACAGCGAGTTCGCAGGCTTCCTTGAGGACGTCTGCACCCTCCGGCAGGTAGCTGCGGTAGACCGGGAACGCGGCGATGATCTCAGACAGCGCGTCCGCCGCGGCGCCCTCAGCCAGCCCTGCCCCGGCCGGGACCAGCCGTGCCAGGCGAAGCATTTCCGAGTGCAGGATTCCGTCCGTGATCCGTCGTTTGGTGCCGCGGATCATGTCGTCGTAATCTGCCGCGCCGCCGCGCAGTTCGGCGTCGAGCGCGTCGAGCGAGCCCTGGCCGGCGGCGTCGACGAACACCCTGTCCACGTCCGCGAGCGCGTCGTAGCCGGTGGTGCCCTCGCACTCGAAGCCGGCGGGCAGGGTCTCACCCGGTTCCAGGATCTTCTCGATGAGCAGGTAACTGCCGCCCGTGACCTCGCGCAGCCGGTGCAGGTATCCCTCCGGATCGGCGAGGCCGTCCGGGTGGTCGATCCGTAGCCCGTCGACGAGTTCTTCCCGGAACCACCGCACAACCTCTGCGTGGGCTTCATCGAAGACCTCGGGAAGCTCCACCCGGATTCCGGCCAGGCTGTTGACGGCAAAGAACCGGCGGTAGTTCAGGTCCGTGTCCGCCCGGCGCCAGCCGATCAGCTCGTAGTGCTGCCGGTCGTGGACCTCACGGGGGTCATCGGCAGTGGAGTCACCTGCGGTATATGTGCCCTCTGCAAGCGGAAAGCGGTGGTCGTAGTAGCGCAGTTCCCCGTCACGGATCTCAAGCGCGTCCACGTCCGTGTCTGCGCCCAGCACGGGGATCCGCACGCGGCCGCCGCCGAAGTCCCAGTCGACGTCGAACGCCTGCGCGTAGCGGGACTGCCGCCCCTCCTTCAGGAGCGACCACCACCACGGATTCTGGACCGGGGAAGCGACGCCGACATGGTTGGGCACGATGTCAACGAGCACGCCCATGCCGGCTTCCCGCGCGGCCGTCGACACCGCCAGCAGGCCTTCCGCGCCGCCCCGGTCCGGATCAATGACAGAGGGATCGGTGACGTCGTAACCGTGGTCCGAACCCCGCTCCGCCGTCAGGATCGGCGAAAGATAGATCCAGTCCACGCCCAGCGACTTCAGGTACGGAACGGTCTGCGCGGCGTCCTGCAGCGTAAAGCCGGGACGGATCTGCAGCCGGTACGTCGAGACCGGGGTCCTCATGAGGCCGGGCCCTTTTTGGACCGCGGCTTCTTGCCAGCCCTGGCCGGGGCGCGTTTGCCCGGGGCACGCTTCGCCGGAGCGGGCTCAGGCTCAGCCTGAGGCTCAGCCGCAGGGGCTGCCTCCGCCGGAGCCTCCTCGGCCGGCTCGGCCGGAGCCTCCTCGGCCGGCTCGGCCGGAGCGGCAGGAACCTCGGTAACCTTGGCAACCTGCTCAGCCGGCGCAGCGGTGACCGCTTCCGCGGGAGCTTCGGCCCGGGCCGCCAGGGAGGCTGCGGCGGAGTAGTCCACCTCCACCTCCGGGCCCGAGTAGGCGCGCAGCACCACGAGGGACTTTGCCGCCAGCTTCAGGACACTCCCGGCCTTGAGCGGCTGGCCGGTGTCCGCCGAGTCGGCGGTGTCCACGAGGAGATCCCAAAACGGCGTATATTCCTCGGCCGGGAGCAAGAAATCGACGCTGTCGTCATGGGCGTTGAACGCCAGCAGAAAACTGTCGTCGGTGATACGGCGTCCGCGCGAATCCTGTTCCTGGATGCCGTGGCCGTTATAGAACACGCCGATGGTCCGGCCGAATCCGCTGCCCCAGTCCTCCGGCAGCATTTCCTTGCCGTCGGTATTGAGCCAGACGATATCCGGCAGCTTCTCGCCCTCGCCACGGCGTACCGGGCGGCCGTCGAAGAAGCGGCTGCGCCGGAAGGTGGGGTGGTCGCGGCGGATCTTGTTGACCACGGCAGTGAACTCCACGAGCGGCTGGTCTATGGCGTCCCAGTGCACCCAGCTGAGTTCGGAGTCCTGGCAGTACGTGTTGTTGTTGCCCTGCTGGGTGCGGCCCAGCTCGTCGCCGTGCAGCAGCATCGGAACGCCCTGCGAGAGCAGCAGGGTGGCAATGAAGTTCCGCTGCTGGCGGGCGCGCAGCGTCAGCACGGCGTCGTCCTCGGTATCGCCTTCCGCGCCGCAGTTCCAGGAGCGGTTGTGCGATTCGCCGTCGTTGTTGCCTTCACCGTTGGCGTCGTTGTGCTTCTCGTTGTAAGACACGAGGTCGCGCATGGTGAAGCCGTCGTGGGCGGTGACGAAGTTGATGGATGCCACCGGACGCCGGGCAGAGCTCTCGTAGAGGTCGGCCGATCCGGTCAGGCGCGAGGCGAATTCGCCGAGCGTGGACGGTTCGCCGCGCCAGAAGTCACGGACGGTGTCGCGGTACTTGCCGTTCCACTCGGTCCACTGCGGCGGGAAGTTGCCCACCTGGTAGCCGCCGGGACCCACGTCCCACGGCTCGGCAATCAGCTTGACCTGGGAGACGATCGGGTCCTGCTGGATCAGTTCGAAGAAGGTAGAGAGCTTGTCGACGTCGTAAAACTCCCGCGCCAGGGTGGAGGCGAGGTCGAAGCGGAACCCGTCCACGTGCATTTCCGTCACCCAGTAGCGCAGGGAATCCATGAGCAGTTGGAGGGAGTGCGGGTGCCGGACGTTCAGCGAGTTGCCGGTGCCGGTGTAGTCCATGTAGTGCTTCAGGTCATCGTCCACCAGCCGGTAGTAGGCGGCGTTGTCGATGCCCTTGAAGGAAAGGGTGGGGCCCAGGTGGTTGCCCTCGGCCGTGTGGTTGTAGACCACGTCCAGGATCACTTCCATGCCGGCCTTGTGCAGCTCGCGGACCATGGCCTTGAATTCCTGGACCTGGTGCCCGACGTCTCCGGAGGAGCTGTAGGTGTTCTGCGGGGCGAAGAAGCCGATGGTGTTGTAGCCCCAGTAGTTGTTGAGGCCCTTCTCCACGAGGGTGCCGTCGTTGACGAACTGGTGCACGGGCATCAGTTCCACAGCGGTAACGCCGAGTTTCTTGAGGTGCTCCACGACGGCGGGGTGTGACACGCCCGCGTAGGTGCCGCGCTGCTCCTCCGGGACCTCCGGGTGCAGCTCGGTCAGGCCCTTGACATGGGCTTCATAGATGACGGACTCGTGGTACGGGATGCGCAGCTGGCGGTCGCCGTCCCAGTCAAAGAACGGGTTGATGACCACGCCGTGCATGGTGTGCGGAGCTGAATCGGCGTCATTGCGGGACGCGGGGTCCCCGAAGTTATAGGAGAAGAGCGCGGGGTCCCAGTCGATCTGGCCCTGGATAGCTTTGGCATACGGGTCCATCAGCAGCTTGTTCGCATTGAACCGGTTGCCTTTGTCCGGCGCGTAGGGTCCGTGGACACGGTAGCCGTACTTCTGGCCGGGCTGGACCTGCGGCAGGTAGCAGTGCCAGACATAGCCGTCCACCTCGGTCAGTTCGATCCGGGTTTCGGACAGGTCGTCAGCCAGGAGGCACAGTTCCACGCGCTCGGCGCGTTCGCTGAACAGGGCAAAGTTGGTGCCAGTGCCGTCAAAAGTGGCTCCCAGCGGGTAAGCCGTTCCGGGCCAGACTTCCATGTGTACTCCTCGTGCGTGACGAATTATTCTCTAGACAGACTACTTGTAAGTAGGGTTAGCATTTGTTCGGGCGCACTGAGCGCGGCCGTTTATTACAGTTCCCGCATCACCTCCGGAACGGCACCGGCGATGGCCGTTGCGGTCACCGGTCCCCCTCGGGAGGCCAGGACTCCGGCGCGGCCGTGGAGGCTGGCTGCCATCGCCGCGATCGCCGCCCATCTGGCGTCGGGATCGATGTCGTGTCCACCGAAGCGCCCGACGTCGGCACCCAACTGGGCCAGCAGCCCACCGACAACTCCTGCCAGGACATCGCCGCTGCCTGCCGTGGCGAGCCAGGGCGTGCCTTCGGCCTGGCTGAAGAAGTCCTGGAAGGGGGAGGCCACGAGGGTCGTGGCGCCCTTGAGCAGCACCGTGGCTTCGGTCAGGCCCGCAGCCACCCGCACCGCGCTGAGCGTGGATGCCTCTACCGCGGAGCGCTCTGATGCGACCCCGAGGCGCTGAAGCAACGCCGACAGTTCGCCAGCGTGGGGTGTCAGGATCACTTGCGGGGCCAGCACGTCGGGCAGGGCCGGCAGCGCGCCGGCGTCGGCGATCGTCGGCAGGCCCGAGTCTGCGGCGTCGCGGGCGCGCTGCAACTGCTGCTCATTGGAGTCATCCAGCCCGCAGCCCACGAGCCAGGCCTGAACGTGCGTCTCGGCCACGGTGCCGTCGCTGCACACGACTTCGGGGCAGGCCTGCCGGACGAGGTCGGCGACGTCCGGCGGCCCAAGGTAACGCACCATGCCGACGCCGGCGGCCAGGGCACCCTTGCAGGCCAGCACGGCGGCGCCGGGATATGCGCCGGAGCCTGCGACCACGCCAAGCACCCCCCTGGAGTATTTGTGCGCCCGCCGCTCCGGGCGTGGCAGCAGTGCGGAAAGGTCTCCGGCCTCAAGCCGTCGCAGGGCCGGCCATGGCAGCGCTCCTTCGATGCCGATCGGAATGACCTGCACGCGGCCCGCGAAGTCGGCGCCGGGGTCTGCCAGCAGGCCTGCCTTGGCGGCACCAAAGGTCACCGTCATGTCGGCGGTCAGCACCGGCGCGTGTGCCTCCCCGGTGTCCGCGTCGACGCCGCTGGGGATGTCGCAGGCCACCACGAGGGCCGGCCGGGAGCGCTCCAGCGCCGCGACCAGTTCTGCGGCCGGCCCCCGCAGCCCACCCTGCGCTCCGGTCCCGAGGACCGCGTCGATCACGACGTCGGCGCCGCCGGCCATCGCGGCGAGTTCGGCCACGTTGTCCCCGGTGAGGGCCACGGCATGCCCGCCCGCCTTCCGGAACGCCGCCAGCCCGGCGTCGTGGGCCGCGCCGGCGGTGAGCACCGCCGTCGTCCGCATGCCGCGGCGGGCCAGCAGCGCGGCGGCGAAGAGCCCGTCCCCGCCGTTGTTGCCCTTGCCCGCCAGCACGGCCACGCTGGAGCCGTACAGCCGCTGCCCGCGCCCGCGCAGGCCGCTGATGACAGCGTTGGCGAGGCCGTAGGCGGCCCGCTGCATGAGAACAGCGCCCGCACCGGAACCCAAGGTGTCGTCGAGAAATGGCTTCTCGGCGTCTCGTACCTGGGTTCCGGTGTAGGCGCTGATCATGGTTTCAGTCCATTCGCGGTCGCTGGGAAATGCCTGGCGCTCAGGCCGGTTCGGCCTGGACGGCTCTCTCAGCCTTCGGCGACAACTGTCGCGGTGGCAATCCCGCCGTCGTGGCTCATGGACAAGTGCCAGCGCTTGACGCCCTTCGACTCCGCCACAGCCAGCACGGTGCCTTTGACCTGCACGGTGGGACCGTTCTGGTCCAGCCCGATCCAGCAGTCCTGCCAGTTCATGCCGGCCGGCGCCCCCAGCACCTTGGCAACGGCCTCCTTGGCCGCAAACCGCGCGGCGAGGGAGCGCGTGTTCAGTTCCCGTTCGGCGGGGACGAACAGCCTGTCGCGCAGCCCGGGGGTGCGCTCGAGCTGCCGGCCGAACCGCTCAATGTCTACGACGTCTACGCCAATGCCAACGATCATGGCGTTATTCTACGGTCACGCTCTTGGCCAGGTTGCGCGGCTGATCCACGTCATAGCCCTTGGCCGAGGCGAGTGCGAGGGCGAAGATCTGCAGCGGAACCGTTGCGAGCAGCGGTGCCAGGAGCGTGGGGGTCTCCGGGATGTAGAAGACGTGCTCGGCGTATGCCTTCACAGCCTCGTCCCCTTCCTCCGCGATCACGATCGTCCGGGCACCGCGGGCACGGACTTCCTGGATGTTGGAGACCACCTTGGCGTGCAGCGAGTCGCGGCCACGCGGAGACGGGACCACCACGAAGACGGGCTGGCCTTCCTCGATCAGGGCGATCGGGCCGTGCTTGAGCTCGCCGGCTGCGAAGCCCTCGGCGTGGATGTACGCGAGCTCCTTGAGCTTCAGCGCACCTTCCATCGCCACCGGGAACCCGACGTGGCGGCCCAGGAACAGCACGGACTTGGCGTCAACCATGGACCGGCCGAGTTCCTTGATCTCGGCCTCGTTGTCGAGGATGCGCTGGATCTTGGCGGGAATCTTGCCCAGGTCTGCCAGGATGTCCTTGATCTCGCCCTGGAACTTGTTGCCGCGCAGCTGTGCCAAATAAAGGCCCAGCAGGTAGGCGGCCGTGATCTGGGCCAGGAACGCCTTGGTCGAGGCGACGGCGATCTCCGGTCCGGCGTGCGTGTAGAGCACGGCGTCCGATTCCCGCGGGATGGTGGACCCGTTGGTGTTGCAGATGGAGACCGTCTTGGCGCCCTGCTCCTTGGCGTAGCGGACCGCCATGAGGGTGTCCATGGTCTCGCCGGACTGGGAGATGGAGACAATCAGGGTGTTCTCGTCCACGATCGGATCCCGGTAGCGGAATTCGTGCGAGAGTTCGACCTCGGTGGGGATCCGGCACCAGTGCTCAATGGCGTATTTCGCAACCTGGCCGGCGTAGGCGGAGGTGCCGCAGGCCAGGACGATGATTTTGTCGACGTTCTTGAGCAGCTGCGGATCGACACGGAGCTCATCAAGCGTCAGCTTGCCGTGGATGTCGGAGCGCCCCAGCAAGGTCTGCAGCACGGCGTCCGGCTGGTCGTGGATTTCCTTTTCCATGAAGGACGGGAAGCCGCCCTTCTCGGCAGAGGCAGGGTCCCAGTTGACGTGGTATTCCTTGCCCTCGGCGGGGGCGCCGTAGAAGTCCGTGATCTCCACGGAGTCAGCGGTGATCGTGACGATCTGGTCCTGGCCGAGTTCCACGGCGCGCCTGGTGTAGTCGATAAAGCCGGAGACGTCGGAGCCGAGGAAGTTCTCGCCTTCGCCGAGGCCGACGACGAGCGGGGAGTTCCGGCGGGCCGCGACCACCACGTCAGGCTGGTCGGCATGGACGGCGAGGAGCGTGAACGCGCCCTCGAGCCGCTGGCAGGCGAGCTGCATGGCCAGGGTGAGGCCGCCATTGGTGGCGTCACCGCCCAGCTGGTTCCGGTAGATGTCCCCGAGCAGGGCAGCCGCTACTTCGGTGTCGGTCTCGGACTCGAATATGACGCCCTTGCGCTGGAGTTCCAGTTTGAGCTCGGCGAAGTTCTCGATGATGCCGTTGTGGATCAGGGCCAGCTTGCCGCCGTCGGACAGGTGCGGGTGCGCGTTCTGGTCCGTCGGGCCGCCGTGTGTGGCCCAGCGCGTGTGGCCGATTCCCGTGAGGGATTCCGGCAGCGGGCGGGTGTCCAGTTCCGCGATGAGGTTGCTCAGTTTGCCCGACTTCTTCCGGGACGAAATGGTGCCGTCGGCAACCACCGCAATGCCCGCGGAGTCGTAGCCCCGGTACTCCAAGCGCCGCAATCCTTCAAGGACAACGTCCAAGGCATTGTGTCCAGCATTTACCCGGCCATCTGAGTGGCCCACATATCCAACGATTCCACACATGGTCATAAGCCTAGCGGGTTTCCGGGAGGGAGGACGTGGGACGGCGGCGCGCGGGCGCCCCGGCGCGGGGGCTGGTGAGGGCCTGCCCGGGCTCCCACCGGCCAGTCCATTTCGCTCTCGGCGCTGGGAAGGGCAGAATCTCTAGGGTGACTTTGCAACGCAATGAAGCGAACGGGGAAGGTGTCTCCCCATTCGTGGAGCTGGACCGGCAGACCTGGTCCCGGCTCGCTGCCCAGATGGAACAGCCCCTTAATGAAGAGGATGTGTTCCGCCTTCGCGGACTCGGGGACCCCCTCGACATCAAGGAAGTGCGCGAGGTCTACCTGCCGCTGTCCCGGCTCCTGCACCTTTACGTGGAAGCCGCGGGCCAGCTTCACTCAGCCACCACCACCTTCCTCGGCGAAACCACACAGCGCACGCCGTTCGTCATCGGCGTGGCCGGTTCGGTGGCCGTGGGCAAGTCCACCATCGCCCGCGTCCTGCGGGAAATGCTCCGCCGCTGGCCGGGCACCCCCAACGTGGAGCTCATCACCACGGATGGATTCCTCTACCCGCTCGCCGAGCTCAAGCGCCGGCAACTGCTGGAACGCAAGGGTTTCCCGGAGTCGTACGACCGCCGCGCCCTGCTGCGCTTTGTGAGCGAGATCAAGGGCGGCGCCGAGGAAGTCCGTGCCCCCTGGTATTCCCACGTCACCTACGACATCGTCCCCGGCAAGGAAGTGGTGGTGCGCCGGCCGGACGTGCTGATCGTCGAGGGACTGAACGTCCTGGCGCCGGCCCGGCCGCGGCAGGACGGCAGGCAGGGCCTGGCCTTGAGCGACTTCTTCGACTTCTCCATCTACGTCGACGCGAAAACCTCGTATATCGAGGAGTGGTACGTGGACCGGTTCCGCAAACTGCGGACCACGGCCTTCGCCCAGCCGGAATCATACTTCCACCGCTACGCAACACTCTCCGATACCGAGGCCGAACAAACCGCGCGTGAGATCTGGAAGCGCATCAACGAGCCCAACCTCGAGGAGAACGTCCTCCCGACCCGGGGCCGCGCGCAACTGGTCCTGACCAAGGACGCCGACCACTCCATCCGCCGGATGCTGCTGAGGAAGGTCTAGCACAGATGTGCTACGACAACGCGGACGGAGCGTTCGGGCGGCAGCCTGCCAGCCCGGATTCGCCGAGCCGCCGGGCCTTCAGCCGCCTCCTGCTGGCAGGCACCGGCCTCGCGGCGCTCTCAGCCTGCACCCCGGCCCAGTCCTTCACGCCGTCCGGCACGCCGGGGCCGACGCCGGACCCGACCCCGGGCATGGGCAGTGCGACGCCGGCAGCAGCCGCCGCGGCGTCTGGCCCGCCGGCCAGCTCACCATCTGCGACCCCGGCGCCCGCGGCGGCGGCGGCTGTCCCGCCGTCGGCCGCGGCACCCCCTCCCTCGGCCGCGGCGCCGGGGCCGCAGCATTCACTCACGGACCCCACCAGTGCCTGGGTGATCGTCAACAAGCACCGGCCGCTGGCCCCCGCCACCTTTGTGCCGCCGGATCTGGTCCGGCCGGCCGTCCGCCTGGCCACCTCCGGCGAGGCGGCACTGCTGAACAGCACGACGGCGGCCGCGGCGGAGAAGATGTTCGCGGCGGCGGCAGGGGATGGCGTCATCATCACCCTGGCCAGCGGGTACCGTTCATTCGCGACGCAGACGGCGACCTACGGCAGTTGGGTTCGCGCGCAAGGGCAGGCCGGGGCCGACACTGCCTCCGCACGGCCGGGCTATTCCGAGCACCAGACGGGCTGGGCGTTCGACATTGGCGATGGCAGCGGCGCAGACGCTTTTACCCCACAGTTCAAGGACCGGCCGGCGGCAATCTGGGCGAAGGCGAACGCCCACCGCTTCGGCTTCGTGGTCCGCTACCCGTGGATGCTGCACGAAATCACCGGCTATTTCTACGAGCCATGGCATCTGCGCTACATCGGTACCGCGGCGGCCACGGACATGTCCGCCCGCGGGATCGGCACGCTGGAACAGTACTTCGGTCTGGAGCCGGCGCCGGCGTACTTGTAAGGCGTCAGCGGCCTGCGCGGATTTTCCCCACCTTTGCCACCACGACGACGGGACACCCCGGCGCAATCGGCCGACACGCCGTCGGGCGCCCTCGTAGGTGGGGAAAACCGGCGGCGCCGGCCACAGGGACCGGCCGACGGAACCGTTTGAGTCTGGCTATTCGGCCACAAGCTCCAGGGCCAGTTCGGTCCGTACCACTTGAGCCAGCCGCTCGGCGACGCCCTGGGCGGTCTTGTGGTCTCCGGCCTCCACCATCACACGTACCACCGGCTCGGTGCCGGAGGGACGCAACAGGACGCGTCCGGTGTCGCCGAGTTCGGCTTCGGCGATCGACACGGCTGCAGCCACCACTTCATCGCCCTTCACCCGGCTACGGTCCACGCCCTTGACGTTGATGAGGACCTGGGGCAGCTTGGTCATCACCGTGGACAGTTCCTTGAGGGGGCGCCCGGTGAGGGCCACCTGGGCCGCAATCTGCAGCCCGGTCAGCACGCCGTCGCCGGTGGTGGCGTGGTCGGCAAAAATCACATGCCCGGACTGCTCGCCGCCAAGGCTGAAGCCGCCGTTGCGCATTTCCTCGAGGACGTAGCGGTCCCCCACGCCGGTTTCACGTAGGCTGATCCCGGCGTCGCGCAGGGCGAGCTTCAGGCCGAGGTTGCTCATGACTGTGGCCACCAGGACATCGTCCTTGAGCTTTCCGGAGGCCTTGAGGGCTATGGCCAGGATGGCCATGATCTGGTCGCCGTCCACCTCGTTGCCTTCGTGGTCCACCGCGAGGCAACGGTCGGCGTCGCCGTCGTGGGCGATACCGAGGTCCGCCCCGTGGTCCAGCACGGCCCGCTTGAGCGGGCCAAGGTGGGTGGAGCCCACCCCTTCGTTGATGTTGAGTCCGTCCGGTTCGGCGCCAATGACGATCACGCTGGCGCCGGCGTCCTTGAAGACCTGCGGGGAACAGCCGCTAGCTGCGCCGTGGGCGCAGTCGAGCACCACTTTCAGGCCGTCCAGGCGGTGCGGGAGCGTGCCGAGCAGGTGCACGATGTAGCGGTCCTCGGCGTCGGAGAAGCGCTGGATCCGTCCTACCTCGCCGCCCACTGGCCGGAAGGGCTCCTTGGCGAGCTGCACTTCGATGGCGTCCTCGACGTCGTCGGGCAGCTTCTGGCCGCCACGGGCGAAGAATTTGATGCCATTGTCAGGCGCAGGGTTGTGGGAGGCCGAGATCATGACGCCGAAGTCGGCGCCGAGGTCCGCCACGAGGTAGGCGGCAGCCGGGGTGGGGAGAACTCCGGCGTCGTAGACGTCGATTCCCGAGCTTGAGAGGCCGGCCTCCACGGCGGCCGCGAGGAACTCGCCACTGGCCCTCGGGTCGCGTGCAACCACGGCGATCGGCCGCTTCCCGGTCGTGTTGCGGTCATGGCCCAGCACGACGGCGGCGGCCTGGGCCAGCTGCAACGCGAGCTCGGCGGTCAGCAACCCGTTCGCCAGGCCGCGGACTCCATCGGTTCCAAATAATCTAGACATCGGACCAAGTTTAGTCGATGGCCGGAGCAAGTCCGGCCTTAACGGCGAAAGCCCGCCCCGCCGGGTGGCGGAACGGGCTTTCGTGCAAGCGCCAAAAGCGCTTGGAAGCGGGATTAGCGCTTGTGAATCCGAGCGCTAAAAAGCGCCGAGGGCCCCAATCGCCGGTCGCGCCAGCGGCCGACGATTGGGTAGGCGCATTTTTAGCGCTTGGAGTACTGCTGAGCCTTACGGGCCTTCTTGAGACCGGCCTTCTTACGCTCGATGACGCGGGCGTCACGGCGCAGGTAACCGGCCTTCTTCAGGGTGGCGCGGTTGTTCTCGGTGTCGATCTCGTTCAGTGAACGGGCGATGCCGAGGCGCAGGGCACCGGCCTGGCCGGAGATGCCGCCACCGTGGATGCGGGCGATGACGTCGTAGGCGCCGTCAAGATCGAGGATCTTGAAGGGCTCGTTGACGTCCTGCTGGTGCAGCTTGTTCGGGAAGTAGTTCGCCAGCTCGCGGCCGTTGATGGTCCACTTGCCGGAGCCCGGCACAACGCGAACGCGTGCAACGGCTTCCTTACGACGGCCAACTGCAGCGCCGGCAACGGTCAGTGCCGGGCGTTCCTTCTTCGGCGCAGCTGCTTCCGCAGCACCGCTCTCCGAGGTGTAGCTGGTCAGGTTTTCCTCAGCCTCAACGGCTTCGGTGGTCAGTTCTTCGTTCTGAGCCACGATTCTCCTTGATAAAAAGTTGGTTGGTGGCCAGGACTACTGGGCGACCTGGGTGATTTCGAAAGTCTTGGGCTGCTGGGCGGCGTGGGGGTGCTCTGCACCGCGGTACACCTTCAGCTTGCCCAGCTGCTGTGCAGCGAGGGAGTTCTTCGGGAGCATGCCCTTGATGGCCTTCTCCACGGCGCGAACCGGGTTGGACTCAAGCAGCTCCGCGTAGTTGACGGAGGTCAGGCCGCCCGGGTAACCGGAGTGGCGGTATGCGCGCTTCTGCTCCAGCTTGGCGCCGGTGAGGGCAACCTTTTCAGCGTTGATGATGATGACGAAGTCGCCCATGTCCATGTGGGACGCAAAGGTGGCCTTGTGCTTGCCGCGCAGCAGGATTGCGGTCTGGCTGGCAAGACGACCAAGGACAACGTCGGTGGCGTCAATGACGTGCCACTGGCGGTTGATATCGCCGGGCTTCGGGGTGTACGTACGCACGGTGTTTGCCTCGTTCTTGTTCTGGCGTTCTTGTTTTAGGCGTCACTCTTACGGTGCACCTACTATCTATGCGCTACCGGAACAGAGGTGAGGGCTCTATGTAACCAGTCATCCTGAAGTCTCGAATGTGCACGTTGAGTAGCTATCCTGCAACCGGATTCTCAAGCGGGCACGCACCATCGAGATAGGACACGCACAACGACTACCAAGAATAGCCGATCGCGGCCTCTTGGGTCAAAATGGGGTGTCCGGATGCATCCTGTCTGCTCTCTGTTTCGCAGACTGCCCCGTGCCGGCCCGTCGCATCCTTGGAGGAACAGTGTCCGATCCCGCCGCCGGCTCCATCTCCCTGCTGCTCGCACAACCGGCCGGATCACTCACCGGGGTCCTGTTCATAGCCGGCGTTGGCCTCGCGGGCGCATGCCTGTCCCTGTTGGCCGAGCTCCTCATCCGGCGCGCACTCCCCCGCCTGGGCGGACCACTGACAGTACGCATAAGACTTACGACGGCGGCGGCCACCTTCGCGTTGTCCGCCCTGCTGGCCTGGCGCTTTGGGCTCTCCCCCGAGCTCCCCGCGTACGTCCTGCTGGCCGTGGCCGGCGTGCAGCTGGCGCGGATCGACCTGCAGCACCACTTGCTGCCTAACCGGATGGTCCTCCCCCTATTAGGGGCCGGAATTGTGCTACTCGGGGCCGCCGCGGGAGTGTCCGGCGAGGCAGGTAGCCTGCTACGCGGGGTCGCCGGCGCCTCAATAATGTTCGTTTTGTACCTTTTTCTCGCTCTGACCAGCCGAAACGGCCTCGGAATGGGCGATGTGAAGCTTGCGGCACCACTTGGCCTGTACTTGGGCTACTTAGGCTGGTCCCACTTGTTCTACGGCGGCGCCCTGGGATTCGTCGCAGGTGGCGTCGCCTCCCTGCTCCTGGTCCTCAAAAACCGCGGAAACAAGCCGAAAGAAGTGCCCTACGGCCCCTCGATGCTTGCTGCCGGCCTGGCCATCATCCTGCTGCTCCCCTAAGTGGTCTCCGCCTTCACCCGGGCGCGCATTAAGTAAGACGGCTTATCAAACCAAGTAGTGGAAGCCCCACCCCAACTTAGAAACTGAGTACACCCCCGTTTGAGGGCAGGTGATACCCATTTTTTCCCTCCAAAAGTCGAGTATCGGACATCATTGCCGCGCCGTTTGTGGCCGTGCAAATGTTGTCTCAACGAAGCTCCAGCAAATAAGCAATCGGGGATTTACTGGAAATTCGTTCATTACTCAAAACTCTGGAAAAGGACAAATAAAATGACTGGTCTCATGGTCTCAATGCTCGCTTTTGTTGCCGGCGTCAAGAACAAGCTCGAATCTGAAAAGGGCGCGACCGCCACGGAATATGGTCTGCTCGTGGGTCTCATCGCCATCATCCTCGTCGGAGGCGTCGGCCTCTTCGGCGGCGCCCTGAACGCCTTCTTCCTCCGGCTCCAAGGCGTTGTCGCGGGCTGGTAGACCGCCCTTTTCATCAGGTCTCAGCATCAAAGAGTGCCGCGTCCGCCAAGCGCGGACGCGGCACTTTCCATTAGTTCCAGCGTCACTTTCCTCGGGGGGAAACCGTGAAACGCAACAGAATCAAGCCGGGGCGGGAGCGCGGCGCCGTCGCCGTGGAGTTCGCCCTCGTGGCGCCCATCCTCCTGGGCATCGTCGTAGCGATCGTGGAGTTTTCGAGTATCTACAATCTCCAGATCTCGGTGACCCAGGCGGCACGTGAGGCAGCCCGCGAAATGGCAGTCACCAACAATGCAGGCCTGGCCGCAGCCAAGGGGGTAGCCGGGGCCCCGGGAGTCGCCATTGCTCCGGGGAACTTCGCCTTCTCCGGAGCCTGCACTCCAGGGGCCACCGTCACTGCCACAGTCAATCTCACGCGGCCGGCCCTCACGGGCTTCTTCGGCCCGACGGTAACAGTCACCGGACAAGGGGCCATGCGATGCGAGCGCTAATGAAGGGCGGGCAGCACCCGGACAACGAACAAGGCGCAGCGGGCGTTCTCGTCGCCGTGATGATGCTCGTCCTCATCGGCGTCGGCGCCATCGCCGTAGACGTCGGCCAGATCTACGCGGAACGGGCCGAACTGCAGAGCGCAGCAGACGCCGGCGCCCTCGCGGGTGCACAGATCTGCTCCGAAACGGGAGGCTGCGCCCAGGGCGACGCGAACGCCGTCGCCGCCTTGCTGGCCAACCAAAATTCCAAGGACGGAGTCTCCAGGGTCCGTTTCGTTGACCTCAGCGTTGCCGGCGAAGTGACAGTCAGTACGTCGACAATTAACGGTTCCAACGGCTCCGGTTTCCTGAGCAAGCTTTTTGCCAACGCACTGAGCACGCCCGACGTCAGCGTTGGGGCAACGGCTACCGCGAAATGGGAATATCCGACTCGGGGCCGCAGCATACTTCCGCTGACCTTTGCGCCGTGCGAGTTCATCGATGACGGTCTCCCCCACAAAATCCTGACCCAGGGCGGTGGTGGCGGAGCCGTTGACTGCAACGGTCGAAACCCTTCCAACCAGATCATCCCGGGTGGCTTCGCCTGGCTGAACCCGGATAGCAGTACCGGCTGCGTGGTGACCGCGGCAATTGGTCAGTGGAGCAAGACCAGTGCCGGCGCATCAGTGCCCAACGGCTGCGACGCCCTCTTCAACAGCACCCTCGTCGGGGAGACCGTTGCAATTCCGGTGTACTCCTACACCTGCAAAGACATGTTCTCGCCCTGCAGCGGCAGCAACGTGCAGTACATGATCGTGAAATGGGCGGGTTTCGAAGTCCAGGGTTGGAAATTTCCTGGCAACTCCTATGATCCCACCAACGTCTTTACTACGAGCCAAAAAGGCCTTTATGGCACATTTGTCGGATATTTCGCTGATCCGGGTGTATTCACGGGTGGTTCTTCCACTCCTACCGGAAACATCAAGATTCTCGGTCTCATTAAATAAAAACTGATTCATTTCTAAAGGGGTGGAAGAATTGAAAGCTCGCCTGCTGGGAGGCATCGCCGCACTCGTTGTGGCCATCATCGGAACAGTTCTGCTTGTGTCCTACGTCCAAGGCGCCGATCGGCGCGCCCTGGCAAACACCGAAACCGCTGAGGTCTATGTGGTTCAAAAAGAAATTGCTGCCGGAACGTCCGCAGCAAACTTCGGTGATTCAGTCGTTAAGAAATCTGTACCCAAGTCAGCGGTGGCAAGTAACAGCGTCACCACCCTGGCTGAACTCGGCCAGAAGGTCTCCGCCGTCGGACTGGTCCCCGGCGAACAGCTGCTGGCCACCCGAATGGTGGACCCGACACAGTTGGTCGGCGCGGGCCGCGTGGCCGTCCCCAGCGGACTTCAGGAAGTCGCGGTCAAGTTGACCCTCGACAGAATCGTCGGTGGCAGCCTGAAGGCCGGCGACACCGTCGGCGTGATTCTGTCCTATGCGGCGAACGACAAGCTGAACGTCCCGGACCAGTCTCAGCTGGTGTTCCATAAGGTGCTGGTGACGGCGGTCCAGAACTCCTTGGGCGCCGTGGCACAGGATCAGTCAACAACGACGACGGAAACCACTTCCGACGGGGCCCTCGGTTCCACGTCAAGCGCCGCGCAGGCCAACGGTGGATACCTCGTCACCTTGGCCCGGCCCTCGATCGACGTAGAGAAGATCGTCCACGCCATCGAGTTCGGCAAGGTGTACCTCAGCAAGGAATCGGCAAGCTCGACGACGACTAACACCGGCGTCATGGAACGCATCAGGGTATTCCAATGAGCCGCTTCGTACTGATCACGCCCAGCGTCGACTTCGAACGAAAGGTCCGCTCCGCCACCGCCGGCATGAGTGGCAGCCTGCAATGGTTCCAGGCAGATTACCTGCCGGAAGGTCCGGACGAATTCCTGAGCAAATTGCTCGGAGAGCCGCCGGAAGTCCTTATCCTTGGCCCCGGTCTGGACTTGGACGACACTCTGAAGCACGCAGCGCTCCTGGACCTTCAGTATCCGGAGATCAGCGTCCTCCTGGCCGCGGAGCAGACCCCGGAGCTCGTTCTGGCTGCAATGCGTTCGGGAGTGCGGGACATCCTTTCTCCCGCGGCCGATAGCAACGGCATCCGGGCGATGGTCGAACGTTCCAGCCTGGCCGCAGCCGGCCGCCGGAGGGGCCTGAACCCAAGCACCGCAGGGTCGCCAGTTGGAGGTACCGGAGGACGGGTCGTCGCCGTTATGTCGCCAAAGGGCGGCGTGGGCAAGACCACCATCGCGACAAACATCGCCGTCGGACTCGGAAAAGTGGCGCCGATGGGGGTCGTCATTGTCGACCTGGATCTGCAGTTCGGGGATGTCGCCAGCGGCCTCTTGTTGGACCCGGAGCATACGATAACGGACGCAGTTACCGGCGCAGCCAGCCAGGACTCCATGGTGCTCAAGACGTATCTTGCGCTGCACTCCGCAAACATCTACGCACTGTGTGGGCCGAGGGATCCCGTGGAAATGGAGGGGATTACGGCGGCGCACGTCACCAACCTCCTGAAGCAGTTGCGGCATGAGTTCCAGTACGTGGTCATCGACACCGCGCCTGGACTCGGCGAGCATGTCCTTGCTGCGCTGGAGCAGGCGACGGATGCCGTCTGGGTGTGCGGCATGGACGTGCCGAGCATCCGCGGGCTCCGCACCGGCTTCCACATCCTCAACGAGCTCGGCCTCATGCCGGAAAGCCGGCATGTTGTGCTGAACATGGCCGACGGCAGGAGCGGGCTCTCCGTCCCCGACGTGGAAGCAACCATTGGTGTGCCGGTCGACATCGCCATACCGCGCTCCCGGACCCTGCCCTTTTCGACCAACAAAGGCGTTCCCATCCTTCAGGACGGCCGCCGGGATGTCGCAGCGAAGGGCCTTCGTCAACTCGTAGAACGTTTCCAGCCGAATTGGCAGGACCGAACACATCGCAAGCTCCACCGAAGGGCGGTAGTCCAGTGAGTCTCACCAGGAGATTTGAACAATTGCGGCACGGCAGCCAGGACGGCGAAACGGCCACGCCGTCGGAAGCCCAGACGAGCCCGGGCGTCCCCTCGACCCTTGGCCGAATTCAGGAAGCCAAAGCCGCCGATGCTGCCAGCGCGGCACTCGTGGTCGAAGAAGTCGGTCCCAACGCCGGCATGGCCAGCGAGGCCCTCCGCGGGCTCAAGGAGCGGGCAAGCTTGGCCCTCTACGAGCGGCTCGGCTCCAGGATCTCGGACTCCTCGATGGATGAATCCGAGCTGCACCAGCATGTCAAGGATGAACTCAAGGAGGTCGTAGATGCGGAGCAGGTCCCTCTTTCCTCGCTTGAAAGGCAGCGACTAACCCGCGAAATCATCGACGACGTATTGGGCCACGGTCCGATCCAACGTTTCCTCGATGATCCCGAAGTCACGGAAGTCATGGTCAACCGACATGACAGCATCTACGTGGAACGGTATGGCCACCTGCAAAAAACAGATGCCAAGTTCAGTTCGGACGAAGCGCTCCGCCGGGTCATTGAAAGGATCGTCTCCAGGGTGGGTCGACGGATCGATGAGTCCTCGCCGTTGGTTGACGCGCGGCTTGCCGATGGCTCGCGTGTCAACGCCATCATTCCGCCCTTGGCCGTCAATGGTCCTTCGCTGACCATCCGAAAGTTTGCTCGCGAAGCCCTCACCGTGAACAAGCTCATCGAGTTCGGCAGTCTCTCCCCGGAAATGGCTGAACTCCTGCAGGCATGTGTCCTGGCGCGAATGAACATCATCGTCTCCGGAGGTACCGGCACCGGCAAGACCACCTTGCTCAATGTCCTGTCTTCCTTCATACCGGAGACAGACCGCATTGTGACTATCGAGGACGCCGTGGAGCTCCAGTTGCAGCAGGAACATGTGGTGCGGCTGGAAAGTCGGCCGGCCAACATCGAGGGCCGCGGCGAGGTTTCAATTCGCGAACTCGTCCGCAACTCGCTCCGCATGCGGCCGGACCGTATTGTCGTCGGCGAGGTCCGCGGCGGCGAATCGTTGGACATGCTCCAGGCCATGAACACCGGCCATGACGGGTCAATCTCCACCGTGCACGCCAACTCCCCTAGGGATGCGGTGGCCCGGCTGGAGACGCTGGTGCTGATGGCCGGGATGGACCTGCCGCTGCGGGCCATCCGCGAACAGGTCGCCTCCGCGGTGAACCTCATCGTGCACATCACGAGGCTCCGTGACGGTAGCCGCCGGGTCACGCACATCACCGAGGTGCAGGGCATGGAAGGCGACGTTGTCACCCTCCAGGACGCCTTTGTCTTCGACTATTCCGCCGGGGTGGATGCCAACGGCAGGTTCCTCGGCAAGCCGGTGCCCACCGGCGTCCGTCCGCGGTTCACGGACAGGTTCGTGGAACTCGGCATTCAGATCTCACCTGCCGTTTTCGGGGCGTATGCTGGGAGTGTCCGATGATCCCCGACGATGCCTCCCCTGCGGTCATGGTGCTGGGCTTGGCGCTGGTCTACTTGGCCCTTGTTATCGTTTTCTGGGTCATCCTGAAGTCTCGAAACGTCATTTCGGCGGAACGGCGCCGGCCGGACAGCGTCGCTCACTCATCCGCCCTGTCAAAGCTGACAGACGCGACGCTGGGCGTGATCGATGCCCGACTCAAGCCCCAGCCTTCGGGCATTCTGTCCCGGCGCCGGCTGGACAGCGCCGGCCTCAAGAAACAGCCCGCGGACTACCTGCTCCTGGCTGGCATCATCACCGTGCTGGCAGGGGTCGTCGGATTTCTGCTGGGAGGTATGTTCCCGGCGATTCTCCTGATCATTGCCGCACCGGTTGGGCTCGCGTTGAGTTTGAACTTGCTCGTCTCGCGCCGCCGGGCAAAGTTCGATGAGCAGGTTCCGGACACGCTCCGGATGCTCGCTGGCGGGATGCGTGCCGGTCATAGCCTGCTGCGTTCGCTGGACGCTGCGGGCCAGGAAAGTGACGCCCCAATGGCGGACGAACTGAGTCGCGTTGTCAACGAGACCCGCATCGGCCGTGACCCCGGCGAATCGCTCCTTGACGTCGCCGACCGCACCAAGAACGAGGACTTCGCTTGGATCGCCCAGGCCATAGAAATCCACCGTGAGGTCGGCGGAGATCTGGCCGAAGTACTTGACCATGTGGGTGAGACCATCCGCGACCGCAACCAGATCAGGCGTCAGGTGAAGGCTCTCAGCGCCGAAGGTCGAGTGTCTGCCCTGGTTTTGATCTCTCTGCCGATCCTGCTCTTCATCGTGCTGCAGTTCATCAATCCGGTCTATGCCAAGACGTTTTCGTCAACGGTTCCCGGATACCTCATGATTGCGGCTGCCGCCGTCATGCTCAGCCTTGGGGCCTTCTGGCTCAGTCGTCTCATCAAGCCGAAGTTCTGAGGAGGAACACATGCAACCCATCGCTATGGCCGCCGTGCTGGCCATCATTGCACCAGTCTCCGGCATGGTCTGGCTGGCCTTCACAGGAGACCGCAACGGTCTGCGGAATATCCGAGCTAACCTGGGGACGAAATCTTCGGGGGCCGCCGCGGGGCGCTCCATGACAGGCGGGCAGATTGCAGCTCTCAGCAAGAAGCTGGCTCCGGTTGGCTACGTTGCCTGGCTGGACAAGCAACTCGCCGGAGCAGGACGGCCTAAGGACTGGCCGCTAGGGCGGCTTCTCATGGTCAAGCCGCTGTTGGCGCTGGCCGGCGCCGGACTGGGCCTGGCTGGCTTCATGGTCGAGCCCTCGGCGCAGCGCATCCTCATCGCTCTTGCCTTCGTCGTCTTCCTCTACTTCGTTCCCGACCTATTAATCCGAACAAAGGCGGAGAAGCGCCGCGAAGCGATCCGCCTTGATCTGCCGAATGCCTTGGACCAGATGCTGATCTCCGTCCAGGCCGGCCTCGGCTTTGAAGCGGCCATGGCACGGAGCGCCCAGAACGGCACCGGCCCACTCGCCTACGAATTCACCCGGACCCTGCAAGACATACAAGTGGGGCGCAGCCGGAAGGATGCCTACCTTGCATTCGCAGGGCGAGTTGATTCAACTGATCTCCGCAGCTTCATCCGGGCCGTCGTGCAGGCCGATGCCTACGGCATCGCGATCGCCAAGGTCCTCAAGGCGCAAGCCCAGGAATTGAGGACCAAGCGTCGCCAGGCTGCAGAGGAGCATGCCATGAAGATTCCGGTCAAGATCCTTTTCCCGCTGATCTTCTGCATCTTCCCCACGCTATTCATCATCCTGATGGGGCCCGCGGTCATGGGCATCATGGCTGCGTTCTCCTAGGAGGAGTCATGGCAAACACTTCATGCGGCCTCCCGGCCTGGTTCCGGAATCTCAGGAGGCTCAGCCCGGATGAGCGCGGCGCCACCGCCACGGAATACGGCATCCTGACAGGGTTCATCGCCATCATCATCGTTGCCGGTGTGGGGGCCTTCGGAACGGCGCTGAATCTCTACTTCGGAGAACTCAGCACAGGAGTAAGAACTGCCCTCGGCATCCCCTAGCAAGCAACTCGCCTCACGGGCAAAGCGCAGCCCGTATCCTGCCATCCAGAACCGGACCCCCTTGGACCCCAGAGCTGAGGGGGTCCCTTCGTGTGCCATCCTCTGAGCCCCGGAGCAGCTTGAGCACAGATTACGCGCAGGAAATCCTCAGGAAATGTGCAGTTAGGGAAGTCTTACCGCAGGATGTGGCAAGCAGCGTAACTTCTGACGAATCGCGTTGCTAGCTTTCTGGCAGAGCTGGCATCTGACCAGCTTCCCTTCGCTCGCTCAGGAGTCCACAATGCTTGCTCTTTACACGAACCTCTCCGTCCGTCTCCGCAGCGATGAGAAAGGCGCAACCGCCGTTGAATACGGCATCATGGTCGCCCTCATCGCTGTTGTAATCATCGCCGCAGTGACCCTCCTCGGCACCACGCTCGGTGACATGTTCGGAGACGTCAAGTGCCAAATCACTGACTCGACAAAGCCGAACTGGGTTGCAGCTACCCAGACCTGCGCAGCGTAATTAGTAGCCCAGGTAGTCAAATTCAGTTCGGCGGCAGCGGCAAACCCGCCGCCGCCGAACTGTCTGAACAGTTTCGATGAGAGGCCGCCATGTCGAGGGCATCCGAACGCGGTGCTGCGGCAGTCGAGTTTGCGATTCTGGCCCCTATCCTGATCATGCTGTTACTCGGCATCATGGAATTTGGCCGGGCCTATAACGTGCAAATCACGCTCTCCAACGCGGCCCGCGAGGGCGTGCGCGTTATGGCCATCAACAACAGCTCGCCCAGCGCCAAAGCAGCGGTCCAGAGCGCTGCCTCTGCGCTCACTCCGGCAATCAAAGACGAAAAGATCGTCTTCAAGTATCAAACGACCCCTGCCACTACACCCGTACTGCCGGCCTGCGCAGCGAACGTTCAGGTCACTTTGACAATTGAGTACACTCTCACGACGATGACTGGAATCGCGGGGCCGTTCGCCATGAAAGGCATAGGGACGATGCAATGCGGCGGATAGCAGCACCGGCTGACAGTGAACGCGGCGGAATCGCGGTTATTGTTGCCCTCCTCATGGTGGTTCTGCTCGGCTTCGCGGCCATCGCCATCGATGTCGCAATGCTCTACTCCGAGCGGGCACAGCTGCAGAACGGCGCCGACTCGGCGGCGCTGATGGTGGCCCAGAAATGCGCCAAAGACGCAGCCAACGAAAACTGCTCCACTGCAGCCCCCCTCGCACCCGGCCTCGCCAACGGCAACGCCCTGGATGGAAAAAGCGGCGTCAAGACGATYGCTCTCGACAAGGTTGCCCGCACCGTCACCGTGACCACCGGCGCGTACGAAACCGGTAGCGCTCCAAATACGGTTTCTCTCTTCTTTGCCAGAGCGCTGGGGATCACCAGCGCCGCAGTAAACGCCAGTTCTTCCGTACGGTGGGGAAGCCCGACTGAGGGCACTACACCGTTCCCTTTGGCGTTTTCGATCTGCCAAGTTTCTGGGATGGTGGACGGCGCAACGCAGCTGCTCCAGAACCACTCCGCGAATGCCAATACCGATTGCCCCCTGGGGCCCGCCGGCAAGACGGTGCAGGGTGGCTTTGGCTGGATCGTCCAGAGCATCGGGCAGTGCGGTGGGTTCGTAAACCTTGCCATCAACCAAAGCGGCAGCGACACCGGTAATGACGGGCCCTCGAACTGCGACGCGACCCTGAACAAATGGGCTGGGGAACTGGCTGCAGGTCGGCCTGTCACATTGCTGCTGCCAGTATATGAGGACGTCAGCGGAACGGGGTCCGGGGCATCCTATGATCTCTTAGCTTTCGCCTCCTTTAGCGTTCAAGGATGGGCGTTCAGCGGCGCGGATAAGCTGCCGATGGTGTATCACAATACATCCTCCGACAATAAGTTGGACTGCAAAGGCAACTGCCGGGGAATTATCGGAAAATTCGTCAACTACGTCTCTTTGTCCGACGGCTACAAGCTCGGCCCGGTCAGTCCCTACGGCGCTACCGTCGTCGAATTGACCAACTAGATCCATGAAGTTCAGCGATTCAATACCCCTCAGGAGCAGTTCGTGAAGTCTCGGTTGTTGGCAGGAGCGGCGGCAGTAGTCCTCGCCATCATCGGCGCATTACTAGTTGTTTCCTACGCCCAGGGCGCGGACCAACGGGCTGTCAAGAACCTTGAGCCTGTGAGCGTCTTGGTAGTCAAGGCAGCGATCCCCGCGGGAACGCCGGTGGAAGCCATGAGCGCTTCCCTCGCTACTGAACAGCTGCCTGCAGCGGCCGTGCCCGCTTCCTCCCTCAAGTCGCTGGATGAGTCCCAAGGCAAGGTTGCCGCAGTCGACCTCATTCCCGGCGAGCAGCTCGTGAAAGAACGGCTGGTGGAACCCGAAAACCTCAGAATCCAAGGGTCGGTAGACATCCCGGCCGGTCTGCAGGAAGTCTCCTTCCAGCTGGAACCTCAGCGCGTAGTCGGTGGGCGTATCGCTCCGGGTGACCACGTCGGAATCTTCATTAACCTGAACGATGGCGGCATCGAGGACAAACCGGAAAAGCAGACGACTCAGCTGTCAATACACAAAGTCTTGGTCACGGCCGTACAGCGGGCTCCGGTGGCCACTCCCTCGCCGCAGACGTCAGCGGAGGGTTCGGCTCCAGCCGAGTATACGTCGCTCCCCACCGGCCTACTGCTCTTGACCGTTGCCGTCAACGATGTCGACGCCACAAAGATTGTCTATGCCTCGGAGTTCAAGGACTTCGCCAGCCTCTGGTTGAGCAAAGAACCGCTTAACGCCACAGAGAGCGGAAAGCCCGGGATCATGACGAAACCTGAGGTTTACAAATGAGCCGCTTCGTCCTGATCACACCGAACGCGGACTTTGACAACCGTTTGCGGCAGGCGGTTGCCGGCGGGCTTCAGGGCGGCGTGCAGACATTCCTGACCCAGGTTTTGCCCGCCGGGCCCTACGACTTGTTCGCGCAGCTGAACCAGGAGCGGCCGGAGGTTCTCGTGCTGGGGCCCGACGTGCCGATCGATGAGGCCCTGCGCCTCGCCACCGTGCTTGACGTCCAGGCCCCTGATCTGACGGTTCTCCTGGTCAGCGAGCCGGATCCCGCTTTCATCCTGCAGGCCATGCGGGCCGGCGTCCGGGACATCCTCAGCCCTTCAGCCGATCCGGCGCAGATGCGGGTGCTTTTAGAGCGGGCGTGCCAGTCCTTCGCCAGCCGTCACCGGACGGATCAGCCTCAGCAGGCGGAAGGAGGCAAAGGCACAGTCATCGGCGTGTTCTCTCCCAAAGGCGGCGTCGGAAAGACCACCATAGCCACGAACATCGCCGTGGGCCTGGGGAAGATTGCGCCCATGAGCGTGGTGATCGTGGACCTGGACCTGCAGTTTGGCGACGTCGCCTCCGGGCTGTACCTCAATCCGGAGCATACCGTCACGGATGCCGTCTCCCCTGCCGCTAGCCAGGACACGCTAGTGCTGAAGGCTTTTCTCACCGTTCACCCGTCCAGCATCTACGCCCTCTGCGCCCCCGTCAGCCCGGTTGAGGCCGATTACATCACCCCCGAACAAATCACCCGTCTGCTGGAGCAGTTGGCGGACGAGTTCCAATACGTGGTGGTGGACACCGCACCCGGCCTGCCGGAAATTGGGTTGGCCGCCATGGAGGCCTGCACCGACGTGGTCTGGGTGAGCGCCATGGACATCCCCAGCGTCCGTGGCCTGCGCTCCGGTCTCGATATCCTCCGTCAGCTGGACATCATGCCGGAAAGCCGGCACGTGGTGCTCAACATGGCCGATCCCAAGTGTGGTCTCTCGGTCCAGGATGTCGAATCCACCCTGGGCGCCCCCGTGGATGTCAGTGTCCCGCGTTCCCGTGCTGTCGCGTTCTCCACAAACCGTGGCGTTCCCGTCCTGCAGGAAGCCCGAAAAGACCCTGCCGTCAAAGGCCTCAACCAGCTCGTGGAACGGTTCAGCCCGGCCGGGCGGACGAAATCCCAGCGTAAGAGTCACCGGCGGGTTGTGGTCTAGCTGAAACTTTCAGAACGCATCCAGGCCGCGCAGGAGAAGACCCAGCCTGCCGCCACGCCGGCCATGGCTGTGGCTTCCGTTGCCGCCAACACCGCTCCCCCGGTTCCGCGCCCGCCGGTCCCCACTTCCGTAGCTGGAACACGCCGGGAACGGCCGGCGGCGCCCGCCAAGCCGGTACAGTCGCCGGGCGCGTCCGTCCAGCACGAAGGTTTCCAGGCCAAAGGACACCAGCCCGTGGACGCTTTTGCCGCGATCAAGCAGCGCGCCGCGACCGCCCTGTTCGAAAAGATGGGGGCCCGGTTCAACGACTCTGCCATCACGGAGGCCGAGCTGCGCAGCACGGCCCGGGAGGAGCTCACCCGCATCATCGATTCGGAGCAGGTCCCGCTGACGGCGGATGAACGCTCCCGTTTGGTCCGGGACGTGGCCGACGACGTGCTCGGCTACGGACCGCTGCAGCGGCTCCTCGACGATCCGGACGTCACGGAAATCATGGTGAACCGGATGGACCAGATCTATGTGGAACGCAAGGGCCAGCTGACGCTCACCGAATCGATGTTCAGCTCCGAGGACCACCTGCGCAAAGTCATCGAACGCATCGTGTCCAAGGTGGGCCGTCGTATCGATGAATCCTCGCCTCTGGTCGACGCGCGACTGGAAGACGGCTCCCGCGTCAACGCCGTGATCCCCCCGCTCGCCGTCGGCGGCTCATCGCTGACCATCCGTAAGTTCAGCAAGGTGCCGCTGACCGTCCGGAACCTGATCGAATTCGGCACCCTCACCCCGGAGATGGCCGAGCTGCTCAACGCCTGCGTCAAGGCCAAGCTGAACATCATCGTCTCCGGCGGTACGGGCACAGGCAAGACCACGCTTCTCAATGTGCTTTCCTCTTTCCTTCCGGCCAACGAGCGCATCGTGACCATCGAGGATGCCGTTGAACTCCAGATCCAGCAGGCCCATGTGGTGCGGCTGGAAAGCCGGCCGCCAAACACAGAAGGCAAGGGTGAAGTCACCATCCGCGAACTGCTGCGCAACTCCCTGCGCATGCGTCCGGACCGCATCGTGGTGGGTGAGGTCCGCGGCGGCGAATCACTGGACATGCTCCAGGCCATGAACACCGGCCACGACGGCTCGCTCTCCACGGTCCACTCCAACTCACCGCGCGACGCCGTCGCCCGCCTGGAAACGCTGGTCCTCATGGCCGGCATGGATCTGCCGCTGCGGGCCATCCGTGAACAGATCGCCTCCGCCGTCAACCTGATTATCCAGATTTCCCGGCTCCGGGACGGCACCCGACGTATCACACATGTCACCGAAGTCCAGGGCATGGAAGGCGACATCGTCACCCTCCAGGATGCCTTTGTCTTCGACTATTCCGCCGGCGTTGACCAGCACGGACGCTTCCTGGGAACACCTGTCCCCACCGGAATCCGGCCGCGGTTCATCGACCGTTTTGAGGATTTGGGCATCCACGTTTCGGCCGGCGTCTTCGGGGCGCCCGTGGCCTCCAGCGGAAGGCACTGACGCTCATGGTCCTGATAATAAGCGTCATACTCGTGGTCGCGGCAGCCGTCCTGGCCGGAGCGACAGTACTCATCCCCCGCACCCCCACCGTGCCRCTGGATCGCCGTCGGCCCTACCGGACCGAATCGGACTCGCAACTGACACGTTTCGCGGGTTCCGCCGTCGAGCTGATCGAGCGCTTCCTGGCAAAGCGGAACGTCCGGTTCTTCAACCGGGAAGCCCTCGAGAACGCAGGCCTGCGCCTGAGCCAGGCGGATTTCCTGTTCCTGGTGATCATCGGTTCCTTCGTGGGCGGACTCGTGGGCCTCGTGGTGGCAGGCCCCCTTCTGGCGATACTCCTGATGCTCGCTGCGCCTTTCCTGGGGCACCTCGTCCTCGGTTTCCTTGCGGGTAAGAGGCGCGCCAAATTCGATGCCCAGCTGGGCGATACTTTGCAGCTGCTCTCCGGCAGCCTCCGCGCCGGGCACAGTATTCTTCGCGCCATCGACGCCGCCGCCAATGAATCCCAGGCCCCCACCTCCGAGGAGATGCGCCGGGTCATCTCGGAGACGAGCCTGGGGCGTGACCTGCTGGCCTCGCTCAACGACACGGCGGAGCGGATGAAGAACGAGGACTTCGTCTGGATCTCCCAGGCCATCCAGATCAACCGCGAAGTGGGCGGCAACCTGGCCGAGGTGATGGACCAGGTGAACGAAACCATCCGCGAACGCAGCGAGATCAAGGGCCACATCAAGTCCCTGGCCGCCGAAGGCAAGTTCTCTGCCTACATCCTGATGGCCCTCCCGCTCGGCATTGTGGCCATGCTGATGTTGGTCAGCCCCGGGTACATGGACAAGATGTTCACCACACTTCTTGGCGGAATCATGGTTGTCGCGTCCGTCATCCTGATGACCATTGGCGGTCTCTGGATGCGCAAGATTATCGACCTGAAGTTCTGAGCCGGCCATGGATCCCTTGATTGTCCTCGCCCTCCTCCTAATCTGTCTGCCGCTCGGCTACCTGGTGTGGACCCTGCTGTCCGCCGACAGGAAGGGCGAGAGGGTGGCCCGGGACATCCTGACTAGGGGAAACCACCGTGCGGAGGAGGAGAAGAAGTCCAGTACAGGCTTCATCGAGAAGATCGGCTACCGCCTCACGCCAGCCGCCTACGTGCTCAAACTCGATCATCTGCTGTCCCTGGCTGGCCGCCCGGCAAACATGCCCCTGGGCCGGCTGCTGGCAGCCAAACCTGCCCTGGGTGTTGTGGGCGGATTGCTCGGACTGTTTCTCAGTTCCATCGGGTCGACGCCGATCATCAAGCTGGTCGGGGTGTTCGTAGTGTTCCTGGGCTACTTCATCCCCGATCTGATGCTCTACAGCAAGGGGCAGGAACGGCAGAAGGCCATGCAGCTGGAGCTCGCCAACACCCTGGACCAGATGCTGATCTCTGTGGAAGCCGGCCTCGGCTTCGAGGGTGCCATGGCCCGCGCCGGCGAGAACGGCAAAGGGCCGCTGGCGGAGGAACTCGTGCGCACCCTGCAGGACATGCAGGTGGGACGCAGCCGCCGCGAGTCCTACCTCGCCCTCGCAGAACGCACCAACATCCCCGAACTCCGGAGCTTCGTCCAGGCAGTGGTGCAGGCGGATACGTACGGCATCGCCATTAGCCGCGTCCTGCGCGTCCAGGCCAAGGTGATGCGCGTCAAGCGCCGGCAGCGGGCAGAAGAGAAGGCCATGAAGCTGCCCGTGATGATCCTGTTTCCGCTCCTCTTCTTCATCTTTCCGGTCCTGTTCATTGCCATCCTGGGTCCCGCCGTCATCAACACGATCGAGACGTTCAGCGGCCAGTAACCCCGGCCCATGGCGCCTTCACGGCAAACCCTCAGGAAGCCATCGGGATAGCCGAAAGGTTTCCGCAGGATCACACGGTGCGCCGGGCATCGGCCAGACCAGGCAGTAGCGTGGGCACATGTCCTTCCAAGGTGCGCCAGATGACGGCGATGCAAACACTGGCTCCTCCGCCGACAGCTCCCCGTCCGGTGCAGGCGTGGCCGCAACGGCGGCCGAAGACGCCAGAGATTCCAACGCCGCGTCCAAAGTGGAGACGTCCCTCGTGGACCCCTCCGCCCTCAAGGAACTCGGATCACAGCTGGACAGCCCTGCAGTGGCCAAAGTATTCGCGAGGGACTATGCAAGGATGTGGGACCATCGCTATCAATCCCTCGCGACGTCCCTTGATAGCGGTGACGAGACGGCCGCGCTGGACGCAGTCCTGAGCCTGAAGACGTCCTCAGCGATGGTCGGCGGCGTCCGTCTGGCCGAGCTCGCCAGAGAGCTTGAGGACGCCATCCGCGTCCGCGACGCTCGCCTGGCGCGGTTGCTCCTGCGTGAAGTTGCAGAGAGTGGAAACGACACAGTGGACGAACTGCAGCTCAGGCACAACCTCGGGGACAGCTAGTCCGAGGCCGGCGTGAGCCGGTACCCAACGCCACGGACCGTCTGGAGCCAACGAGGGTGCAGCGGATCCTCCCGCAGCTTGCGACGCATGTTGCCGATGTGCACTTCGACGGCACGCTCGTCGGATTCACTGATGTAGGCATCCGCGCTGTAATGCTCACCCCGCACTACCCGCACCAGATCGGTCTTCGACCGGACGGCACCCGCCCCCTTCAACAGAGCATGCAGGAGATCGAACTCACTGCGCGTGAGACTGGCAGCAATGCCGTCAACGGTGACCGAACGGGTGTGCGGGTTCAATACCAGGCCGTTGTGCCGGAATTCCGAATCGTGGGACAGGACAACGGCCTTCGACGGAGCCGTTCCCGGGTCCACGGACTCGGCAGCGGGGCCGTCCTGCCGAGGCCGGCGCATCATCGCAGAGACCCGGGCTCGGAGCTCGCGCGGCCGGAACGGTTTGGTCATGAAATCGTCGGCGCCGGTATGCAGTGCGGTCAATGTGTCCAACTCGTCCGTCCTCGCCGTCAGCATGACCACGTAGGCATCGCTGAACTGCCGAATTCGACGCAGGACTTCAAAGCCGTCAATATCGTTGAGGCCAACGTCCAAGGTGACAACATTGGCCTTCTCATTCCGTACGACCTCGACCCCCTCGCGACCGCTCGCTGCGCCGTGGACGTCAAATCCCGCCTGGCTCAACACGGCTTCGACGAGATGACGCACATCGTCGTCGTCTTCCACAACGACGGCGACTCCCAAGTCAGTCATGGCCCCCCCTCACATCTGATGCGGCACCTACCCCCATAGCTGCCGCGTCGGTACTGCTGTGCAATGATGATTCGCCAGCATTGCTAGATTACCTACGCTATAGCGCCAATGACCGTTTAGGCACAGCCACCGCAATATAATTTCGTAACTTGTCAAGTTAGCGTGACGAATGCCGTTAAATTGGAGCAGTGAGGAAGGGGCGCGGCTGCATTGAGTAAACAGCAACTGGTCCGGAACCAGGAAGGTACCTTTGCGGGGTTCCCGCGGCGTGTGCGGGTGGCCCTATGCCAGCTCCCGCTCACGCTGGCGATGACTGCTGTGGTGCTTGCTGCGCCCTGGGGCTGGCCCGGCCTCTTCGAGAGTGGCCTGTGGCGGGCTGCCTTGGCGCTCCAACTGGCACTCTTTATCGCCTGCCTTCTGTTGCCCTGGCAGCGATTCGGGCTGCTCGCTCCGCTAGCAATCCCCGTGCTCGACTTGGCCGCGATCTGCCTCATCCGCACTGACAGCGTCGAAGGCCTGCCGGACCTCGGCATCTTGGCCGTTCTTCCGGTCCTCTGGATCACAGTCTCACGTTTGTCCGGTCCGGCCATCCTCTCGATCAGCTTCTTCGGGCCGTTGCTGACCGGCCTGCCGTGGTTGCTCCACGCCGGCTCCCCCCCGGACCGAATCGCGGCCGCCGTCCTCCTGCCGTTCATCACATTGGCCGTCTCCGTTGTCCTGCGATTCGCGCGGCAGGAGTTGACTGGGCCCTTGGCAACCCAGCTCCACGCCGGCCGTGAACGCGAACGGCTGCTCAATGACGAGGTGTCCGGTCTGATCGATGCCCTGGCGGCCAAGGACGACGTGGTCTCCACCGTCTCCCATGAGTTCCGGACCCCCCTCACATCGATCATCGGCAATCTGGATCTAGCCCTCAGCGACTCGGAACAGTTGTCCGCCCAGGCCCTCCGCCGCCTCGAGGTTGCGCAACGAAACGCCGAACGGCTCCTCGCCCTTGTCTCGGATCTGCTGATGTCCGCCAACTCGGCTGTCCACATCCATCCGCTGAGGACCGATCTGGCGAGCCTTGTGGAGGCGAGCCTCGGTTCGGCCCACGCCCACGCCGAGGCTTCCCAGGTCACGCTCTCGATGGAAGTGCCGGCGCCGCTATGGGCGCACGTGGACCCGCTCCGGATCAACCAGGCACTGGATAACCTCATTTCCAACGCCATCAAATATTCCCCCAACGGGGGCAGTGTGCGCGTCTCCGCCAGCACGGAGGGAGACCGGGTGCTGCTGCACGTGGAAGATGACGGATTGGGGATGACAGCCACCGACGCCGAACAAGTCTTCACGCGGTTCTTCCGAAGCCCGGCGGTGCGGGACGGTTCCATCCCGGGGGCCGGGCTCGGGTTGTCGATCACGAAGGCGATCGTGGAGCGCCATGGCGGCTCCATCTCTTGCAACACGCACCTGGGATCCGGAAGCACCTTCACGCTGGAGCTCCCCGCGGAAGGCGCCGCGCCGGCTTACTCGCAGCAGGCATTCCCGTAGCCGCACTCCCGCTCTGGATCTACGCGCGCATGGCCCGGGTCAGTTCGGCCCTGGCCAGCATGCCGCTCTCAGTTGGGTAAGCCACTTCCTCAAGCACCAGCGGATGCGGGGCTGCCAGCACGGAGCGGGCGTCGCGCTGCCGGGCGAGGAGCCGCTCATAGAGCCAGCCCGGGGCCTCCACGCCCTCCCCCACGTACAACGCCGAGCCCACCAGGGAGCGGACCATGTTGTGGCAGAACGCATCGGCCTGGACGGTGGCGACAATTACCCCATCGCTGCCGCGGGCGAATTCGAAGCGCTGCAGTTCGCGGATGGTCGTGGCGCCCTCGCGTGGCTTGCAGTACGAGCGGAAATCCTGCAGCCCGAGCAACGGTGCCGCGCCCTCGTTGAGGAGCCCGACATCGAGCCGTTCCTTATGCCACAAGGTCGAGGCGCGTCCCAGCGGATCCCACAACGCCGGGCCGTCCGCGATCCGGTAGGAATATCGGCGCCAGAGAGCGGAGAAGCGGGCGTCGAAGCCAACGGGGGCCAGGCTCACGCTGTGCACCTCGATCGCCCCGCTTAGCTCGCCCAGGCCCCGGCTCAAGGCGCCACGGATGCGGCGCAGCAGGGCAACGGCGGGATCCAATTCAGCGCCCCGGTTCAAGCCCAGCCACTCCGCCTCGCGGAGGTCGAGGTGGACCACCTGGCCGCGGGCATGCACGCCGGCATCGGTGCGGCCGGCGACCGTGACTCGGATGGCGCGGCGGATCAGCAGTTCCAGGGCCTCCTCCAGGACGCCCTGGACGGTGCGCAGTCCCGGCTGGACAGCCCACCCGCTAAACGGTCCGCCGTCGTAGGCCACATCCATCCGGATACGCAAAAACCCGCCGCCCCCCAAGACGGGGGCAGCGGGTTTGAGCTCGTTCATAGACTTAAGTCTATAAGAAGGTTTTAGCGAATTACTTCGCGTCCTTCTCGGACTCAGCAGGTGCTTCCTCAGCAGCCGGAGCCTCTTCGGTAGCTGCAGCTTCAGTCTCAGTGACCTCAGCCTCAGGAGCCTCTTCGGTCTCGGCAACCGGAGCTGCTTCGGCCTTCTCGGCGTCCTTCTTGTCTGCATCGCGCTTGGCGGCGGAGGTAGCCTCGGCTACGACTGCCTGCTTCGCGGAAACCGGCTCGAGAACCAGTTCGATGACAGCCATGGGAGCGTTGTCGCCCTTGCGGTTGCCGATCTTGGTGATGCGGGTGTAGCCGCCATCGCGGTTCTCCACTGCCTGTGCAATGTCGGTGAACAGCTCGTGGACGACGCCCTTGTTGCTGATCAGGCCGAGTACACGACGGCGGGAAGCGAGGTCGCCGCGCTTGGCGAAAGTCACCAGGCGCTCGGCGTACGGCTTCAGGCGCTTGGCCTTGGTCACCGTGGTGGTGATCCGCTTGTGCTCGAAAAGTGCGGCGGACAGGTTCGCGAGCATAAGACGCTCGTGAGCCGCTCCGCCTCCGAGGCGCGGACCCTTAGCGGGGGTAGGCATTATAGTTTCTCCTCATATGGAAGCCGTTGGGCTGCGCACACCAGGGTGCATCCAGCCAGCCGGCCAAGATCTGTTGGTTAGAGCTCGTCGTCGCTGAACGCGGCGTCGTCCTCTTCGATGGCTGCGGCACGTGCTGCGAGATCGAAACCGGGAGGGGAGTCCTTGAGGGACAGGCCCAGTTCGACCAGCTTGGCCTTGACCTCATCGATGGACTTCGCACCGAAGTTGCGGATGTCCATGAGGTCAGCCTCGGAGCGGGCAACGAGTTCACCCACGGTGTGGATGCCCTCACGCTTGAGGCAGTTGTAGGAACGGACCGTCAGGTCCAGATCCTCGATCGGCAGGGCCATGTCGGCTGCCAGGGCAGCGTCCGTCGGCGACGGGCCGATCTCGATACCTTCAGCTGCGGTGTTCAGCTCGCGGGCCAGACCGAACAGTTCCACCAGGGTGGTACCTGCCGAAGCAACGGCGTCGCGCGGGGCGATTGCCTGCTTGGTCTCGACGTCGACAATGAGCTTGTCGAAGTCAGTGCGCTGCTCAACACGGGTAGCTTCCACGCGGAAAGTAACCTTCAGGACCGGCGAGTAGATCGAGTCGACCGGGATGCGGCCGATCTCGGAGTCGCCGGACTTGTTCTGAGCTGCCGAAACGTAGCCGCGACCGCGCTCGATGGTCAGTTCGAGTTCGAACTTGCCCTTCGAGTTCAGCGTGGCAATGTGCAGATCCGGGTTGTGGAATTCGACGCCGGCCGGCGGAGCAATGTCCGCGGCGGTGACGACTCCCGGGCCCTGCTTGCGCAGGTAAGCAACAACCGGCTCGTCGTGCTCGGAGGAAACCGACAGGTTCTTGATGTTCAGGATGATCTCGGTGACATCTTCCTTGACACCCGGAACCGTGGTGAACTCGTGCAGCACGCCATCGATCCGGATGCTCGTTACAGAGGCACCGGGGATGGAGGAGAGCAGGGTACGGCGGAGGGAGTTTCCGAGGGTGTAACCAAAGCCCGGCTCCAGCGGTTCGATGATGAACCGGGAGCGGTTTTCGGAGACGACCTCTTCGGAGAGGGTGGGGCGCTGTGCAATGAGCACTTAGGTTTCCTTTCGGCGAGCATCCGCTATATGACGCAACACAGGTGGTGGAAAGATCGGTCTGAAGACTCAACGCGGCCGGGCTTGCCCGGACCGGTGAGGGTCCGGGCAAGCTCCTGGGCGCTGGAAAGCCTTAGACGCGGYGGCGCTTCGGCGGACGGCAGCCGTTGTGGGCGCTGGGGGTGACGTCCTGGATGGAGCCAACCTCGAGGCCAGCGGCCTGCAGCGAGCGGATGGCGGTTTCGCGTCCGGAACCCGGTCCCTTGACGAACACGTCAACCTTGCGCATGCCGTGCTCCTGTGCACGCTTTGCGGCGGCTTCGGCGGCCATCTGGGCAGCGAACGGGGTGGACTTACGCGAGCCCTTGAAGCCAACCTCACCGGACGAAGCCCAGGAGATGACAGCACCGTTCGGGTCCGTGATGGACACGATGGTGTTGTTAAAGGTGCTCTTGATGTGCGCCTGGCCCAGCGCGATATTCTTCTTGTCCTTCTTACGCGGCTTGCGAACCGCGCCACGAGTCTTCGGGGGCATTTTTTCTCCTACAGAAAGTTATTGGGGGAAAGCCTCGTTAATCCCTCAGGGATTAACGGGCCTTCTTCTTGCCTGCGACGGTGCGCTTCGGACCCTTGCGGGTACGTGCGTTCGTCTTCGTACGCTGTCCGCGCACTGGCAGGCCCTTGCGGTGGCGAATACCTTCGTAGCTGCCGATTTCAACCTTGCGGCGGATATCAGCGGCCACTTCGCGGCGAAGGTCACCCTCAACCTTGTAGTTGCCTTCAATGTAGTCACGCAGCTCAACCAGCTGTGCGTCGGTCAGGTCCTTGACCCGAACGTCAGCACTGATGCCGGTGGCAGTCAGGGTTTCGTGTGCACGGGTCTTGCCCACGCCGTAGATGTAAGTAAGCGCAATTTCCAACCGCTTTTCGCGGGGAATGTCTACGCCAGCGAGACGAGCCATATTGGCAGTACTCCTTGTATAAACCGGAGGTCGTAGGCAGTACACCCGCAGTTTCACTGCGGCCCCAGCCTCCGACCGGGGGTTAGCTGTCCGGGCTCAATACGTCCCAGTTCAGCTTGTGCTGCCTTTATTTACTTGCGTGGGTTAGCAACCCAGGGTTTCCCGTGAGGGAAATTAGCCCTGGCGTTGCTTGTGGCGCGGGTTCTCGCAGATCACCATGACCCGGCCATTACGGCGGATCACTTTGCACTTTTCGCAGATCTGCTTGACGCTCGGCTTGACCTTCATGGCGTTCCTTTGCGTGTTGCAGTTGGTCAGCTGGACCGGCCCTCGGCTGTTGCTCTGGCCGCCCAGTGTTTATTTGTAGCGGTAGACGATACGACCACGTGTCAGGTCGTAAGGGCTCAGCTCCACCACTACGCGGTCCTCGGGGAGGATCCTGATGTAGTGCTGGCGCATCTTTCCAGAGATGTGTGCCAGAACGATGTGCTTGTTGGTGAGCTCAACGCGAAACATCGCGTTAGGCAGCGCCTCGGTCACAACGCCCTCGATCTCAATGACCCCGTCCTTCTTGGCCATACCCTCCGCTAACTGTTGTTGCCGCAGCCTCCCGGTTTGCACCGGTCATGACCGCGGACGTTTTTGATTGGTTGGTTGGTGCCACCCGACCACAAAAGGGCACAACGGGGCAGACAACCAACAGACAACACTACGCCATTGCGGTCCGATTGTTAAATCCGGAGTTAAATCCGCCTATCGTAGCGCACTCAGCGCCCGTACGCACCTAACGTCCCGGCCGCCGTCGTCACTGCCTCCGCCCGCGAGATCCCGTCAAGGATGGCAAGCCGGACGACGTCGGCGGCCGCGCTCTGCAGTGTAATGAGGCTGATCTGCCGGGCCGTCTGGGTGCTGCGGTCCAGCGCGACGGCGCCCGTCGCCAGGGCGAACACGGTGTCGCCGTCGGCGAGGGTGTGGCTAGGCGCCAGCGCCCGGGCCAGTCCGGCATGGGCCGCCGAGGCCGTCCGCTTACAGTCCGCCTTGTCCAGGACGGCATCGGTGGCGACGACAACGAGGGTGGTGTTGAGCGGGGGCGGTGCTTGCGACGGCGCCGGCTCGGAGACTTGCGCGGCTTTCGCCGCATCAGGCGAAGTGCCAAATGGGAGTCCCAGCGCATTGACTACCGCAATGGCGCCAACGGTCACCCCGTTCTCCAGGGTGATGGAGGCTGTGCCTACTCCCCCTTTGTAGGTTCCCCGGCCGATTGCTGCTCCCGTGCCGGCGCCGACATTGCCGCGTTCGACGTCGTGCCCTTCCGGCTGCGCGGCGGCGGCGGCGGTCGCCGCGTAGCCCATCGCCTCGTCGGGGCGGGCGGAGAAATCGCCGCCGCGGCCCAGATCGAAAATTGCGGCCGCCGGCACGATCGGAACGAGCCCGCCGGGGACGGGAAAGCCTCGGCCGTTCTCCTCGCACCAGCGCTGGGCACCGTGCGCCGCGGCGAGGCCAAAGGCGCTGCCCCCGGTCAGGACCACGGCGTCCACTCTCGAGGACAGCGTGGTGGGATCCAGCGCGTCCGTCTCATGCGTCGCGGGCCCGCCGCCCCGGACGTCGACCGAGCCCACCGTGCCCGGTGGCGGGAGGACCACCGTCACGCCGCTCAGCCAGCCGTCGCCGGATTTCTGGACATGTCCTATCCGGATCCCGGCGACGTCGGTGATCGCTCCTGTTGCTCCCATGGCTCTATTGTGCGCCCGGGTGCGGGCCACTGCCCGCATCCTTGTCAGCAAGGAAGTCCAGCTCGCAGCCGCCACGTTCCTGAGCTTTGCTGGCGACACGCAAAATCCCTGGCGCTACCGGTATTCCGGTGTCGCCAGGGATTCTGCGTGGATCCAGAAGACTTGCGAGTCGCCGTGTGCAATGGGCCTAGGGGATCGGGACGGGCACGACGCCGAGGGGCGCCAGTTTCGCCGCTCCCCCGTCCGGCGCCGAGAGGACCCAGATCCCCTTCTCGTGCACGGCGACGGAGTGCTCCCACTGGCAGGAGCGCTTGCCGTCAGTGGTGACAACGGTCCAGTCGTCGTCAAGGACGGCGGTGTCGATGCTCCCGCGGACCAGCATGGGCTCTATTGCAAGGCACAGCCCCGGGCGGATTTTCGGTCCGCGGTGGCTGGTGCGGTAGTTCAGCACGTCCGGGGCCATGTGCATCTCGGAGCCGATGCCGTGGCCCACGTAGTCCTCCAGGATGCCCAGCGGCTTGCCGGGAACGGAGGAGACGTAGTCGTCCACCGCGTTGCCGACGTCGCCCACGAATTTGCCGGTGGCCAGGGCTGCGATGCCTCGCCACATGGCTTCCTCGGTGACCTCGGACAGGCGCACGTCCTCGGGATCGGCGGTGCCGACAATCACGGTCCGCGCAGAATCGGAGTGCCAGCCGTCCACGATCGCGCCGCCGTCGATCGAGATGATGTCGCCGTCCTGCAGCACCCGGCCGCCGGGAATGCCGTGGACCACTTCTTCATTCACCGAGGTGCAGATCGTGGCCGGGAATCCGTGGTAGCCGAGGAAGTTGGACTTGGCGCCGGCGTCCTGGAGCACGGCGGCGAAGACCTCGTCCAGCCGGGCCGTGGTGACGCCCGGGGCCGCGGCGGCCACCGCTGCGTCCAGTGCCCGGCTCAGGACAAGCCCGGCCTCGTGCATCGTGCGCATCTGGGCGTTGGTCTTGTATTCAATGCGTGCCTGGCCGAATGCCATCTGTACCTCAATGTTTTCTCTCGCGGTCCGGTGGCGCTTCAACCCGGGCCTCCACCATGGGTCATCAACCCAAGTCTTCAAGCTCTATTCTCCCGCACCGGCACAGTGGCCAGGAACGGGCTGTTGGGCGGGCCCGCCCAACAGCGAAGGGCGCGTCCCGTACACGATGGTACGGAACACGCCCTTCTGTACTGCTTCAGTTGCAGTGCACAAGCGTGGTTCAGGCGGCCTGGGCCGACTTGATCGCTTCCATGACACGCTCGGTGACTTCGTCGATGCCGCCGATGCCGTCCACCTGGGTCAGGATGCCGCGCTCGGCATACTTGGCCACGACGGGTTCGGTCTGCTCGTGGTACAGGTCCAGCCGGTGACGGATAACGCCTTCGTTGTCGTCGCTGCGCCCGGTTTCCTTGGCACGGCCCAGGAGGCGGGTGACCAGTTCCTCGTCGTCCGCGGTGAGCTGAAGCACGACGTCGAGCTTCTGGTCGGCGCCGGCGAGGATCTCATCGAGGTAATCCACCTGTGCGGTGGTGCGGGGGTAGCCGTCCAGCAGGAAGCCTGCCTCGACGTCGTCTTCGCTGAGCCGGTCGCGCACCATCTTGTTGGTGACGCTGTCCGGGACGAAGTCGCCCGCGTCCATGTACTTCTTGGCTTCGACGCCGAGCGGAGTCTCACCCTTGACGTTGGCGCGGAAGATATCTCCGGTGGAGATCGCAACGACGCCGAGGCGTTCGGAAATGCGTTCCGCCTGCGTTCCCTTGCCGGAGCCGGGAGGTCCGATAATCAACATTCTCGTCATCGCAAAAGCCCTTCGTAGTGACGTTGCTGTAGTTGCGCATCAATCTGCTTCACGGTCTCCAGACCGACGCCCACCATGATCAGGATCGAGGTGCCGCCGAACGGGAAGTTCTGGTTCGCGTTGATCAGGACAAGTGCAACCAGCGGGATCAATGCCACGAAGCCGAGGTAGAAGGCTCCGGGCAGGGTGATCCGGGATAGGACGTACTGAAGATAATCCGCGGTCGGCTTGCCGGCGCGGATGCCCGGAATGAAGCCGCCGTACTTCTTCATGTTGTCCGAGACCTCTTCGGGGTTGAATGTAATCGCAACATAGAAGTAGGTGAAAAACACAATCATGGCGAAATACAGTGCCATATAGATCGGGTGGTCGCCCTTGGTCAGGTTGTTGTTGATCCACTCAACCCAGGGCTGCATCGGCTCGCCGGCCTTCGGCTGGTTGAACTGAGAGATCAGCCCCGGCAGGTACAGCATGGATGAGGCAAAGATGACGGGCACGACGCCGGCCATGTTCACCTTGATCGGGATGTACGTGCTGGTCCCGCCGACTGTGCGGCGGCCGATCATGCGCTTGGCGTACTGCACCGGGATACGGCGCTGGGACTGCTCCACGAAGACCACGAGGGCCACGGTGAGCAGGCCGATAACCAGGACCAGGAAGAAGGTGCCGGGGCCCTGGGCCTTCCAGATCGCACCGAGCGAGCCCGGGAAGCCTGCCGCGATGGACGTGAAGATGAGCAGGGACATGCCGTTGCCGACGCCCTTCTCCGTCACGAGCTCGCCCATCCACATGATCAGGCCGGTACCGGCCGTGAGCGTGATGATGATCAGGACCGTGGTGACGATGGAGGTGTCCGGGATGATCGGCAGCTGGCAGTTAGGCAGCAGCTGGCCGGACCGTGCCAGCGACACCAGTGTCGTGGCGTTGAGAAGGCCGAGCGCGATCGTGAGGTACCGGGTGTACTGGGTCAGCTTCGACTGCCCGGATGCGCCCTCCTCATACAGCTGCTGGAAGCGGGGAATGACCACCCGGAGCAGCTGGACGATGATGCTGGCGGTGATGTAGGGCATGATGCCCAGGGCAAAGATGGATACCTGCAGCAATGCACCGCCGCTGAACAGGTTGACGAGCTGGTAGATCCCGCCCGAGGTCTGACCGTTCTGCAAGCATTGCTGGACATTCTGGTAGCTCACACCAGGCGAGGGGATGAAGGCACCCAAGCGGAAGATTGTGATGATTCCCAGCGTGAACAACAACTTGCGTCGCAGATCAGGCGTGCGAAAGGCCCGGCCAAATGCGCTAAGCAAGCGTCCTCCTGAGTAATAAGTAAAGTCGTGTGAGACAGGTCAAATAAACCCAACAACCGAGTCTAACGGGTGGATGCGCCCGGCGAACAATCGGCAGGGCCAGGAAAATGAAAAAAACTCCCGGCACCGGGGGCCTGGGCCCCTGGTGCCGGGAGTTTTCAACAACGGGCAACTGCCCCGCCGCCTCGTTAGAGGGCGGTGGTGCTTCCGCCTGCTGCGGCAATCTTTTCAGCGGCACTGGCCGAGAATGCGTGGACGGTGACGTCAACCTTGACGGTGATGTCGCCGGTGCCCAGCACCTTGACGGGCTGGTTCTTGCGAACGGCACCCTTTTCGACCAGGTTCTCCACGGTGACTGCGCCACCTTCCGGGAACAGCTCGTTGAGCTTGTCCAGGTTTACAACCTGGTACTCAACCCGGAACGGGTTCTTGAAGCCGCGCAGCTTCGGCAGGCGCATGTGCAGCGGCAGCTGGCCGCCGGCAAAGCCAGCCTTGATCTGGTAGCGGGCCTTCGTACCCTTGGTACCGCGGCCAGCGGTCTTACCCTTGGAACCTTCACCACGACCAACACGGGTCTTGGCGGTCTTGGCACCCGGGGCGGGACGCAGGTGGTGAACCTTCAGTGCGTTCTGCTTTTCAGCGGCGCCCTGTGCCTTTTCGGCGGTGTTCTTCTCTGCCATTTACTTCGCCTCCTCTACCTTTACCAGGTGCGGAACCGTGTTGAGCATCCCGACGGTCACGGCGTCGGCGGTGCGGACAACGGTGTGTCCAATCCGCTTCAGGCCGAGGGACCGCAGGGTGTCGCGCTGGTTCTGCTTGCCGCCAATGGCGGACTTGATCTGAGTGATCTCCAACTTTGCATCGGAGACAAGCACGTTCTTAGCCATGACTCAGACACCTGCCTTCTGGTTCAGGAGAGCCTTCACCATTGCCGGCGGAGCGATCTCATCGAGCGGGAGGCCGCGGCGTGCTGCCACTGCTGCCGGCTCTTCGAGGCGCTTCAGGGCATCAACGGTCGCGTGAACGATGTTGATGGCGTTGGAGGAACCGAGCGACTTGGAGAGGATGTCGTGGATGCCCACGCACTCAAGTACTGCACGGACCGGGCCGCCGGCGATAACACCGGTACCGGCGGAAGCCGGACGCAGCATGACGACGCCTGCGGCGGCCTCACCCTGAACGCGGTGCGGGATGGTGCTGCCGATGCGGGGAACGCGGAAGAAGGACTTCTTGGCCTCTTCAACGCCCTTCGCGATGGCGGCGGGAACTTCCTTGGCCTTGCCGTAGCCGACGCCGACCATGCCGTTGCCGTCACCGACGACGACGAGGGCGGTGAAGCTGAAGCGACGACCACCCTTGACGACCTTGGAAACACGGTTGATGGTTACAACGCGCTCTACGAACTGGCTCTTCTCGGCTTCGCGGCCGCCGTCACGGCCACCACGGCCGCCACGGTCGCCACGGCCCTGGCCGCGGTCGCCACGCTCGCCACGACGGGCGCCACCACGGCGGTCGTCAGTGGTAGCAGGCGCAGCGGTCTCAGTTGCCGGAGCAGCTACAGCTTCAGTCACCTGAATGTCCTTTTCGTTATTTTCGGTCACAGTGCCAGCCCACCTTCACGTGCGCCGTCAGCGACGGCGGCGATCCGGCCGTGGTACTTGTTACCACCGCGGTCGAAGACAACTGCTTCGATACCGGCAGCCTTGGCACGCTCGGCGACCAGTTCGCCAACGCGCTTGGCCTTGGCGGTCTTGTCACCGTCGAATGCACGAAGGTCGGCTTCCAGTGTGGAGGCGCTTGCCACGGTCAGGCCCTTGGTGTCATCGACAACCTGGACGAATACGTGACGTGCGGAGCGGTTGACGACCAGACGCGGGCGTACAGCCGTACCGGAGATGCGCTTGCGGATACGAAGCTGGCGGCGGCTGCGCTGGGCAGACTTGCTCTTGTTCGTACGCTTCTTGTTAATTGCGATCGCCATGGTTACTTACCAGCCTTTCCGACCTTGCGGCGGATGACTTCGCCTGCGTAACGGATGCCCTTGCCCTTGTAGGGGTCCGGCTTCCGCAGCTTGCGAATGTTGGCAGCAACCTCGCCGACCTGCTGCTTGGAGATACCTGAAACAGAGAGCTTGGTCGGGGTCTCAACTGCAAAGGTGATGCCGTTCGGTGCCGAGACGTTGACCGGGTGGCTGTAGCCCAGAGCGAACTCCAGGTCAGATCCCTTGGCCTGGACGCGGTAACCAGTACCGACAATCTCAAGCTTCTTCTCGTAGCCTGCGGTGACACCCTGGATCATGTTGGCGATCAGGGTGCGGGTCAGGCCGTGCAGCGAACGTGAGGCGCGCTCGTCGTTCGGGCGGGCGACAGTCAGGGTGCCATCTTCCAGGGAAACCTCGATCGGGCTGGCCACAGTGTGGCTCAGCTCGCCTTTGGAACCCTTGACGCTGACGACAGAGCCGTCAACCTTGACCTCAACGCCGGCAGGAACGGTGATGGGGAGACGTCCAATACGTGACATTATTCTCTTCCTTTCCCGTTACCAGACGTAAGCGAGGACTTCGCCGCCCACGCCCTTCTTGCCGGCCTGCTTGTCAGTCAAGAGGCCGGAAGAGGTGGACAGGATTGCGACACCCAGGCCACCGAGCACGTGCGGCAGGTTGGTGGACTTTGCGTAAACGCGCAGTCCCGGCTTGGAAATACGACGAACGCCAGCGATTGAACGCTCGCGGTTCGGACCGAACTTGAGCTCGAGGGTCAGCTTCTTGCCAACCTCAGCGTCTTCTTCTTTCCAGGAGGCGATGTAACCTTCAGCCTTCAGGATGTCGGCAACGCGTGCCTTGAGCTTGCTGTACGGCATGGTCACGGAGTCGTGGTATGCCGAGTTAGCGTTGCGCAGACGCGTAAGCATGTCTGCGACGGGATCTGTCATTGTCATGTGGGCTCTTGCCCTTCCTCATAACGGTTTCCGCCGTGCCGGTTGTCCCGAACAGAATTCGGAACCAGCGGGCGGACCTTTTACGTAGCTAGATTAGTCTTCGGTCTTGAACGGGAAGCCAAGCGCCTTGAGCAGCGCACGGCCTTCGTCGTCGGTCTTGGCAGTGGTCACGACGGTGATGTCCATACCGCGAACGCGGTCGATGGAATCCTGGTCGATCTCGTGGAACATAACCTGCTCGGTCAGACCGAAGGTGTAGTTGCCGTTGCCGTCGAACTGCTTGCCGCTGAGGCCACGGAAGTCACGGATACGCGGCAGAGCCAGCGTGACCAGACGGTCCAGGAATTCCCACATGCGGTCCCCACGCAGAGTTGCGTGTGCACCGATCGGCATGCCTTCGCGCAGCTTGAACTGTGCGATCGACTTGCGGGCCTTGGTTACCTGCGGCTTCTGGCCGGTGATCAGGGTCAGATCGCGGACAGCGCCGTCGATCAGCTTGGAGTCCTTGGCGGCATCTCCAACACCCATGTTCACAACGACCTTGACCAGGCGGGGAACCTGGTTGACGTTCTGGTACTTGAATTCCTCAGTCAGCGAGTTCTTGATGGAATCGGCGTACTTGGTCTTCAGACGAGGAACGATCTTGCTTGCCGGAGTCTCGAGAGTCTCAGTCATTAGATGTCCTTCCCTGAGCTCTTGGCCACGCGGACGCGCACTTCACGCTTCACGCCATCGCGCTCAACGGTCTCGGTGCGGAAACCGACGCGGGTGGGCTTCTTGGTGGACGGGTCAACCAGAGCCACGTTGGAGATGTGGATCGAAGCCTCGACGACCTCGATGCCACCGGTCTTGGTGCCGCGCTGCGACTGACCGACCTTGGTGTGCTTGGTTACGCGGTTAATGCCTTCAACCAACACGCGGTTGGTCTCCGGGAATACGCGCAGAACCTTGCCCTGCTTGCCTTTGTCGCCGCCGCGCTCAGCCTTGGCGCCAGTGATGACCTGAACGAGGTCACCCTTTTTGATCTTAGCCATGGACTAGAGCACCTCCGGAGCCAGAGAAACGATCTTCATGAACTTCTTGTCACGAAGTTCACGACCAACCGGTCCGAAGATACGGGTACCGCGGGGGTCACCGTCGTTCTTCAGGATGACGGCTGCGTTCTCGTCAAACTTGATGTAGGAACCATCCGCACGGCGGCGTTCCTTCTTGGTACGGACGATGACAGCCTTGACGACGTCGCCCTTCTTTACGTTGCCGCCCGGAATTGCGTCCTTGACGGTAGCGACGATTACGTCGCCAATGCCTGCGTAGCGACGGCCAGATCCACCGAGAACGCGAATGGTAAGGATTTCCTTAGCACCCGTGTTGTCGGCGACCTTGAGTCGCGACTCCTGCTGAATCACTATTTACTCCTTGCGTCGCGCTGGTTCTCAGACCGAAAATCTTCCTACGGAATGAGCCTTGCGGAACGGTTGATCGGGGTGTCTCTTGACCTGCCTGGATTTTGCCAGACCAGGCCTAAACGCCCGTGCCAAAAACATTTGCTTCCCAGGCGGTTCCCGACGGGTCGGGGCGCAAGGGGGCACTATGCCGTGGCACGATTGTTTACGAGGTTGATGACGGCGCGCTAAAGGCGCCATACAAACTCAAAATCTTAGCACGTTTTGGGCGTATACCCATATCACAGCCCTGGCGCCAGCACACGTTAGCCCGCGCCCGCGGTGGCATCACACGGCGGCGCCACGCACCACTTGACCGCATCTCCCGGCGGCGGCGTCACTCAGGACAGGCTGTGGGCCCGCCTGCCGCCGGGCACCTGCGGAACCCGGCCGGCCGGCGTCGAAGGACTCCCCAAAGACTGCTCTGCGTGACGGGCGACGCCGCTGGTACGGCTGCCGGCAACGCGGAAGCCCCCGCTCCCCCAAAGGGGAACGAGGGCTTCTGCTGTATCACCAGGCAACAAGTGCAGGTGTTACTTGGCCTTCTCGAGGATCTCGACCAGACGCCACCGCTTGGTAGCGGAGAGCGGGCGGGTCTCGGCGAGGAGCACGAGGTCGCCGATGCCGGCGCTGTTCTCTTCGTCGTGAGCCTTGATCTTGGCGTTGCGGCGGATGACCTTGCCGTAGAGGGCGTGCTTCACGCGGTCTTCGACCTGGACAACGATGGTCTTTTCCATCTTGTCCGAGACGACGTAGCCGCGCTTCGTCTTACGGTAACCGCGCTCGTCAGCCTTGGCTGCGTCGGAAACAGTTTCCGTCACGTTCTCGTCCTTTTCACTCACTTGGCATCCTCCTCGGTTTCAACCGTTTCAGCCTTCTCGGCCTTCTTGGTTGCAGCCTTCTTGGACTTCTTCTCTTCCTTGGCTTCCACAACCGGTGCGGCAACCTCGGCACGAATGCCCAGCTCGCGCTCACGGAGAACGGTGTAGATGCGGGCGATGTCCTTCTTTACCGCGCGCAGACGACCGTGGTTCTCCAGCTGACCGGTGGCGGACTGGAAACGCAGGTTGAACAGCTCTTCCTTGGCCTTGCGGAGTTCTTCAACGAGTCGCTCGTTGTCGAAACCGTCCAGCTGTGCGGATGCAAGTTCCTTGGATCCTACTGCCATTTCTACTCACCACCTTCGCGACGCACAATGCGTGCCTTCAACGGCAGCTTGTGGATTGCCAGGCGCAGGGCCTCGCGAGCTACCTCTTCACTGACACCGGAGAGTTCGAAGAGAACCCGGCCCGGCTTGACGTTTGAGACCCACCATTCCGGAGAACCCTTACCGGAACCCATGCGGGTTTCGGCCGGCTTCTTCGTCAGCGGACGGTCCGGGTAAATGTTGATCCAGACCTTTCCGCCACGCTTGATGTGGCGGGTCATCGCGATACGGGCAGATTCGATCTGACGGTTCGTGACGTAGGCCGGGCTCAGAGCCTGGATGCCCCACTCACCGAAGGAGACCTGGGTGCCGCCCGTAGCAGCGCCGGAACGACCCGGGTGGTGCTGCTTACGGTGCTTGACTCGACGTGGGATAAGCATTTAAGCCTGTCCTCCTTCTACTGCCGGTGCAGCTGCTTCGACAGCCGGAGCTTCGGCAGCAGCAGGTGCTGCCTCAGCTGCGGGGCGGTCGGTACGACGGCGGCGGTCACCACGGTCGGCGCCACCCGGGCGGCCCGGGCGGTCGCCGGCACGGCCGCGGGACGGAGCAGCAGCTGCCTGCTGAGCCAGTTCCTTGGCAGTGACGTCGCCCTTGTAGATCCAGACCTTCACGCCGATGCGGCCGAAGGTGGTCTTGGCCTCGTAGAAGCCGTAGTCGATGTTCGCACGCAGGGTGTGCAGGGGCACACGGCCTTCGCGGTAGAACTCCGAGCGGGACATTTCTGCGCCGCCCAGTCGACCCGAGCAAGCGATCCGGATGCCCTTGGCACCGGCACGCTGTGCGGACTGCATGGCCTTCTTCATCGCACGGCGGAACGCCACGCGGGAAGTCAGCTGCTCTGCAACGCCCTGGGCAACAAGCTGGGCTTCCATCTCGGGGTTCTTGACCTCGAGGATGTTCAGCTGGACCTGCTTGCCCGTGAGCTTCTCAAGCTCGCCGCGGATGCGGTCTGCTTCAGCGCCGCGGCGGCCGATGACGATGCCCGGACGTGCCGTGTGGATATCCACGCGGACACGGTCGCGGGTGCGCTCGATTTCGACCTTGGCGATACCGGCGCGCTCCATGCCCGTGGACATGAGCTGGCGGATACGGATGTCTTCGCGAACGAAGTCCTTGTACCGCTGGCCGGCCTTGGTGCTGTCAGCAAACCAGTGCGATACGTGATCGGTGGTGATGCCGAGTCGGAACCCGTGCGGGTTAACTTTCTGTCCCACTTAGCGAGCCTCCTCTTTCTCCGGGGTAGCGACTACCACGGTGATGTGGCTCGTGCGCTTCTTGATCTGAAATGCACGACCCTGGGCTCGCGGCTGGAACCGCTTCATGGTCGGGCCTTCATCAACAAACGCTTCGCTGATGATGAGGTCACCTTCGTCAAACGCAACGCCGTCGCGGTCCGCGAGGACCCGGGCGTTGGAGATTGCCGACTGAACTACCTTGAATACCGGCTCCGAAGCTGCCTGGGGGGCAAACTTCAGAATTGCCAGAGCCTCATTCGCTTGCTTACCACGAACAAGGTTGACGACGCGCCGGGCCTTCATAGGCGTTACGCGGATGTGACGCGCAATTGCCTTGGCTTCCATTGCTTTCCTTCTCTCGTCTTTGACGTAAGTGCAGGCGCCTAGCGGCGCTTGCCCTTACGGTCGTCCTTGACATGGCCGCGGAATGTCCGCGTGGGAGCGAATTCGCCGAGCTTGTGCCCGACCATCGACTCAGTGACAAACACGGGGATGTGCTTGCGTCCGTCGTGTACGGCGATCGTGTGGCCGAGCATGTCGGGGACGATCATCGAACGGCGGGACCAGGTCTTGATGACGTTCTTGGTGCCCTTTTCGTTTTCCCTGGCTACCTTTACAAAGAGGTGCTGGTCAACGAAAGGACCTTTTTTCAGGCTGCGTGGCATGTGTCCAGGCTCCTATCGCTTGTTCTTGCCAGTACGACGGCGACGAACAATAAGCTTGTCGCTCTCTTTGTTGGGACGGCGGGTGCGGCCTTCGCGCTTACCGTTCGGGTTGACGGGGTGACGTCCACCGGACGTCTTACCCTCGCCACCACCGTGGGGGTGGTCAACCGGGTTCATGGCGACACCACGGACAGTCGGGCGAACGCCCTTCCAGCGCATACGGCCGGCCTTGCCCCAGTTGATGTTCGACTGCTCGGCGTTGCCGACCTCGCCGACGGTTGCGCGGCAGCGCACGTCAACGTTGCGGATTTCGCCGGAAGGCAGACGCAGCTGGGCGAAACGGCCTTCCTTTGCAACGAGCTGGATCGATGCGCCGGCGGAGCGGCCCATCTTGGCGCCGCCACCCGGACGCAGTTCGACTGCGTGGATTACGGTACCGACCGGGATGTTGCGCAGCGGAAGGTTGTTGCCGGGCTTGATGTCAGCGTCGGCGCCGGCCTCTACGAAGTCGCCCTGGGACAGCTTGTTCGGGGCGATGATGTAACGCTTGGTGCCATCAACGTAGTGCAGGAGCGCGATCCGAGCCGTACGGTTCGGGTCATACTCGATTTCGGCAACGCGGGCGTTGACGCCGTCCTTGTCGTGGCGACGGAAGTCGATCAGACGGTACTGGCGCTTGTGTCCACCACCCTTGTGACGGGTCGTGATCTTACCGGAGTTGTTACGGCCACCCTTTTTCGGGAGGGGACGTACCAACGACTTTTCCGGCGTCGACCGCGTGATTTCAGTGAAGTCCGCTACGCTCGAGCCGCGACGGCCCGGGGTAGTCGGCTTGTATTTACGGATTCCCATAATTTATTTCCTCGTTAAAGTGGTCTCCGCTTATGAAAGCGGACCGCCGAAGATGTCGATAGTGCCTTCTTTGAGGCTCACAATGGCACGCTTGGTGTTCTTGCGGGTACCCCAGCCGAATTTGGTGCGCTTGCGCTTACCGGCACGGTTGATGGTGTTGATCGATTCGACCTTGACGGAGAAAATCTTCTCCACGGCCAGCTTGATCTCGGTCTTGTTCGAGCGGGGGTCCACCAGGAAGGTGTACTTGCCCTCATCGATCAGGCCGTAGCTCTTTTCCGAGACGACGGGTGCAAGCACGACGTCGCGCGGGTCTTTGATGGTGGCTGCACTCACTTGGCATCCTCCTCGTTCTTTGCAACCTTGTCAGCAACGAATGCTTCGTAGGCAGCCTTGGTGAAGACTACGTCGTCGGAAACGAGAACGTCGTAGGTGTTCAGCTGGTCTGCGTACAGAACGTGAACTTCCTCGAGGTTGCGCACGGACAGTGCAGCAACATCGTTGGCGCGCTCAATGACAACGAGCAGGTTCTTGCGCTCGGAGACTCCGCGCAGGGTCGCCAGTGCTTCCTTGGAGGACGGCTTGGAGCCGGCAACCAGGTCAGCAATGACGTGGACGCGGCCGTTGCGGGCGCGGTCCGAGAGTGCGCCGCGCAGTGCAGCAGCAATCATCTTCTTGGGGGTGCGCTGGCTGTAGTCACGCGGCGTGGGGCCGTGGACAACGCCACCACCGGTCATGTGAGGAGCACGGATGGAACCCTGACGGGCGCGGCCGGTGCCCTTCTGCTTGAACGGCTTGCGACCTGCACCGGAAACCTCGGCGCGGGTCTTGGTCTTGTGGGTACCCTGGCGAGCAGCAGCGAGCTGGGCAACGACAACCTGGTGCAGCAGCGGCACGTTGGTCTGTACGTCGAAGATCTCTGCAGGCAGGTCAACCTTGACAGTGCTAGTCATTGAACTAGGCTCCCTTCACGGCGGTGCGTACGAGTACGACCTGGCCGCGGGCGCCGGGGACGGCGCCCTTGATCAGGAGCAGCGACTTCTCGACGTCAACCGCGTGGACCGTGAGGTTCAGCGTGGTGTGACGAACGGCGCCCATGCGGCCGGCCATTTTCATGCCCTTGAAGACGCGGCTCGGGGTGGATGCGCCACCGATTGAACCGGGCTTACGGTGGTTCTTGTGGGCACCGTGGGAAGCTCCAACGCCGTGGAAGCCGTGACGCTTCATAACACCGGCGAAGCCTTTACCCTTGGTGGTGCCAACGACGTCGATCTTCTGGCCGGCTTCGAAGAGCTCTACGGAGAGCTCCTGGCCCAGCTCGTAAGAGTCAGCATCTGCAGTGCGCAGTTCTACGACGTGGCGGCGAGGCGTGACGCCTGCCTTTTCAAAGTGACCAGCCAGCGGCTTGGTGACCTTGCGGGGATCGATCTGGCCGTAGCCGATCTGAACGGCGACATAGCCATCAGTTTCTGCGTTGCGCAGCTGCGTGATGACGTTCGAGTCAGCCTGGACCACAGTGACGGGGATGAGCTTGTTGTTCTCGTCCCAGACCTGGGTCATGCCGAGCTTCGTGCCCAGCAGGCCCTTTACGTTACGGGTTGCGGTCATAGTCTCTCAGCACCTCCCTACAGCTTGATTTCGATGTTCACGTCGGCCGGCAGGTCGAGACGCATGAGCGAATCAACAGCCTTGGGCGTGGGATCGATGATGTCGATAAGACGCTTGTGCGTGCGCATTTCGAAGTGCTCGCGGCTGTCCTTGTACTTGTGCGGAGAGCGGATAACGCAGTAAACGTTCTTCTCCGTCGGCAGCGGCACGGGGCCAACTACAGTTGCGCCTGCGCGCGTGACCGTCTCAACGATCTTCCGTGCTGAAACGTCAATGACCTCGTGGTCGTATGACTTCAGCCGGATGCGGATTTTTTGTCCCGCCATGTCGCCTGACTCTCTTTCAGTAAATGCTGCTCTGTTTACTTGCCTGTTGTATGTGGCTGCCGAAGCATTTGAAGTCGTGACTACCACCCGCCGCACAAGCTGAATCCGGAAGGATCCGGGTTCCTCAACCTGCCGACGTAACCGACCCCCGCGGTCGGGCGTGTCGTACGTTTTCACACGTACGCGTCCGCAATTCCATGGGGAGTGGGTTATGTTTGGTCTCTCACTTGGACCCTGGCACCCGGCATTATCCGGATCGGGACGCGAAAGAGCGCTTGAACAACTCATCTAGTATGCCGGAATTTGCGGGCAGAAGCGAATCAGCCCACCGAAGGGGCCGGTGGGCCCATTGTCCTGAATCGCCGTCGAATGGATGATTAGGGCATGACTGTGCAGGACTCTGTAACAGTTCAGGCCCTCGCCGCACGCCTGAGCCCCGGATTCACCCTCGGCGTGGCCTCCGCGGCGTTCCAGATCGAGGGGAACCTCGCGGCCGGCGGCCGTGGGCCCTCCGGCTGGGACGCGTTCGCCGAAAAGCCGGGCAACATCCTGCACGGACACTCCCCCGCAGTGGCCTGCGACCACTACAACCGCGCGGAGGAAGACATCGCGCTCATGCGCGAGCTCGGGATCGATTCCTACCGGTTCTCGATCTCGTGGCCGCGGGTCCAGCCTGAGGGCACCGGCCGCTTCAACGCGGCGGGGCTGGACTTCTACGACCGCCTGATCGACCGGCTGCTCGCCGCCGGCATCTCGCCCATGGCCACTCTCTACCACTGGGATACGCCGCTCCCCCTGGAGCAGCGCGGCGGCTGGATGAACCGTTCGACGGCGGAACGGTTTGCCGAGTACAGCGCGGCCGCCGGCAAGAGGTTCGGCGATCGCGTGGCGCAGTGGGTGACGCTGAACGAGCCCGCCTCGGTCACCCTCAACGGCTACGCCCTGGGCGTCCACGCGCCCGGCCATGGCCTGCTCTTCGAGGCCCTGCCGTCGGTGCGCCACCAGCTCCTGGGTCACGGCCTGGCGGTGCAGGCGCTGCGGGCGGCGGGCGTGTCCGGCGCCGTTGGCGTCTCGAACCTGCATTCCCCCGTCCGCCCGGCGTCCGGCTCGCTAACCGACAGGCTGCTGGCCGGGGTTTTCGACCTCGTGCTGAACCGGCTCTACGCGGACCCGATCCTCCTGGGCCGCTTTCCCCGGCCGCCTCTGATCGCCCGGCCATGGTTTCGTTCGCTGGGCAGGATTACCGACGCGGACCTGGCCACGATCCACCAACCGCTGGATTTCTACGGCCTGAACTATTACTACCCCGTGAAGGTGGCCACGGGGGGCGGCATCGACAGCCCTGCCGCAACCGCGGCGGCGATGCTGAAAGTCCCGTTCCACATGGCCGCGTTCCCGGAGTACGAACTCACGGGATTCGGCTGGCCGGTTGCCCCGGACCATCTGGGGATCCTGCTCCGGGAACTGAAGGACAGGTACGGCGAGTCACTGCCCCCGCTCTACATCACCGAGAGCGGGGCGAGCTTCCCCGAACCGGACCACGTCAGCGGTCCTATTCCCGACGCCGGGCGGATCAGCTACCTCGCCGCCCACCTCAGCCAGGCGGTGGAGGCCACCGCCCCCGGGGGCGTGGYCCACGACGTCGATCTGCTCGGCTACTACGTCTGGACGCTCATGGACAACTTTGAATGGGCGGCCGGTTATTCCCAGCGCTTCGGCCTGGTACATGTGGATTTCACGACCCTCCAGCGCACGCCGAAAGACTCGTACTACTGGTACCAGGCCCTCGCGCGTGCCCGGCGGCCCTGAGTCCCGCCCGGCCCGGGCCTACTGGTTCCGGTTTGCCCGATTGATGCGCTTGGCGCGCTCGATCTCCTGGCGGAAGTGCCTCTTCGCCCAAAAGAATGCGACGACAACCGCCACGACGATCAGTAGAAAAATGAACCAGCCCATAGTGAGCTCCTTTCCCTTCCTGCAAAGGTATCAGGAACTTAAAAAGAACAGCCCCGCTGCAAGTGCAGCGGGGCTGTTCCCGGTCCTCTGAACAGCTGCCAGACGGCCGGCCGATCAGTGGTCAAGCATCAGATCAGCAAGTAATTACTTGACGATCTTGGTGACGCGTCCTGAACCAACGGTGCGGCCGCCTTCGCGGATAGCGAAGCCGAGGCCCTCTTCCATTGCGATCGGCTGGATGAGCGCAACGGTCATCTCAGTGTTGTCGCCGGGCATAACCATTTCCGTGCCTTCCGGCAGGGTGATAACGCCGGTTACGTCCGTGGTGCGGAAGTAGAACTGCGGGCGGTAGTTGGAGTAGAACGGGTTGTGACGTCCGCCTTCGTCCTTGGAGAGGATGTAGACGTTAGCCTCGAAGTCGGTGTGCGGGGTGATGGAACCCGGCTTGACGACAACCTGGCCACGCTCGACATCGTCGCGCTTCAGACCGCGGAGCAGGAGGCCACAGTTCTCGCCGGCCCATGCTTCGTCGAGCTGCTTGTGGAACATCTCGATACCGGTAACCGTGGTCTTCTGGACCGGACGGATGCCGACGATCTCGACCTCGGAGTTGATGGCGAGGGTTCCACGCTCGGCGCGGCCCGTAACAACGGTGCCACGGCCGGTGATCGTGAAGACGTCTTCGATCGGCATCAGGAAGGGCTTGTCACGGTCACGTACGGGGTCCGGAACCGAGTTGTCGACAGCTTCCATGAGGTCCTCGATGGACTTGACCCACTCCGGGTCGCCTTCCAGAGCCTTCAGGCCCGAAACGCGGATGACCGGTGCTTCGTCGCCATCGAAGCCCTGCGAGCTGAGCAGCTCGCGAACTTCCATTTCGACGAGGTCGAGGAGTTCCTCGTCATCGACCATGTCAGCCTTGTTCAGCGCGACCAGCAGGTAGGGAACGCCAACCTGGCGGGCGAGCAGAACGTGCTCGCGGGTCTGAGCCATCGGGCCGTCAGTGGCGGCAACCACGAGGATTGCACCGTCCATCTGAGCAGCGCCGGTGATCATGTTCTTGATGTAGTCAGCGTGACCCGGAGCGTCTACGTGTGCGTAGTGGCGCTTCTCGGTCTGGTACTCAACGTGGGAGATGTTGATGGTAATGCCGCGCTGACGCTCTTCGGGAGCAGAGTCAATCGACGCGAAGTCACGCTTCTCGTTGAGAGTCGGGTACTTGTCGTACAGCACCTTGGAAATGGCGGCCGTCAGCGTCGTCTTACCGTGGTCAACGTGACCAATGGTACCGATGTTAACGTGCGGCTTAGTCCGCTCGAACTTTGCCTTTGCCACAGGTTCCTCCTAGAACGTTTTCAAATGACTTACCCTTCGGCCGCGCTTGTCGCGGCAGAAACTCCAGTAAGTCTACTTGGGGGGCTTTGGATTGGTGAAATTGCAGATTCAGGTACTAATGCTAGTGCCTAGAGCCTGTTCGTGCAGGCGGCCGGACTTCGGTCTGGACCGGAGCCCGGCCACTTGCACCAGATGAATCTCCGTTGGCGGAGACGCATCCGAGTTCTTGCTGCTGCGATGCGTCCTAGGGACTACTCGCCGCGGTTCTTCTGGATGATCTCGTCGGCAACTGCCTTCGGGACCTCGGCGTAGCTGTTGAACGTCATGGAGTACACAGCGCGGCCCTGGGTCTTCGAGCGCAGGTCGCCGATGTAGCCGAACATGCCGGACAGCGGGACGTGTGCGCGAATAACCTTGACGCCCTGGGCATCTTCCATGGACTGCATCTGGCCACGGCGGGAGTTGAGGTCACCGATAACTTCACCCATGTATTCCTCAGGGGTGCGGACCTCGACATCCATCAGCGGTTCGAGCAGGACAGGGTTCGCCTTGCGTGCGGCTTCCTTGAAAGCCATACGGCCGGCGATCTTGAACGCCATTTCCGAGGAGTCAACATCGTGGTAGGCGCCGTCAATCAGCGTTGCCTTGATGCCGACAACCGGGTAGCCGGCCAGGACGCCGTCGTTCAGCGCATCCTGGATGCCGGCGTCAACCGACGGGATGTACTCGCGCGGAACGCGGCCACCGGTGACCTTGTTCTCGAACTCGTACAGCTCGCCTTCCGCAGTGTCCAGCGGCTCGATCGCGATCTGGATCTTTGCGAACTGGCCGGAACCACCGGTCTGCTTCTTGTGCGTGTAGTCGTGACGCTCTACAGCACGCTTGATGGTTTCGCGGTAAGCAACCTGCGGTTTGCCAACGTTCGCCTCAACCTTGAATTCGCGGCGCATGCGGTCCACCAGGATGTCCAGGTGGAGCTCGCCCATGCCGGCGATGATGGTCTGGCCGGTGTCTTCGTTGAGGGAGACCTGGAAGGTCGGGTCCTCAGCGGAGAGCTTCTGGATGGCCGTGGAGAGCTTCTCCTGGTCACCCTTCGTGTTCGGCTCGATCGCAACCGAGATCACGGGCTCCGGGAAGCTCATGGACTCGAGGACAATCTGGTTGGCCGGATCGCACAGGGTGTCACCGGTAGTGGTGTCCTTCAGGCCGATCGCTGCGTAGATGTGGCCGGCGGTAGCGCCCTCGACGGGCATTTCCTTGTTGGCGTGCATCTGGAACAGCTTGCCGATGCGCTCCTTCTTGCCCTTGGTGGAGTTGACCACCTGCGAGCCTGCTTCCACGTGACCGGAGTACACGCGGATGAAGGTGAGCTGGCCGAAGAAGGGGTGCGCGGCGATCTTGAAGGCCAGTGCGGAGAAGGGCTCTTCAGAGGAGGGCTTACGGGTAAGTTCCTTCTCTTCGTCGCGGGGATCGTGACCGATCATCGGCGGGACGTCGAGCGGGTTCGGCAGGTAGTCCACGACTGCGTCGAGCATCGGCTGGACGCCGCGGTTCTTGAATGCGGAACCACAGAAGACCGGGTACAGCTCAGAGTTGATCGTCATCTTGCGGATGCCGGCCTTGAGCTCATCGATGCTGATCTCTTCGCCTTCGAGGTACTTCTCCATGAGTTCTTCGGAGGCCTCGGCAACAGTCTCAACGAGAGTTGCGCGGTACTCTTCGGCCTTCGCCTGGAGGTCAGCCGGGATCTCGCGGATCTCGTACTTCGCACCCATGGTGACGTCACCCTTGGCGTCGCCGGGCCAGACCAGCGCGCGCATGTAGAGAAGGTCGACTACGCCGATGAAGTCGTTCTCGGCGCCGATCGGCAGCTGCATGACCAGCGGCTTGGCACCGAGGCGGCCGATGATGGTGTCGACGGTGAAGTAGAAGTCAGCGCCGAGCTTGTCCATCTTGTTGACGAAGCAGATGCGCGGAACGTTGTACTTGTCGGCCTGGCGCCAAACAGTCTCGGACTGCGGCTCCACGCCTTCCTTGCCGTCGAACACTGCGACTGCGCCGTCGAGGACGCGCAGGGAGCGCTCAACCTCGACCGTGAAGTCAACGTGGCCGGGGGTGTCGATGATGTTGATCTGGTTGTTTTCCCAGAAGCAGGTCACGGCGGCAGACGTGATGGTGATGCCGCGTTCCTTTTCCTGTTCCATCCAGTCAGTCGTCGAAGCGCCGTCGTGCGTTTCGCCGATCTTGTGGTTCACACCCGTGTAGAAGAGGATGCGCTCGGTAGTAGTGGTCTTGCCGGCATCGATGTGGGCCATGATGCCGATATTGCGGACCTTGCTAAGGTCGGTAAGCACGTCCTGTGCCACGGTGTCTCCCTTTCGGATGGACTGCACGTTCGCCGCCGGCTCAGTCGAGCCGGCGGCGTCCGGGAAGTATTACCAGCGGTAGTGTGCGAAGGCCTTGTTGGACTCGGCCATCTTGTGGGTGTCTTCGCGACGCTTCACAGCGGCACCGAGACCGTTCGAGGCATCCAGGATTTCGTTCTGGAGGCGCTCGGTCATGGTCTTTTCGCGGCGGGCCTTGGAGTAGCCAACCAGCCAGCGGAGGGCGAGGGCCGTGGAACGGCCCGGCTTGACCTCAACGGGAACCTGGTAGGTGGCGCCACCAACGCGGCGGGAGCGGACCTCAAGCGAAGGCTTGACGTTCTCCATGGCCTTCTTGAGGGCTGCAACGGGGTCGCCGCCGGACTTGGCGCGAGCACCCTCGAGTGCACCGTAAACGATGCGCTCTGCGGTGGACTTCTTGCCGTCAACCAGCACCTTGTTGATGAGCTGGGTGACCAGCGGGGAGCCGTAAACGGGATCTAGAACTAGCGGCCGCTTGGGGGCCGGACCCTTGCGAGGCATATTACTTCTTCTCCATCTTTGCGCCGTAGCGGCTGCGAGCCTGCTTACGGTTCTTGACACCCTGGGTATCGAGGGCGCCACGGACGATCTTGTAGCGGACACCCGGAAGGTCCTTCACGCGGCCGCCGCGGACGAGCACAATGGAGTGCTCCTGCAGGTTGTGGCCTACACCGGGGATGTATGCGGTGACTTCAATGCCGCCGTTGAGGCGCACGCGAGCAACCTTACGCAGAGCCGAGTTCGGCTTCTTCGGGGTCGTCGTGTAAACGCGGGTGCAAACACCGCGGCGCATCGGGCTGCCGTTAAGCGCGGGAGCCTTGGTCTTTTTGACCTTAGGCGTGCGGCCCTTGCGGACCAGCTGGTTAATCGTAGGCACTCTCGTGTTCTCCGTTTTATCCGGAGCGGCCGTTGGCGGCCGCTCTCTTGTCGCTGCGCCTCGCCGCCCGAGCTTTGAAGTTCTCTCCAGAGCAGCTGAGGCGAAGCCTTAATAGTCGGACCGCACGCCGGGGTCCAAGGACTTTCGACCTGAATTGCCCCTAGGCATGCGAAAATGTGGCATACGTTGCACAAGAACCCTGCAAACCGGAAACGTCGTCCTGGTTGAACCTTTCAGCTGCAACCGGCGCACTCATCCACTGCCACAATAACAATTAGTCTCAAGTCTAACACGGACGGCTCCCAGCCCTTAATCGGCGGGGTTTACCACTGGAAAGGCCCCGCCCCCACCGAGGTGGGAACGGGGCCTGTCAGTCACTCAGTTCAGCGGAAGTCGCTGCCGAGATCGTAGTCATCCAGCGGGATGGCGTGGAACTCGGGAGCTCCGTCGCCGCCCAGCGTGTCGTAGGAGAAGTCACTGAATGCGCTGGGGCCGGTGAACAGGTTGGCCTTTGCTTCTTCAGTGGGTTCCACGGTGACCTCGGTGTAGCGCGGGAGACCCGTGCCGGCCGGGATGAGCTTACCGATGATGACGTTTTCCTTGAGGCCGAGCAGCGGATCGCTCTTGCCTTCCATGGCCGCCTGCGTCAGGACGCGGGTGGTTTCCTGGAAGGAAGCTGCGGACAGCCAGGACTCGGTCGCCAGGGACGCCTTGGTGATGCCCATGAGCTCGGGACGGCCGGAGGCCGGCGTCTTGCCCTCGGACACAACGCGGCGGTTGGCCTCTTCGAAGCGGCTGCGTTCGGCGAGCTCGCCGGGCAGCAGATCCGATTCGCCGGACTCGATGACCGTGACGCGGCGCAGCATCTGGCGGACGATAACCTCGACGTGCTTGTCGTGGATACCGATGCCCTGGCTGCGGTACACGCCCTGGACTTCGTCCACCAGGAACTTCTGCGCGGCACGGGGGCCCATGATGCGCAGCACCTGCTTGGGGTCGACCGGGCCGTTGATGAGCTTCTGGCCGACGCTGACGTGATCGCCGTCTTCGATGAGGAGACGTGAACGGCGCAGCACCGGGTAAGCGATCTCTTCGGATCCGTCATCCGGGGTGATGACCAGGCGCATCTGGCGCTCGGACTCTTCGATGGTGATGCGGCCGGCTGCTTCAGCAATCGGTGCGACACCCTTCGGAGTACGGGCTTCGAAGAGCTCCTGGATACGGGGCAGACCCTGGGTGATGTCGTCGCCGCCGCTGGCGGAAACAGCACCACCGGTGTGGAACGTACGCATGGTCAGCTGGGTGCCCGGCTCACCGATGGACTGCGCGGCAATGATGCCCACGGCCTCACCGATGTCGACGGTCTTGCCAGTGGCCAGCGAACGGCCGTAGCACAGGGCGCAGGTGCCGACGCTGGACTCACAGGTGAGTACGGAGCGGACCTTGACCTCGGTGATGCCGGCTGCGAACAGTTCGGCAATGACGACGTCGCCGCAGTCGGTGCCGGCCGCTGCCAGGACCTTGCCCTTGGAGTCGACGACGTCCACGGCCAGGGTGCGGGCGTAGGCGCTGTTCTCGACGTTCTCGTCCAGGACGAGGACGCCGTTGGCGTCGGCCACCGCGATGGCGGTCATCAGGCCGCGTTCGGTGCCGCAGTCCTCTTCGCGGACAATGACGTCCTGCGAAACGTCCACCAGACGACGGGTCAGGTAACCCGAGTTGGCGGTACGCAGGGCGGTGTCAGCCAGACCCTTACGGGCACCGTGCGTGGCGATGAAGTATTCCAGCACCGAGAGGCCCTCACGGTAGGAGGACTTGATCGGACGCGGGATGATTTCACCCTTAGGGTTGGCCACCAGGCCACGGATACCCGCGATCTGACGGACCTGCATCCAGTTACCACGTGCGCCCGAGGACACCATGCGGTTGATGGTGTTCATCGGGGAGAGGCTGTCACGCATCGCCTGGGCGATCTCGTTGGTTGCCTTGTTCCAGATCTCGATCAGTTCCTGGCGACGCTCGTCGTCGTCGATCAGGCCCTTGTCGTACTGGCCCTGGATCTTGGCGGCCATGGTCTCGTAACCGGCGAGGATCCGCGGCTTGTCCGTGGGCACCTCGATGTCGGAGATGGCAACGGTGACGCCGGACCGGGTGGCCCAGTAGAAACCGGCATCCTTCAGGTTGTCCAGCGTTGCCGCCGTGATCACCTTCGGGTAGCGCTCGGCGAGGTCGTTGACGATCCGGGACAGCTCGCCCTTGTCGGCAACATCCTCAACCCACGGGTAGTCCGCGGGCAGCGTCTGGTTGAAGATGACCTGGCCGAGGGAGGTCTCGACCAGTGCGGTCTGACCGGGCTCCCAGCCCTCCGGGGCTTCCCAGCCTGCGTAGGGCACGAAGCCCTCGAGGCGGATCTTGACCTTGGAGTTCAGGTGCAGCTCGTGGAGGTCGTAGGCCATGATGGCTTCCGCGACCGAGGAGAAGATCCGGCCTTCGCCAGCTGAACCGACACGCTTGGTGGTCAGGTGGTAAAGACCGATGATCATATCCTGCGACGGCAGGGTCACCGGGCGGCCGTCGGACGGCTTCAGGATGTTGTTCGAGGACAGCATCAGGATGCGGGCCTCGGCCTGGGCTTCGGGGCTCAGCGGCAGGTGAACTGCCATCTGGTCGCCGTCGAAGTCGGCGTTGAACGCGCCACAAACCAGCGGGTGCAGCTGGATTGCCTTGCCTTCAACGAGCTGCGGCTCGAACGCCTGGATGCCGAGACGGTGCAGGGTAGGTGCACGGTTCAGCAGCACCGGGTGCTCGGTGATGATCTCTTCGAGGACGTCCCAGACCTGCGGACGGTAACGCTCCACCATGCGCTTGGCCGACTTGATGTTCTGGGCGTGGTTGAGGTCAACCAGGCGCTTCATCACGAACGGCTTGAAGAGCTCCAGGGCCATCTGCTTCGGCAGACCACACTGGTGCAGCTTCAGCTGCGGGCCGACGACGATGACCGAACGGCCGGAGTAGTCGACGCGCTTGCCAAGGAGGTTCTGGCGGAAACGGCCCTGCTTGCCCTTGAGCATGTCGCTCAGGGACTTCAGCGGACGGTTGCCCGGTCCGGTGACCGGACGGCCGCGGCGGCCGTTGTCGAAGAGGCTGTCAACAGCTTCCTGAAGCATGCGCTTCTCGTTGTTGACGATGATCTCCGGAGCACCGAGATCAAGCAGGCGCTTGAGGCGGTTGTTGCGGTTGATCACGCGGCGGTAGAGGTCGTTGAGGTCGGAGGTCGCGAAGCGGCCACCGTCCAGCTGGACCATCGGGCGCAGTTCCGGCGGGATCACCGGGACGGCGTCCAGCACCATGCCGAGCGGGCTGTTGTTGGTCGTCAGGAACGCGTTGACCACCTTGAGCCGCTTCAGGGCGCGGGTCTTGCGCTGGCCCTTGCCGTTGGCGATGATGTCGCGCAGCATGTCCGACTCGGCCTGCATGTCGAAGTTCTCAAGACGCTTCTTGATGGCCTCGGCACCCATGGAGCCTTCGAAGTACATGCCGTAACGGTCGCGCAGTTCGCGGTACAGGCCTTCGTCACCTTCGAGGTCAGCGACCTTGAGGTTCTTGAAGCGGTCCCAAACCTGCTCGAGGCGCTCGATTTCGGCGTCGGCGCGTTTGCGGACGTTCGCCATCTGGCGGTCAGCGGAGTCGCGGGCCTTCTTCTTGTCGGCAGCCTTGGCGCCTTCGCCTTCGAGACGGGCGAGCTCGTTCTCAAGGTCGCGGGCGATCGTGGCGATGTCGGAGTCGCGGTTGTCGATCAGCTGCTTCTTCTCGATGTCGTGCTCAACCTGGAGGTTGGGCAGTTCTTCGTGGCGGCTGTCGGCGTCGACGCTCGTGATCATGTAGGCGGCGAAGTAGATGACCTTTTCGAGGTCCTTCGGTGCCAGGTCAAGGAGGTAGCCCAGGCGGGAGGGAACACCCTTGAAGTACCAGATGTGCGTAACGGGGGCGGCGAGCTCGATGTGGCCCATGCGCTCACGGCGGACCTTGGCGCGGGTGACCTCAACGCCACACCGCTCGCAGATGATGCCCTTGAAGCGCACGCGCTTGTACTTACCGCAGTAGCATTCCCAGTCGCGGGACGGGCCGAAGATCTTCTCGCAGAAGAGGCCGTCCTTCTCGGGCTTGAGCGTGCGGTAGTTGATGGTTTCCGGCTTCTTAACCTCGCCGTACGACCAGCCACGGATGTCTTCCGCGGTGGCGAGGCCGATCTGCATGAGGCCGAAGGAGGATTCGCTGGACATATGGTCCCTGTTCTCTCTTGTTCTCTAAATTCTGAAGTCTTGGGTTACGGGAAGAGGGAGGAGCCGGAGAAAAGCAGGTTGGGCCGGTGGGCCGCCTGCTTCTCTCCGGGCCCCTGCTAAACCTCTTCTACGGAACTGGGCTCTGCACGAGACAGATCGATGCCCAGTTCTTCCGCAGCCGTGAAGACTGCGTCATCAGAGTCACGCATTTCAATTGTGGTTCCGTCCGTGGAAAGCACTTCCACGTTCAGGCACAGCGACTGCATTTCCTTGATCAAGACCTTGAAGGACTCAGGAACGCCCGGCTCGGGGATGTTCTCGCCCTTGACGATGGCTTCGTAGACCTTCACACGACCGTGGATATCATCCGACTTGATCGTCAGCAGTTCCTGGAGCGTGTAAGCGGCGCCGTAAGCCTCGAGCGCCCACACTTCCATTTCACCGAAGCGCTGGCCACCGAACTGTGCCTTACCACCCAGCGGCTGCTGCGTGATCATGGAGTACGGGCCGGTGGAGCGGGCGTGGATCTTGTCGTCCACCAGGTGGTGGAGCTTCAGGATGTACATGTAGCCGACCGAGATCGGATCCGGGAACGGCTCGCCGGAGCGGCCGTCGAACAGACGGGTCTTGCCGGAGGAGTTGATCAGGCGGTCGCCGTCGCGGGTGACGTTGGTGGAATCGAGCAGGCCCGTGATTTCCTCTTCACGCGCACCGTCGAAGACCGGCGTCGCCACAGTGGTCTGGCCACTCTCGCGCGGCAGGTTCGGCAGCTGCTTGACCCACTCGGGCTCGCCCTCGATCTTCCAGCCGGTCTTGGCAACCCAGCCGAGGTGCGTTTCCAGCACCTGGCCGACGTTCATACGGCCCGGAACACCCAGCGGGTTCAGGACGATATCAACGGGGGTACCGTCGGCAAGGAAGGGCATGTCCTCAATCGGAAGGATCTTGGAGATAACACCCTTGTTGCCGTGACGGCCGGCGAGCTTGTCGCCGTCGGTGATCTTGCGCTTGGCAGCCACGTAAACGCGCACCAGCTGGTTGACGCCCGGGGGCAGCTCGTCGTCGTTGTCGCGGTCGAAGACGCGGACACCGATCACGGTGCCGGACTCRCCGTGCGGCACCTTCAGGGAGGTGTCGCGCACTTCGCGGGACTTCTCACCGAAAATGGCGCGCAGCAGGCGCTCTTCCGGGGTCAGTTCGGTCTCGCCCTTGGGGGTGACCTTGCCGACCAGGATGTCACCGGCTTCAACCTCGGCACCAATGTGGATGATGCCGCGCTCGTCCAGGCCTGCCAGGACTTCCTCAGACACGTTGGGGATGTCACGGGTGATTTCCTCGGCACCAAGCTTGGTGTCGCGGGCATCGATCTCGTGCTCCTCGATGTGGATGGAGGACAGGACGTCCTCGGCCACGATGCGCTGGGACAGGATGATGGCATCCTCGAAGTTGTGGCCTTCCCATGACATGAATGCCACGAGGAGGTTCTTACCGAGGGCGAGCTCGCCCTGGTCCGTTGCCGGGCCGTCAGCGATGATGCCGCCGACCTCCAGGCGCTGGCCTTCGTTCACCAGGACACGGTTGTTGTAGCAGTTGCCCTGGTTGGAGCGGGCGAACTTGTTGATGCGGTAGTTGGTTTCCGTACCGTCGTCGTTAAGCATGATGACGAGCTCAGCGGAGACCTCGGTGACCACACCGGCCTTCTTGGCGATGGTGACGTCACCGGCGTCGACAGCAGCGGCGCGCTCCATGCCGGTACCGACGAACGGTGCCTCGGAACGGACCAGCGGCACGGCCTGGCGCTGCATGTTGGCACCCATGAGTGCACGGTTGGCATCGTCATGCTCGAGGAACGGGATCAGGGCGGTAGCCACGGACACCATCTGGCGCGGGGAAACGTCCATGAACTCGACGTCGGCGGCGGGAACCAGCACGGGCTCGCCTCCACCACCGCGGGCACGGACCAGGACGGTCTCTTCCGCGAAACGCTTGTTCTCGTCGAGCGGGGCGTTGGCCTGAGCGATCAGGACCTCGGCCTCGTCGTCGGCCGTGAGGTACTTGACCTCATCGGAGACGACACCCTCGGCGACCAGGCGGTACGGGGTCTCGATGAAACCGAACGGGTTGATGCGTCCGTAGGAAGCCAGCGAACCGATCAGACCAATGTTCGGGCCTTCAGGAGTTTCGATGGGGCACATACGTCCGTAGTGGGACGGGTGCACGTCACGAACTTCCATGCCGGCACGGTCACGGGACAGACCACCCGGACCAAGCGCGGACAGGCGGCGCTTGTGGGTCAGACCCGAGAGCGGGTTGTTCTGGTCCATGAACTGGGACAGCTGGGAAGTTCCGAAGAACTCCTTGATGGCTGCCACGACGGGACGGATGTTGATCAGGGTCTGCGGCGTGATGGCCTCGACGTCCTGGGTCGTCATGCGTTCGCGGACAACGCGCTCCATGCGGGACAGGCCGGTGCGGACCTGGTTCTCGATGAGCTCGCCGACGGCGCGGATGCGACGGTTGCCGAAGTGGTCGATGTCATCGATCTCGACGCGCAGCTCGTGGTCCTGGCCGTCGCGCTTGCCCGTGAGGGTCTTCTCGCCGGCGTGCAGTGCAACCAGGAACTTGATCATGGCCACGATGTCTTCAACGTGCAGGACCGAAGCTTCCTTGTCGCCAAGGGAGCGGTCGATGCCAAGCTTGCGGTTGATCTTGTAACGGCCAACCTTGGCCAGATCGTAGCGCTTGGAGTTGAAGTACAGGTTGTCCAGCAGGGACTGGGCAGCCTCAACCGTGGGCGGCTCGCCCGGTCGCAGCTTCCGGTAGATGTCCAGCAACGCGTCTTCGCGGGTCTCGGTGGCGTCCTTCTCCAGCGTGGCGCGCATGGAGTCGTACTGGCCGAATTCCTCGAGGATCTGGCCTTCGGTCCAGCCGAGGGCCTTCAGCAGCACGGTGACGGACTGCTTGCGCTTACGGTCAAGACGGACGCCGACCTGGTCGCGCTTGTCGATTTCGAGTTCGAACCAGGCGCCGCGGGACGGGATGATCTTCGCGGTGAAGATGTCCTTGTCGCTGGTCTTGTCGGCGGTGCGCTCAAAGTAGGCGCCCGGCGAGCGGACCAGCTGGGAGACGACGACACGCTCGGTGCCGTTGACGACGAAGGTGCCCTTCTCGGTCATCAGCGGGAAGTCACCCATGAACACGGTCTGCTGCTTGATTTCGCCCGTGTTGTTGTTCATGAACTCGGCCTTGACGTACAGCGGAGCGGAGTACGTTGCGTCCCGGTCCTTGCACTCGGCCATGGTGTATTTGGGGTCAGCGAACTCCGGCTCGGAGAAGCTCAGGGACATGGTGCCCTGGAAGTCTTCGATCGGGGAGATCTCTTCGAAGATGTCGGACAGACCCGAGGAGGTGGCGACGCTGAGGTCGCCTTCTTCGACGGCCTTCGCAACGCGCGCCTGCCAGCGTTCGTTTCCGACCAGCCAGTCAAAGCTGTCGGTTTGCAGGGCGAGCAGATTCGGAACATCAAGAGGTTCGTGAATCTTTGCGAATGAGAGCCGGCGGGTTGCACCGTCGGTGCTGTCGGCATTGATAGCGGTAGCGTTGTTTACATTAGAGGTGCTCGAGGCGACCAAGAGGGATCCTTCCACAGACCTTCAGGCGTTGTCAGATCTCCCCCGTTATGCACTCTGCAGAATGACTCCGCAGCGCTACCAGTCCGGTTCCGCTATATGACCCGGGACCCGCGCTGTCCATGCTGGTGCACGTTGTAGACGGCACATTGATGGAACAGCTGTCAGGCTAAGCCCACCGCTATATGAAGGCTGAAGGTAAACAGGGAAGACGCAAATATCTACGATACGGCAAAGCAACCTACTTGTCTACCCCACTTCCGGCGGGATTGCAAGCACGAAGTTCTGCCGGGGTTTTTCTGGAGTTCTGCCGGAGTTCTGCTGGACTGCTGGCGAAGTCCCGCCGGACGGCGCCCGAGACAGTGGGCGGAACCTGACCGAGACCGTGGCCGGGGCCGCCGAATGGATAGGTGACGGGGCTCACGATAACGTAGACATAAGTCGAAAGTAGATCGGAAGAAAACACCATGAGCAATCCCGCGGACAACAACGATGTTGTCATCCTCGCAGCCGCCCGTACCCCCCAGGGGCGCCTGAACGGACAGCTGGCCAGCTTCACCGCCGTCGAACTCGGCACGCACGCCATCCGGGCGGCCCTTGCCGCCAGCGGCGTCAAAGCCGACCAGGTGGACAGCGTAATCATGGGCCAGGTCCTGCAGGCCGGAGCGGGCCAGAACCCGGCGCGCCAGAGCGCCATCGGCGCCGGCATCGGCTGGAACGTTCCCACGGTGACCATCAACAAGGTCTGCCTCTCCGGTCTCACCGCGGTGATCGACGCCGCCCGGATGATCCGCAGCGGCGACGCCACGGTGGTGGTCGCCGGCGGCCAGGAGTCCATGACCCGCGCACCGCACGTGCTGCCCGGTTCCCGGCAGGGCTGGGCGTACGGCACGGTCCAGGCCCTCGACGTGGCCGCGCACGACGGCCTGACCGATGCCTTCGACGGGCAGTCCATGGGACTCTCGACCGAGAGCAAGAACCTGACCCTCGGCATCGACCGGGCCTCCCAGGACGAGGTGGCGGCCCAGTCGCACCAGCGTGCCGCCCGGGCTGCCAAGGACGGCGTTTTCGACGGCGAGATCGCCGCGATGAACGTCAAGCAGCGCAAGGGCGATCCGATCGCCGTCACGTCCGACGAGGGCATCCGGCCGGACACGACAGTCGAATCGCTGGCCGGTTTGCGAGCGGCATTCGTCACGGACGGAACCATCACCGCGGGCAATTCCTCTCCCCTGTCCGACGGCGCTGCCGCCCTGGTGCTGGCCAGCCGGCAGTTCGCCGAGGACAACGGCCTCGAGTACCTGGCGGTGGTCGGCAAGCCGGGCCAGGTCGCCGGGCCGGACAACTCACTGCACTCCCAGCCGTCGAACGCCATCAAGAACGCCCTGGACAAGGCCGGCTGGTCCGCCGCGGACCTGGACTTCATCGAAATCAACGAGGCTTTCGGCTCCGTCGCGGTGCAGTCCCTGAAGGACCTCAACTATCCGCTGGAGCAGTGCAACATCCATGGCGGGGCCATCGCCCTGGGCCACCCGATCGGGGCCTCGGGCGCCCGCCTGGCCCTGCACGCGGCCCACGAACTCAAACGCCGGGGCACCGGCAAGGCGGCCGTGTCCCTGTGCGGCGGCGGCGGCCAGGGCGAGGCGCTGCTGCTGTACCGCGACTGAACCGGCACCCGGCGAACCGGGAAACCGCGCGACACAGGAAACCGGGGGGACCGCGCGACACCGCGCGGCACAGGGAACGAGGAGCTGCCACGAGGAGCCAGGGAAAGGTTTGACGGGGATGACGGAGCAGGGCGCAACCAGCGGTGGCCGCGAGAGGTTCCTGGCCGACGCCGCGGCCCGCGGCCTGGACGTCGAGATCGTGGAACGCCTCGCCGCCCGCAGCCTGGAGGAGGCGGCCGGAATCCTGGGGATCCGGCCCGCGGACATCGTGAAGTCGCTCGTGGTCAAGCACAAGGACGGCAGTTTCCTGTTCGCCCTGGTCCCGGGCGACCGTCAGATCTCCTGGCCCAAGCTGCGGGCGCTGCTGGGCGTCAACAAGCTCTCGCTGCCCGCGGCGGATACCGCCTTCGAGGCCACCGGGTACGAGCGCGGGACCATCACGCCGCTCGGCAGCACCCGCCCCTGGCCTGTCTACGCCGACCAGACCATCACGGGCCGGCGGATCTCCATGGGCGCCGGGGAACATGGCTACAGCGCGTTCGTGGACGCGGACGCCCTGACGGCGGCCCTGGGCGCCGTCGTCGCCGACATCACCGAACCAAACTAGCCCGCCCGGGTTAAAAGCAACGCGGGCTCACTCCCGGGCCCATCCCGACGGCCGGGATGGGCCCTGAGTGACCCCGTCTTTGTTGTTGCCCGCGTTGTTGTTGGAGTCGGGTTAGGCGGTGACCGTCAGTGGCGTCCCGTTGACGGTGAGCCGCCAGTTGGCCTGGCTGAACACGGCGACGTCCAGGGTTCCGCGGTCCACGACATAGTCGATGATGCGCTGCCGGATCTCCTGCTGGCTGTTCGAGAGCACCGGCGCGCTCTTCACGGCCGGGAAGTTGCCTCCGCCGCTCTGCCGGTAGTTGTTGATGGCCAAAGCGAATTCCTGCTCGGGCGCCAGCGGCTGGCCGCCGTAGCTGAGCTTGGCGATCCGGTCCCCCGCCGGCCGGGCGAGGTCGATCTCATAGTTCAGCGGCGCGTCGAGTCCGTAGACGACGTCGTAGTTGTAGTCGGGCGTGCCGTTCGGGGCCCTGGCCGTCACAGCGTTGGTGACGTCCTGGGCCCTGGCCGTCGTGGCGGTCACCGGCTTGAAGTACTGGGCGGACCACTCCAGGTATGCCTTGACCTGCGCGCCGGTGACCTTGATGGCGAGCAGGGTGTTGTCGAAGATGTACAGTCCTGCGACATCGCGGATGGTCAGCGGTCCGGCCTTGACGTCCACAGCACGGGAGAACGCCGCCGCAATGGACAATACGGGCAGCCCTGCCCAGCCCCACGGCGTCGTAACCGATCGCGTTCATGGCCAGCGCCATGGGGTGTTTCACGGTTGCCGAGATGGGGTTGATCTTGGCGAAGTAGTAGGCCAGGGGCGTGCCCTGGATGGTGTCCCCGGCGTCGATGGTCAGGGTGCTGGCCGCGCCGCGCTCGGCCCGCATGGCGTTGATCAGGGTCGCGGCCTGGGCAATCCCGATCTTGTTCCCGGCGGCGTCGGCATAGGGGACGTTCTTGAAGTAGTCCCAGTTGAAGACGTTGTTGTGCAGATCCGTGGTGCCGAGCACCGTCAGGGTGAACTGTTTCTTGGCAGTCGCCCTGCCACTGGCTTCGCCGGGGATGGCCTGCGCCGCCGGGGCTCCGGCCAGCGCGGCGGCGGCCGCGCCGCCGCCCACGAGGGCTGCCGCGAGCATGGCGCGGCGGGAGGGGGAAGTGTTTGGGTCCGTCATTGTGGGTGAACTCCTGAACGTTGGGGGCCGGTGGGCACAAATCCAAAGTCTAGGGTCGCGCCATCAAGTGCGACAGGGGTATCAGAAAAACTTTGCCGAATCCTTGGGTACCGTTCACCGGCGCCGGCTCCCGGCCCGGGGGTTTCGGGTGTCCGGTCCCGGGAACGCAGGAAACCCCGCCCACCTGAGTGGACGGGGTTTCCTTCGAGCAGTGCGGATCGCGATGGATCCGGACGGCGAGAGTTACTTGAGGGTAACGCGGGCGCCAGCTTCTTCGAGCTGAGCCTTTGCCTTCTCGGCAGCTTCCTTGGTGGCGCCTTCGAGAACAGCCTTGGGTGCGCTGTCAACCAGGTCCTTGGCTTCCTTGAGGCCCAGGGAGGTGATGGCGCGAACTTCCTTGATCACTGCGATCTTCTTGTCGCCAGCAGCTTCGAGGATGACGTCGAAGTCAGTCTTCTCTTCAGCTTCTTCTGCAGCAGCGGCGGGGCCGGCAACGGCAACAGCAGCAGCAGTAACTTCGAAGGTCTCTTCGAAGAGCTTGACGAACTCGGAGAGCTCGATGATGGTCAGTTCCTTGAAAGCTTCAATGAGCTCTTCGTTGGTGAGCTTCGCCATGGTGTGGCGTCCTTCCTATAGTGGTGCGCGGCGGCCCTGAGGCTCGCTGTCGCACCGGAGTCTTATGGAGAAGAGGACTAGTTCTCTTCGGGGGCTGCGGCTTCGGCCGGTGCTTCGGCCTCGGCTGCTGCATCTGCTGCGGGAGCTTCTTCAGCGGCGGGTGCTTCGGCTGCTGCCGGGGCACCGTTCTCTTCTTCAAGCTTGAGGCGCAGTGCGTCGATGATGCGTACAGCAGCGGCAGCAGGAGCCTTGAGGATACCTGCAACCTTAGCGAGCTGCAGCTCACGGGACTCGAGTGCTGCCAGGGCAGCAACTTCGCTGGCGTTCAGTGCCTTGCCTTCGAAGTAACCGGTCTTGATGACCAGCTGCTTGTTAGCCTTGGCAAAATCCGTCAGGCTCTTGGCAGCGGCAACTGCGTCACCCTTGATGAACGCGATTGCAGTGGGGCCGGCGAGCTGACCGTCGAATGCTTCGACACCAGCTTCCTTGGCTGCAATAGCGGTCAGGGTGTTCTTGACGACCGAGAACTTGGTTTCCTGGCCGAGAGAAACACGCAGCTGCTTGAGCTGTGCAACGGTGAGCCCACGGTATTCGGTCAGGACAGCGGCGTTCGATTCCTTGAAATCGTTAGTGATCTCAGCTACTGCTGAAACCTTGCTAGGCGTTGCCATAACCCTCCTTCCGGGGATAGTGCCGGTGTGTCCGGGTCCCCGCTCAAAAAGAGCTAAAACTAAAAAACGCCCCGCGCAGATGCACGGGGCTTGTCTCGACGCGGTCCATGACCGCGGAGCTTTGCTTCGTTCACCTGCGCCGGCCGCCCTATGTTCAGGGTCCTTCGTCCGGAAATCCACTGCGCTCTCCCGGCGCGACTGCAGAAGTGAGTCTTGCTTGGGAGAGTGGATTTCCAACAACCGACGGTCTTTGGTCCTTCAAGCTTACGGGACGCGGCGCGCCTGTTCCAAATCGGGCCCAGCGGGCAGGGTTAGGCGAACAGCCCTCAGCTGACCGCCGGGCCGAAGTTGGGGAGTTCTTTCTGCCAGAGACCCGTCACGCCCGCCGTGGTGAATCCGAGCTGCTGGTTGACCTTCAGGAGGTAGCGGTTCTCAGGGGCGTTCCAGGTGTACAGGACGCGGGCGTCCGGGAACTGTTCGCTCAGCCGTTCCATGTTGGCGACCTTGATCAGCAGCCCGAGTTTGTTGCCGCGGTGTTCCTGCAGCACCACGGTGTCGTCCTGGAAGACGACGTCCGGGCGCAGGGCAAGGACACTGATGGTGGTCAGGCCCGCGAGCGTTCCGCTGGCGATGTGCTCGACGGCGGTGACCACCGTGCGCCGGCCCTGGGCAATGGTGACCTCCTCCGCCTCCCGGAGGATGCCGCCGTCGAACACCATTTCCTGGGCATCCGGTCCCGGCACTTCGTCCTCGCCTGCCTGGTTCTCCAGGGCGGCGACGGCCTCCAGCCACCGGTCAGGGCACCGGTCCGTCCAGTGGTGCAGACGGTAGCGGCCGGCATTGGCTTCCTCGGCCTCGGCCTCAAGTGCGGCGACGAGTTTGGTGTCCAGCGGCAGTGCGCAGGAACTGAACTGTTCGATGTGCTGGAGCGTGTAGCCGGCGTGGCGGGCAAATTCCACGTCACGGCTTCCCATCGGAACAAACCCGACGCCGCTGCCGGGCACGAGCTGTTCGGCATCCGGGTCCGTCAGGGTTGATCCCGGATGGTTGGTGTCGATCAGGATCGTGTGGCGGCCCTCGTCCCGGGCGAAGTGCTCCGCGGCCTCCAGCAGATGCCTGCCCACGCCCTGGCGCCGGAATTCCGGAAGGATGTCGAGCGTGAATTCGGCGAGGTCGAGGTTGTCCACGAGCGGCAAGGCAATGTCTGCCGTCCCGACAATCACGCCGTCGATCTTGGCCACCAGGATCACCTGGCGTTCGTAGGGGTCCGCCATCTCAAGTAGCTTCTCCTGCGGCGCGTAGGCAAGATCGTCCGTGCCCCAGGTCTGCATCCGGACCCGCCGCCCCACTTCGATGGCGGCGAGGAAATCGGCGGCATCGGGCGCGTCAAGGGAATCGGGGATCCACACCTGCTCAATCCGTACATCGTTTGCCATAGAGGGCATCATTTCAGCCGTTGTGCCACCCACCGTCGGTACGGCCCGGCTCAAACCGGGCTTTCAACCGCCAGCATATGCTGGTTTGGGCCGCTGTTCCATTGGTGACGCCGGGCAGTTTCCGCCCCGTCCGGCGCCCTGGCGCCGCAGGCGCCTGTTCACACGGTCGCCAGTTCACAGGGCCGTCAGTTCACGGTGCCGTCAGTTCACAGTGCCGTCACTCACGGTGCCGTCACCGGCCGCGGTCCGCTGCCACTCGCCGTCGTAGCCCGCCGGCTTGAAGCCCAGCGCGATGTTGATGCTGAGCATGTGATCGTTTTCGGCGGCGTTATAGGTCAGGACGCGCCGCACAGCCGGGTAAGCCTCCTGCAGCAGGCGCAGGTTGAGGATCTTGATAAGCATGCCGAGCCGGTGGCCGCGGTGGCCCGCCGCGACGAGGGTGTCGTCCTGGCTGGCCAACCATGGTTTGTCGGCTGTTGTCTGGAGGACGGTATAGGCGGCAAGTTCACCGGTGGCCAGGTGCCGTGCCGCGACCACCAGGGCGGACAGGCCGGCCCGACGCCAGGTGTCCTCGACGTGACGGACCCGGGCGACGTCCCAGATCTCCGGCTCATAGCTCAGGGCACCAGCGGGGGCATCGGTGCTCATGCGCGACATCAGCACCGCGAGCTGGGCGGCAAGGTCCTCCGGGCATGAATCGGTCCAGTGCAGCAGTTCGTACTCCCCCGCCTTAGCCAGGGCGTCCCGTTCCAGGCTGTCGAGGTCGGCAACGGGCGGGATGTCGAGCGAACTAAACCGTTCGACCTGCTCCAGCCGGTAGCCGGCCAGACCGGCGAAGCGGACGCCGCGCGCGCCGGCTGGCAGCGCTCCGGTTCCCGTGGCGGGCTTGATGAGAAACGGGGCGTCGACGTCGAAGCCGGCCGGGTGCTCAGTGAAGGTCTGCAGTATGGTCCGCCCGTCGGCGGCGGCCAGCGCCTCGGCGTGCTCCAGCAGGGCCCGGCCGATCCCTGCGCCGGTGAAGGAATCCAAGACGCTTACGTGCAAGAGCGCACTGCCCAGATTCTCCTGCAATTCGCAGCGGACCCAGGATCTGGCCGCCATGCGCCCGTCGACACGGACGAAGAAGAGCCGCGTGCGGGTGTAGGCAGTGTCCCGCCAGTACTGAAGGCGTGCCGCCGCGGACGAAGCCCGGTCAAGGTTGCCCCAGGTCTGCAACTCGAGTTCGTCGCAGAGTTCCATGAATTCCAGGAACTCCGCTGCGTCAGCATCAAGGCTGCCGGGCAGGGAGAGTTGCTCGATGAGGTACGACGGCGTAGTCACCGGCACAGCCTAACCGGCAAGTCCGGCGGCTCCAAGGCTTCGGGACTTTGGGGCTTTGGGGCGTCGGGACGCCGATGATGTACGGGCATCCGCTATTCAGGCGCCAAGAATGTCAGGCGCAGAGACGACGAAAAGGCCGTCCCGCGGTTGCGGGACGGCCTTTCGCTGGAAACCGGTGACGCCCGTGTTGCTGGCGACGCCGAGGATCCGTGGATCCGGTGTGGACTAGACCTCGGTCAGGACCTTGGTGACGTTGGGGTCAACCGAGATGCCCGGGCCAAACGTGGTGGCGACGGTGGCCTTCTGGATGTAGCGGCCCTTGGAAGCGGACGGCTTGAGGCGAAGGACCTCTTCCAGTGCTGCCGCGTAGTTCTCGGCCAGCTTGATGGCGTCGAACGAAACCTTGCCGATGATGAAGTGCAGGTTGGAGTGCTTGTCGACGCGGAAGTCGATCTTGCCGCCCTTGATGTCGTTGACAGCCTTCGCGACGTCAGCGGTCACGGTGCCGGTCTTCGGGTTCGGCATCAGGTTACGCGGACCCAGGACCTTACCGAGGCGGCCAACCTTGCCCATGAGGTCAGGGGTGGCAACGGCGGCGTCGAAGTCGGTCCAGCCGGCTGCGATCTTTTCGATCAGGTCATCGGAACCAACGAAGTCGGCGCCGGCTGCGATTGCAGCCTCAGCCTTGTCGCCCGTTGCGAAGACGAGGACGCGGGCGACCTTACCGGTGCCGTGGGGCAGGTTGACGGTGCCGCGGACCATCTGGTCAGCCTTGCGAGGGTCAACGCCCAGGCGGAAAGCGACCTCAACGGTGGCGTCGAACTTGGACGGGTTGGTGTCCTTGGCGAGCGTCACTGCCTCGAACGGCGCGTAGAACTTCTCCGCGTCGATCTTGGCCGCGGCTGCCTCATATGCTTTGCTGCGCTTTGCCATGCTGCTTATTTCTCCTTGTGCAGTTGTGGTCTGCGGACCGCGCTGGGCCCTGCCACAGTCGGGATTCCGAACGGTTTGTCCGTGCCGGGTTCCCAACATCTCAATGTTTAGGTGGTGCCGGTTGCCCGGCGGGGAAGGCTATTAGCCTTCGACGGTGATACCCATGGAGCGGGCGGTGCCGGCGATGATCTTCGCTGCGCCTTCGAGGCTCGTGGCGTTGAGGTCTTCCATCTTGGTGGTGGCGATCTCGTTGACCTGGGCCTGGGTCAGCTTGGCAACCTTGACGGTGTGCGGGGTAGCCGAACCCTTGGCGACGCCTGCAGCCTTTTTGATGAGCTCTGCAGCCGGCGGGGTCTTGGTGATGAACGTGAAGGAACGGTCTTCGTAGACCGTGATCTCCACGGGGATAACGTTGCCGCGCTGGGCTTCCGTCGCAGCGTTGTACGCCTTGCAGAATTCCATGATGTTGACACCGTGCTGGCCGAGCGCAGGACCGATCGGCGGGGCCGGGTTAGCGGCACCTGCCTGGATCTGCAGCTTGATGAGGCCGGTGACCTTCTTCTTGGGAGCCAATGTAGGTCCTTCTCTCAAATACGTCCTGGGGCACAGGAGCGTGCCTCAGGTTGGTGGCCGCCATGGCAAGGCGGCCTGCCGCTCCGTGGCTGCTAAGCGGGCAGCCCGGGGCGAATTCTTAGGGAAAAGCTAGATCTTGCTGACCTGGTTGAACGCCAGGGTGACCGGAGTCTCGCGTTCGAAGATGGACACCAGCACCACGAGGGTCTGGGAATCGATCTTGATCTCGGAGATCGTGGCGGGGAGGGTCTCGAACGGGCCCTCCTTGACGATGACCGACTCGCCAACCTCGAAGTCGACGTCGACCTGCGCTGCGGCGTGCTTGACCGGCTTGCCCTTCTCGGCCTGCTCTTCTTCGAAGACCGGCGCGAGCATGGAGAAGACCTCATCGAGGCGCAGCGGGACCGGGTTGTGGGCATTGCCCACGAAGCCGGTGACGCCGGGGGTGTGGCGGACGGCGCCCCAGGAAGCGTCCGTCAGGTCCATGCGGACCAGGACGTAACCGGGGATGCGGACGCGGTTGATGACCTTGCGCTGAGCGTTCTTGATCTCAACGACTTCCTCCATCGGAACCTGGATTTCGAAGATGTAATCTTCCATGTCCAGGGTCTGGATGCGGGTCTCAAGGTTGGCCTTGACGCGGTTCTCGTAGCCTGCGTAGGAGTGGATGACGTACCAGTCACCCTCCTGGCGGCGCAGCTTGGCCTTGAACTCGTCGGCGGGGTCGACGTCGGCCTTGGCGGCCGCGGCTGCCAGCGCGTCGGCGTCTTCAGCATCTTCAGCGTCGGATTCTTCGGCGTCGACGGCTTCGGCAACTGCTGCCTCTGCGTCTTCTTCCAAGGCTACTTCTTCTGTGGCTTCGGCCTCGTCAGTGACGTCGGATTCGGGCGCAGCAGACACAGCCTCGGACTCTTCCGCAGCTTCCACCGCGGCGCCCTGGCTCTTATCCAGCTCAGTCTCAGTTACCTCGAGCTCCTGCTCAGACACTTGGTCTCCTGCTTCCTCATTGCCTAACATGCCTATTTAAATGACTCAATTCCGCACACCCCGCGGAATCTCCGGTTTCCCGGGGCATCCACGCAGTCTGCGGACCGGTCGCCTTAGTTGTCCGTGGGGCCGCTGCCGCCGAAGACCCAGCTGACCGCGGTCCCGAAGGCCAAGTCCAGCAGGGTGACGATCACCATCATGATGGACACGAACACCAGCACCACGAGCGTGTAATTGATCAGTTCTTTACGGGTCGGTGCGACGACCTTCTTCAGTTCGCCAATGACCTGGCGGATGAAGATCGCGATGCGAGCGAAGAAGCCGGGCTTGGCGGCATTCTTGGCGGGGCGGCCTTTGGAGCTGCTGGCAGCTGTTTCGGTCACCTGGTCCTCACTCATCCTCGCAATGATCGGATACCCGGCTCTGAACTGAACCATGGTTGCTGCGCTTGTTCCGGATGACCCGGAACAGCATGCGCAGGGCAGACAGGACTCGAACCTGCAACCTGCGGTTTTGGAGACCGCTGCGCTACCAATTGCGCCACTACCCTTCAGGGAGAAAATCCGCTCCGGCCGACGCAACCCCAGGCTTCCCTGAGGCGCAGGCCATCATCGTGTTTTCAACACCGGAGAACCAGTCTACGCAACAACTGCGCCTACGTCGAACCGGCCCTCTTCCGGACCCCTGCGTGCCTTCGCAAATCAACTGACAGCCGTCAGTCATATTCGCGTTCAGGCACCCCGGGGGATCCGCTGAACAGCATAGAGTAGATTTCGTCGAATCCCACATCCAGCCTTCCAGCTGCCAGCGAAGAACGGACCCGCCCATGTCTGCTGCCCGCATTTCCCAGCGCATTTCCGCCATAGCCGAATCCGCCACTCTGGCCGTCGATGCCAAGGCGAAGGCGCTGAAGGCAGCCGGCCGCCCGGTCATCGGCTTCGGTGCCGGGGAACCCGATTTCCCGACGCCCGGCTACATTGTGCAGGCCGCCATCGAGGCCGCCAGCCAGCCGAAGTACCACCGCTACTCCCCCGCCGGCGGGCTGCCCGAGCTGAAGCAGGCCATCGCGGACAAGACCTTCCGGGATTCCGGCTACAAGGCCGAGGCATCCCAGGTGCTGGTGACCAACGGCGGCAAACAGGCCGTCTACAACACCTTCGCCACCCTCCTGGACCCGGGCGACGAGGTCATTGTTCCCACCCCGTTCTGGACCACCTACCCCGAGGCCATCCGGCTGGGCGGCGGCGTGCCGGTGGAGGTCTTCGCGGGCCCGGAGCAGGGCTACCTGGTCACCGTGGACCAGCTGGAAGCGGCCCTCACGGAGCGCACCAAGATCCTCCTCTTCGTCTCCCCCTCGAACCCCACCGGTGCCGTGTACTCGCCCGAGCAGGTCAAGGAGATCGGCCAGTGGGCAGCGTCCAAGGGCCTGTGGGTTGTCACCGACGAGATCTACGAACACCTGACCTACGACGGCGTGCCGTTCACTTCTATCGCCACCGCAGTTCCCGAGCTCGGCGACAAGGTGGTCATCCTCAACGGCGTCGCCAAGACCTATGCCATGACCGGCTGGCGGGTGGGCTGGATGATCGGGCCGGCGGACGTCATCAAGGCCGCCACCAACCTGCAGTCCCACGCGACGTCGAACGTCTCCAACATCCCCCAGGTCGCCGCCCTCGCGGCCGTCTCCGGGCCGTTGACCGCCGTCGATGAGATGAAGGTGGCATTCGACCGCCGCCGCAAGGCAATCGTCGCGGGCCTGAACGCGATTGAGGGCGTTGACTGCCCGACGCCGAAGGGCGCCTTCTACGTGTACGCGGACGTCCGCGCGCTGCTGGGCAAGGAGTTCCCGTCAGCAAACGGTCCGGTGCGGCCGGCCACCTCTGCCGAACTCGCGGCGCTGATCCTGGACGAGGTCGAGGTCGCTGTGGTTCCCGGCGAGGCGTTCGGCCCGTCCGGCTACCTGCGCCTGTCCTATGCGCTGGGCGACGACGACCTGGCCACGGGCGTCGCCCGCCTGCAGGACTTCCTCGGCAAAGCGAAGTAGCACCCCCCAACCCCCGATGCGCTATCACTTAGGGTCCTTATTCCAGTGCGATAAGGACCCTAAGTGATAGCGCATCCTTGGCTAGAGGAGGCGGCGCTCGGCGGCCCAGCGGGTCAGCTCGTGGCGGCTGGAGAGCTGGAGCTTGCGCAGCACGGCCGAGACGTGGGTTTCAACGGTCTTGATCGAGATGAACAGTTCCTTCGCCACCTCCTTGTAGCTGTAGCCGCGGGCGATCAGGCGCATCACTTCGAGCTCCCGCGCCGATAGCTTGTCCAGCTCGTCGTCGGCGATGTCCGCGGGGGCCGTTCCGAACGCGTCCAGGACGAAGCCCGCCAGCCGCGGCGAGAAGACGGCGTCGCCGCCGGCCACGCGGCGGACGGCACCGCTGATCTCCGCGCCGGAAATTGTCTTCGTGACGTAGCCGCGCGCGCCCGCCCGGATCACGGACACGACATCTTCCGCCGCGTCGGAGACGCTCAGCGCCAGGAACCGTGTGGTGCCCAGCAGCGGCGCCGAGCCGGCCAGGACCTCGCGTCCGCCACCTCCCCGGCCGCCTGGGAGGTGGACGTCAAGCAGCACGACGTCAGGCAGCTGGGCCGCGATGACGGCGATTGCCTCCTCCACGGTTCCGGCCTCCCCCGCGACGACGATGTCCGCGTCCAGGTCCGCCTTCAACCCGGAGCGGAAGATGGCGTGGTCGTCCACGATCACCACCCGAACCGGGGCAGGGTTTCCTGGTGTGTGGCTTCCTGGTGACTGGTTTCCTGGTGCTGGGCTGGTCACGGCTTGGCCTCTCCGTTGGCGTGGTTGGCGGCAGCCGCCGCAGTTCCGGCAGATGCGGCGGCGGGCAGCCGGAGCCGCACTTCGGTGCCGTCCGGGCTGCTGATGATGGCGGCGGTGCCGCCGTGGCGGTTCATCCGGCCGATGATCGATTCCCGGACACCGAGCCGGTCCGGGGGGACCGAATCCGGATCGAAGCCCGGGCCCCGGTCCTTGACGAAAACTTCTGCGGCGGCGTCCGTGACTTCCAGGTACACGGACACGGCACCGCCGCCGTGCCGGGCGGCGTTGAGCATGGCCTCGCGGGCTGCCTGGACGAGGGCCTCGTGGCGTTGGGTCATGACGCAGTCCCCCACGCTGACCACTTCGACCGCGTGGCCCAGTGCGTCCTCGACCTCTGCGGCGGCGGCCGTGATGCCTTCGGACAGCTGCCCGGATTCCTTGTCGGCGTCCCGGTACAGCCAGCCCCGAAGTTCGCGCTCCTGCGCGCGGGCCAGCCGGATGACGTCGTGCTCGTTGCCGGCGCGGCGCTGGATCAGGGCGAGGGTCTGCAGCACGGAGTCATGCAGGTGGGCTGCGATCTCGGCACGCTCGGTGGCGCGCACCCGCCCCGCTCGCTCCGTTTCCAGGTCGCGCCAGAACTTCAGCCCCCAAGGCAGCAGCACCAGGGCCACGCCGCCGAGCACGGCCACCGAGGCCAGGAGGGCCAGCCAGGTCTGTTCCCAGGACCCCGAGCCGGACACCATGACCAGGACGCCGGCCACGACGAGGGCGAGCCCGGCTGCGAGGCGCGCCCAGCCGCCGGCCTGGTCCGCTTTGGTCTTGTCCACCAGCCCCGCCCGGCGGGTCTCGTCCAGTTGCATCCAGGCGATCGCCGCGCCGCCCAGGATCGCCGCAACCGGGATCAGCGTGCCGAGGGGCACGTCGACGCCGAGAAGCCGGGCGATCAGAATCCCGGCGGCCAGCAACAGGCCTGCGCCCAGCAGGATCTCCTTGCCGAAGGGCATGCCCGGCACCTTGGACCACCAGGACCCCGGGGCTGGGGTCCCGGACGCGCCAAGGGTTCCGGGGCCTCCCGGAACGCCGGGGGCTGCCGGGGTGCCGGGGACTCCAAGGATGTCCGGGGAGCTGACTGCCGGAGCGATGGGCGACGCCGGGCGGCGGGCGTTGCGCCGGGCGCTTTCATCCGCCGTGGGGACCATGATCCAGAGCCAGGCGTAAAAGGCCACTCCGGCGCCGCCCGCGAGCGCAGCCACCACCATGCCGATCCTGACCATGCGCACCGGCCAGCCCAGATGGTTGGCGAGGCCCGCGCAAACGCCGGCAATCACGCGATCGCTGCTGCGGACCAGCGGCGGGCGGGCGGGCACGGTTGTCATGCATCAATCCAAGCACGGATCGGGGTTCCCCGGACGCGTTTGGGGGCCCAACCGGGGGCCACTCAGGGGCCGTTCAGGGTATTCCCCAGTAGAGCCCGGCGCCTGGAACGGGAAGGATCGAAGTATGAACCCGCACACTCCGCACCCCGATGAAGGCCAGGCCTCCGCAGACCGGCCGGCCACGGATCGACCCTCCGCAGAATTTCCGGACACAGAACGTCCAGACCCTGAACTTCCGGACTCAAAAGCTCCGGACTCAGAACTTGACACCGAGCTTCCGGACACAGAACTTCCAGGCACAGGCCAGTCCGATGCCTCTCCGGCCGGCTCCGGGCCGGCAGGAGCGCCGCCGACGGAGCCGCTGCCGACGGAGCCGCCGCCGCTTTACGCGCCGGGCGACCCGAATGGACCGCTGCCCGGCCGACAGGGGCAAAATTTCTTCGACTGGATCCGCAGCCAGGGCATCTACCGCGGACGCGACCGCTGGATCGGTGGCGTGGCCAGTGGCATAGCGCACCGGCTCGGCGTCGACCCCCTGATCATTCGCGGCGTCCTGATCGTCCTGACCGTTTTCGCCGGAATTGGCGTTCTCGCCTATGGCCTGGCCTGGGCACTGCTGCCCGAGCCTGACGGCCGCATTCACGTCCAGGAGGCCGCCGCAGGGCGGTGGACGGCCGGCATGACCGGCGCCCTCATCACCTCGGTTATCGGTTTCCCCAGTCTGGGCAACGGTGTCTGGGGCTGGGACCGGTTCGGCTTTGGCGCCTTCGTCTGGACCGTCTTCTGGGTGGGCGGCGCCATCTACCTCGTCTACTACCTGACCCAACGCAATAAGATCCGGAACGGAGCCACTCCCATGCCACCGCGTTACGAGTCCAGCAGCCCGGCCGGCGCCGCGGCATTCGCGGGTAGCTCCCGCACCGGTGACGGGCAGCAGTCCACCGAAAGCTTCCCGCAGAGCGGCGGGCCGGCCTATGGCCACCCCGACGACGGCTTCGGAACCGGCCCGCTCTGGGGTCCGCCCCCGCCGTCCGGCCCCATCCCGCCCGGCCCTGTTCCCCCCGGCGGCTATGGCCCGGGATCCGGGGCCACCCCGCCTCCTCCCGCTGCGCCCCGCAACCTTGGCCCTGGCACTCCGGCTGTCCTCGTCACCGTCGGCTCCGCCCTCCTGGTGGGCGGCGGCATCAAGGCCCTCGACGCCGCCAATGTGATCGATCTCGGCGACGCCGGCAACGCGCTGGTCTGGGCCTTCGGCGCGGCCATCCTGGGTCTCGGGATCCTGTTCGTAGGGTTGCGGGGCCGGACTTCCGGAATCCTGGGCTTCTTCGCGGTCGTCGCACTGCTGATCGGCGCAATCTTCAGCGTGGTCCCGCATGGGGACCGGTTCCGCTTCCAGAACGCCGATTGGACGCCGACGAGCATTGAACAGGCCAATGGCGGCTTCGAGATCACCGGCGGCGCCGGAACCGTGGACCTGACCAAGCTGGCGCTGAATCCGCCCCTGGGCTCCGACGTCGTCGTTCCGATCGACGCGACGGCCAGCAACCTCACCGTCGTCATCCCCGCCACCGTCCCGGTCCAGGTCCAGGCGGACATGACCATGGGCAACATCCACGACGGCAACCAGGACCGCGGCGGCATCACGAAGCAGCAAAGCGACTACAACACCTCGATGCCAGGCGCCCGGCTGGTCCTGAAGATCTCCGGCACCGTCAGCAACGTGACCATCAAGGAAGGCAACTGACATGAGCAGCTATGACGACTCGCGGCCCGCCGCGGCCTGGCAGGATCCCGAGGCGGGTTCCCCCGCCCGGGTGGGCACAGTGGTCTGGGGGCTGACAGTGGTGGCATTGGCCGCGCTGATCATCATTTCCGGGCTCGGCATTGTGGCCCTCAACGGCACCTACGTCCTGATCGGCCTGATGATCGGGGCCGGGGCCGCCCTGATAGTGGGCGGACTGGTCTCGGCGCGCAGGCGTGACAATAAGTCAACTACAGGGAAGTCTTGAACCATGGATAAATTCTTCGACACCATCCGGGGCTTCGGCCTGAAACGTGGTCCGCAGCGCTGGCTTGGCGGCGTCTGCGGCGGAATTGCCGCCAAACTGAATGTTGATGTGGCGTATGTCCGGATCGCCTACCTGCTCCTGAGCCTGCTCCCCGGGCCGGCGTTCGTGTTCTACGTCGTGGCGTGGCTGCTCCTCCCGGACCAGCGCAACGCAATCGTCCTCGAAAGCTTCCTCTCGAAGCGTTCCTCCCGGCCCTGACCTCGATCACAGAGGCCGGCCATCACAGGCCGTCCCGGCCGGGCGGCATTCGGCGTCCGGTAGTAGCGCCACACCACGAAAAGGGTGCCCCTGCCTTCACGGCGGGGGCACCCTTTTGTAACCGTTTGTGTCCTGCCCCACACGCGCCACTAGACTCTAGGTGAGCTCAGCGTGGCGCTCTGCCTGTACCCCTTCAAACCAGGATTTGAGCCGAGATATGAAAATTGGAATCCTCACCAGCGGCGGAGACTGCCCCGGCCTGAACGCCGTCATCCGTGGCGCCGTCCTCAAGGGAATCGCGGTCCACGGCCAGCAGTTCGTAGGATTCAGGGATGGCTGGCGCGGCGTTGTCGAGGGCGACATCGTGGAAATTCCCCGCACCATGGTCCGCGGCATCGCCAAGCAGGGCGGCACCATCCTCGGCACGTCCCGCACCAACCCGTTCGAGAACGGCGGCGGTCCCGAGGTCATCAAGGCCAACATGGACCGGCTCGGGATCGACGCCATCATCGCGATCGGCGGCGAAGGCACCCTGGCCGCCGCAAAGCGACTTACCGACGCCGGCCTCAAGATCGTGGGCGTGCCCAAGACGGTCGACAACGATCTAGACGCCACGGACTACACCTTCGGCTTCGACACCGCCGTGGAAATCGCCACCGAGGCAATCGACCGGCTGCGCACCACTGGAGAGTCCCACCACCGCTGCATGATTGCGGAGGTCATGGGACGGCATGTGGGTTGGATCGCCTTGCACGCCGGCATGGCCTCGGGCGCCCACGCCATCCTGATCCCGGAGCAGAAGGCCTCCATGGATCAGATCGCCGAGTGGGTGGTCTCCGCCCACGACCGTGGCCGCGCCCCGCTGCTTGTCGTCGCCGAGGGGTTTGTGCCCGAAGGCCAGGAGTCCCCGCATTCGGAGCGCGGCCTCGATACTTTTGGCCGCCCGCGCCTCGGCGGCATCGCCGAAATGCTGGCGCCCGAGTTGGAGGCACGCACCGGCATCGAGACCCGTGCGACCGTCCTTGGCCACATCCAGCGCGGCGGCGTCCCGACTGCGTTTGACCGTGTCCTGGCCACCCGCCTGGGCATGGCGGCCATCGATTCGGTGGTGGAGAAGCGCTGGGGCACGATGGTCTCGCTGCACGGCACGGACATTGTGCACGTCGGTTTCGACGCCGCGCTCGGCAACCTCAAATCCGTACCGCAGAGCCGCTATGACGAGGCCGCTGTACTCTTCGGCTAAGAGGCCTCTTCGGCTAAGCGGTCCGTGGGCCGCGCGGTGGGTAGGGTTGATTCATGACTCTTGAGCCCGGTTCCGCTGAAATAGTCCAGCTTGCCTGGGCGCGCCGCTTGGGGTTCGACGACGGCGCCTTCGCGGCCGCCGCCGGCGTGCGGCTCACCCGGGCGGACGAGACTGCCCGGGCGGTGCAGTTCGTCCGCCTGTTCGGCAACTCCGCCCTGGTGGGCCCGCAATGGGCGCTGGACGCCGCCGTCGGGCTCTCCGACGAGGAACTGGCCCAGCACGTGACACTGCTGACCATCACCCGCGGGCACGGCGGCCACGGCCTGGGCGCAGCCGCACTCTTCTTCGCCGACGACCTCCCCCTGCAGCAGCCTTCCGAGGAGCTGACCGTCTCGCATGGGAACCCGGAAGCGATCGAGCTGGAAACGTTCTGCCCGCCCGATGACGTCAATGAAGTGGGCCTCGCCGGCCTGGCACACCGCTTCACTGTCCTGCATCTGGAAGACGGCCGCCGGACCCCCGTGGCCTGCGGGGCCTACGCCGAATGGGAAGGGCTCCTGGCCCATCTTGGCGTGCTGGTTGCGCCCGAATGGCGGCGCCGCGGCCTGGGCAAGCTGGCCGCATCGATAGCCGCCCACGAGGCCCTCGCCGCCGGGCTGACGCTGCAGTGGCGTTCAGAGGTCAGCAACAAGGGTTCGCTGGCCCTGGCCCGGAGCCTGGGCTTCTCCGCGGGCGGCATCCAGACCAGCGTGCTGCTGGGCTGATCCGGATGCCCGCCAGGCTAGCCACGTTCCGCGGCGGCCTTGTCCATGTCCGCGCCGGCAGCTGCGGCGGGGCCCGGTTCTCCCCAGCCCTGGACCGGCTTGGGTTTGGCGAAGAAGAGCGCCACGGCAGCACCGAGCAGGATGACCGCCGCCGGCAGCAGGATGGATTGGCCCATCGCCGTCGAGAATCCCTCATGAAGTGCCTCGGGCAGGGCGCCGCCGAAGCCCATCGGGCTGGCCTCCGCGCCTTCTCCGGGCCGGGCGGGGAGCTCTGCCGCCAGCCGCGCCTGGATGAGCACGGCGATGGCGGCGCTGCCGAGCACGGCGCCGATCTGGCGGGTCGTGTTGTAGACGCCCGAGCCGGCTCCGGCCTGCCGCGGCGGCAGGTTGCGCGTGACGGTGGAGCTCAACGGCGCCCAAATGCCCGCATTGGCGAAGCCCAGCACTGCGCTCGGCAGCAGGAACAGCCAGATGGGGGTGTCCGGGTGCATGAGCAGGGCGTTCCAGAACAGCGCCACAGACATCAGAACCAGGCCGGTCGCTGTGATGAACTTCGGGTTGACTTTGTCAATGATCCGGCCGACCACGGGCGCGAGGCCGCCTGAGATTAGCGCCATGGGCACCATCATGAGCGCCGACTGGGTCGGGGTCAGGCCGCGGACGATCTGGTAGTAGAAGATCAGCGGCAAGCTGAACGCTGTGACGGTGAAGCCCACCGTGGTGATCGCAATGTTGGCGAGCGAGAAGTTGCGGTCCTTGAAAAGGGACAGGGGCAGCAGCGGTTCACCCTTGTTGAATTTCTGCCACAGGACAAAGACCACCAGCACGGCGATGCCGCTGATGATCAGGCCCCAGACGGTGATGGGGCCGGCGATGGTGCCCCAGTCGTACGTCTCGCCCTCCTGGATGCCGAAGACCAAGAGGAACAGGCCGAGGGCGCTGAGCAGAACCCCGGGAATATCGAACTTGTGCGGGTGGGTGGTCAGCGAGGGGACGAAACGCTGGGCGAGGATGAAGCCGGCAATCCCGACGGGGACGTTAATGAAGAAGATCCACTCCCAGCCGAGGCCGTCCACCAGCACGCCTCCGAGGATCGGGCCGACCAGGGTGGCGACGCCGGYAGTGGCGCCCCAGATGCCCATGGCCGCCCCGCGGCGGTCCGGGGGGAAGATCCGGGTAATGACGGCCATGGTCTGCGGCGTCATCATGGCCGCACCGAGGCCCTGGACCACGCGGGCCGCAATGAGGGTCTGGACGTCGCCGGAGAGGCCGCACCACAGCGATGCCATGGTGAAGACGACGAGTCCGGAGAGGTAGAGCTTCTTTGGTCCGAAGCGGTCACCGAGCCGGCCGGTAATAAGCAGCGGCACGGCATAGGCGAGCAGGTAGGCACTGGTCACCCAGATCACCGAGTTGATGTCGGTGTTCAGGCCCTCCATGATGCTCGGGTTGGCCACCGAGACGATGGTGGTGTCGATCAGGATCATGAAGAAGCCGATCACCAGGGACCAGAGTGCCGGCCATGGCCGGGCTACGTTTTCCATGGGGTTCCTTAGGGGCTGGTGTGAACGTTGGACGGGCTAAGTGTTGGGGCGGCCGGGTCCCGGCCGGGGGCGCAAGGGCTCACCACGGCAGTTCGCCGGAGCGGAGCTGGTCCTGAAGGCCGCGGATCCAGGCGATTTCGGCCTGCAGCGTGCACTGCTGGTACTGGACATCGATCCAGTACTTGCGCTCCACGCCCTTCTTCTTGAGCAGTTCCTCGCCGGAGACCAGGAAGTCGAGCTGCTCCTGCAGCACCTGGAGCCGGCGGTCGAGGAGTTCGACGACGACGCCGGCGGGCAGGTTGTAGGCCTCGGAGATGGCCAGCGGGAAGGACGGGTATTCGTTGACCGGGGCCGCGAGCATGTCCTGCAGCCACTTCGTGAACGCTTCGCGGCCGGCCGCCGAGATCGTGTACGTGGTGCGCTCCGGGCGGTTGCCTCCCCGGTCCGTTCCCGTTGCTGCGACGAGACCCTGCTCTTCGAGCCGCCCGACGGCGTGATAGAGAGTTCCCGGCCGGACCTTGACCAGGCGGTCCTCGTGCCGGGCGATCAGGAGCTGGTACATCTCGTAGGGATGCATCGGCTCTTCAACGAGCAGGGAGAGTGCGGCGACACCCAGCGGTGTCAGTGCGGTTGCCCGGGCCATGGCGCTGTCCTCTTCGGTCTAAAACTGTCCTCTTCGGTCTAGACTGCGATTAGTCCACTTAAGATTATTCCACGTGGAGTATTTGGGGGCAATCGTCCCGGATCCGCGCCGGCCGGGCCTCCAGCGGGCCCGGACCGGGTCTCGTCAGCCGAGGAGGGCCAGGATCTCCGTGCGGGCGAACATTTCCGCGGCGGCCCGCGCGGTGGGGGTGCCGGCGTCGGGGTCGGCACCGGCCTCCAACAGCTCCCGGGCGACGTCCGTGTAGCCCTTGAAGACAGCGCCGGCCAGCGGCGTCTGGCCGCGGTCATTAGGCGCGTTAACGTCGCCGCCGTGCTCCAGGATCAGCCGGACCGTGCCGGCGTGACCGTGGTAGGCCGCCAGCATGAGCAGTGAGTCGCCGGAGGCCGTGGTCAGCGTGGCCGGCGCGCCGGCGGCGAGATAGCCGCCCAGCAGCGCGGAGTTGCCCTCGCGGGCGGCGTCGAAGAGCGCGTGGGCAAGCGCCAGGGTCTCGTCGTCGGGCGCGGCGCCACCTTCCAGCGGGGACGAACCCAGCGGCGACTCGCCGCTCATCGGGTGCCCCGCAGGAAGCCGGTCTGGCGGCCCACTACCTGGCCGGCGTCGGGAGCCACAATGACTTCCTGGGCCGCGGCATAGGGCTCGTCACCGTCCACCACGGTCAGGACATCGTCCGGGGCGACGGAGCGCTTGATCACGGCCAGGGCCACGGGGCCCATTTCGTAATGCTGCGCCACGGACGTCACGGTGCCCACCTTACGGTCGCCGGCACGCACCTCGCTGCCGGGCGCGGGCAGGGTGTGCTGGGAGCCGTCGAGCTGGAGGAACACGAGCCGCCGCGGCGGGTGGCCCAGGTTGTGGACGCGGGCGATCGTCTCCTGGCCCTTGTAGCAGCCCTTGGCCAGGTGCACGGCGGTGCGGAGGAGGTCGAGCTCGTGCGGGATGGTCTTGTCGTCGGTTTCCGCGCCCCACCGGGGCCGCCACGCGGCAATCCGCAGCGCTTCGGACGCCATGGTGCCGGCGAGGGCACGCTCGCCCACCGTTGCGACCAGCTCAGGCGCGGGAACAAGGTACTCGAACCACGGCCGTTCCAGTCCGGGGTGGGCGTCCTCGCCCACCACCGCGTAGGAGTAGCCGCCGGCACCGACATGCGGCCACGGGTCTTCCCAAACCTGCAGCGCCGACCACTCCGGGATGGGCTGGGTGGAGCCGAGCACGGCCCAGTCCGCGGAGACATCGGCGATCTCGACCCGGAGCATGAACTTCATCTTGTTAAGCCATTCGGCGAGCGGGCCGGCTTCGGCTCCCTCAACAATCAGCCAGGTGGTGGCGCCGTCGTCCACCACCCGGGCGTCGAACTCGATCCGGCCCTGAACGCTCAGCAACAGCAGTTCGGTGGACTGGCCCGGGGCCAGGGACGTGAGCTGCTGGGAGGACAGGGTGTTCAGCCAGCTGAGGCGGTCCGGTCCGCTGACCGTGACCACGCCGCGGTTTGAGAGATCGACGACGGCGGTGCCTGCGGCCAGCGCCCGCTGCTCCCGAAGCGGCTCGCCGTAGTGGGCGGCGACGCCGGCGTCGGCACCGCTGGCCTCAACCGCGGCCGGGCGCGACAACAGGGGGCTTTTGATAGTCATATTGAAAGGAACGTCCTTAGCTCTGCGCGTATTCCGGCCCCGGCATCCAGTGCCGGTGCCGGCCGGCCTTTGTCGGACCGTGGGGCCGGCCGGCCCTAGCGGTATTCCGGATTTTCAAAATCGAAGCGGGTGCCCGCTTTCCAGGCGTCGGGGAGGTTTCCGTAGGCGGGAATGCCGCCGGAGTCCTTGAGCATCCGGGCCAGGTGCAGCATGTTCCAGGTCATGAAGGTTGTGTTGCGGTTGGTGAAATCACTGTCCGGACCCCCGGACCCCTCGTCGAGATAGCTCGGCCCGGGACCCACGGGGCCGATCCATCCGGCGTCGGCCTGCGGCGGGATGGTGAAGCCGACGTGCTGGAGGCTGTACAGGACGTTCATGGCGCAATGCTTGATCCCGTCCTCATTGCCGGTGATGAGGCAGCCGCCCACCTTGGGATAGTAAGCCCACTGGCCCTTCGCGTTCAGCTGCCCGGAGTGGGCATAGAGGCGCTCGATGAGCTTCTTGGTCTGCGAGGAGTTGTCCCCCAGCCAGATGGGCCCGGCGACGACGACGATGTCCGCTTCCTGGACGACCGGGTAGATTTCCGGCCATTCATCGGTCGCCCAGCCGTGGTCGCGCATGTCCGGGTAGACGCCGCTGGCAATGTCGTGGTCCACCGTGCGGATCACGCGGGTGGTGACGCCCTGCTTTTCCATGATCCGGCGGCTGACCTCGATCAGGCCCTGGGTGTTGGACACGTCCGGGGACTTCTTGAGGGTGCCGTTGAAGTACACGGCCTTGAGGTCGGCGTAGCTGGTGCTACCAGGGGCTTGGCTGGGGGCTGAGCTGGTGACTGTGTTGCTGACTTCGTCAGTCACGGCGTTTCTCCTAGGTCGATGCTGACAATGGAAAAATCAGTGAGACCGCGCCTTTAGCCTACTTTGGCGAGGATGGCCGATGCGTGGGCTTCCAGGCCGCCCCCGGACGCCGAATCCTTGCCGGTGGCCACGTCCCAGCGCCACAGCAGGTTCCCTTCCACGAGTCCGAAGATCCGGGTGGCCGCCGTGTACTCCTTGGAGTGGCTGCCGCGCATCACCATGTCGGTGCTGAGCTGGATCTGGGGTCCCTTGATCTGACCGTAGTACAGCTCCGAGATCCCGCCGGGGTGGGCAATGGAGACCGAGATGTCGAAGCCGCCGTCGCTGTTACGCAGGGCCTCCACCTCGTCGGCGCTCCTAAGCACGGGGACGATGTCCGCCGGGATCAGGCCGGGGCCACCGTCCTCCTCGCGCTGCTTGCGCTCGAGGGCCCAGAAGCCGGTCTCGACGGTCAGGGGACGCAGCTTGGTGCCCTCGTCGTCCGTCAGCCAGCTCTCGGCACGGTACTGCAGGTACGGCAGGCCGTTGTGCGTAAACGACACGTGCTGCAGGAAGTGCTCGGAGTCCTCGTCCCCGGCCCCCAACCGGCCGCTGCCCTCCCACTCACCAATGAGCCAGGACAGCGGAACGATTTCGGGGGTCAGATCAGTAGGGATTTCAATCGGCACAGCATCTACCTCTGGAAGCTACGGGGTCTGGAACGTGTTACTTCTGGCCTTTGAAGAGGCGGTACACGACAAAGCCGGCAAACCACGCCATGGACAGGCTGGCCACGCCAAGCAGGACAAGGAAAAAGATCTCATATGCAAGTACGGACATGATGCCATCCTAACCCTTAGTAGATGAGTAGTTTGTCTATGAAGTAGGCCAGGGAACCGACCGCCGACACCGGCCCCAGCCCCATGCCCACGGCCGCCAAAACGTTCAGGCTCTCACCGCTGAGGATGACGAGGCGGCGGAAACTCACCAGCACCGCCCCCACTACGACGCCGGCGAGGGCGGCCGGAAGCACGGCAATGTCGGAGAACACCAGGCCGGCGAGCGGCCCGGCGAGCCCCGCGCTGACGATGCCCAGCGGCGCAACGATCCGGTCAGGTAAACGGATCAACCCCGCCATCAGGGCGATGGCTGCACTGACGGCGGCCACGAGGATCATTTCGCGGACTCCGTTGAAGCGCGAGCTCGCAATCCAGCCGGCGCCCAGGCAGGACAGCAGGACACCCGCGCAGGAGCCCAGGGTGGATTCGAGGCGCTGGGCCTGCCCGGTGCCCCGGATCAGCTGCATGACGAAGATGGCCATGACCCCGACCGCCATGAACGACGGCGTCCAGTCCAGGAAGCCGGGAGCCGGAAGATAGGTTGCGGCCACCGCCGACCCCACACCTGGCAGGCCAATCAAGGCTGCGAGGGTCTTCTTGGCGGGGATGCCGAGAAAGTAGGGCCAGCCGATGCCGATGCCGGCCGCGAAGAGGGCCGCGACGGCCAGGAGGACCTCGGGCGAGGAATAGGCGCCGGCAACAATGGCCGCCAGGCCGGCCAGGCCAATGATCCCGACGCTCCACGGCTTCACGGTCTACTCGCCATCGGCAGACCCACCATGGCCGTATCTTCGCTCACTGCGGACCCCAATTCGACTCGGCTCAATTTCAACGGGCCGCGGGCCCTGACGGTTCAATCCTGCCTTATATGAACGATTTGTGTCGCAAAAGCAGTGGGCGGAGGTGACGGGACCATGGCCGGAATGGGGCCTTTAGGTATACTCGGGATCAGCAACAAGACGCCCAACGATGCGCGGACACCCCTTGGAGGAACAATGTCGCACATCCTGCTATTGACGAACAGCACCGGAACATCCGTGGACGTCCTGCCTGCTCTGGAACTGCTGAACCACCGGGTGCATATCCTGCCGGCCGAGCCCACCGCACTGCTCGAGACCGACCCCTGCGACATCGTCCTGCTGGATGCCCGCAAGGACCTGGTCGGCGCACGTTCCCTCACCCAGCTGCTCAAGGCCACCGGCCTCAGCGCCCCCTTGATGCTCATCCTCACCGAAGGCGGCATGGCCGCCGTCTCCTCGGCGTGGGCCGTCGACGACATCCTCCTGGAATCCGCGGGCCCGGCAGAAGTCGAAGCCAGGATCCGCCTCGGCGTCGCGCGCGCCGTTCCGGAGAAGGAGGACGTGCCGACCGAAATCCGGGCCGCCGGCGTCGTAATTGACGAGGCCAGCTACACCGCACGGGTCAACGGCGCCGCGCTCAACCTGACCTTCAAGGAATTTGAACTGCTGAAATACCTCGCCCAGCACCCCGGCCGGGTCTTCACCCGCCAGCAGCTGCTGACCGAAGTCTGGGGCTACGACTACTACGGCGGCACCCGCACCGTGGACGTCCACGTCCGGCGGCTGCGCGCCAAACTGGGCGCCGACCACGAGAACCTGATCAGCACCGTCCGCAACGTCGGCTACCGCCTGACCCTGGTCCGCCAGCCCGAGGACGAACTCACCGAGGCCTGAGCACCAAGGCCGCCCGAACCCAGCAGCACTGAAACCCAAATAGCACTAAACACAGAAGGCCCCGGACTCTGGAGTCCGGGGCCTTCGTGGTGCACCAATCCATCGGCGCAAATACTCTCAGTAAATATTCTCAGTGGAGGACATACGGGTCGAACGTATCGAGGCCACCCCAGCGGTGGATCCCCCTCGCATCTGGCTCAACGCCGGACGAGATAACGACTATACGCCGCTGTCCGGAGTTCAACAAAATCGGCCGCTGACAGCCATGCACCCGATAGCCTTGCACCATGAGCCCTGCGCACCCGGAAAACTGGCCCGTACTTGCCGTCAAAGGAACCGTGGGCGGCAGGCTGCTGCGGGACGTCGCCGCCCTGGTCGCCGCGGCGGAGGAGTCCGACGGCAATCCGCCGCTGTCCGAACAGACCCTTGTCACGCTGCGCGCCGCCGACGCGGGCGAGCATTCGGTATTGGCCCTGGCCCTCTACGCCCCGGACGACAAGTTGGATCCCGCGACGGCGCAGGACCTCGCCGGCGTCGCCGTCGTCATCGAGGAGCCCGACGGCACAGGGGTCCTTGAGATTGCCGTCCACCCCAGCTACCGCAACCAGGGCGTGGGCGACCGCCTGGTGAGCGAACTTAAAAGCGTCCGCGGCTTTACAGGCCTGAAAGCCTGGTCCCACGGAAACCACGAGGCCGCGGCGGACCTCGCGGCCCGCTACGGCTACGGCGCCGTCCGCGAGTTGTGGAAGATGCGGCTGATGACGGCGGCAGCGGCATTGCCGGAGGTCCAACTCCCGGAGGGCGTACAGCTCCGCACTTTCGTGGCGGGCCGGGACGAGGACGCCTGGCTGGCCGCAAACAAGGCCGCCTTCGCCCACCACCCGGAACAGGGCAACATGACGCGCGCCGATCTGGACGCCCGGATGGCCGAACCCTGGTTTGATCCTGCGGGTTTCCTGCTGGCCGTGGACCCGGCGGACCGGCTCCTGGGGTTCCATTGGACCAAGGTGCACCCCCGGCACGGCGATCACCCCGCGATCGGCGAGGTCTACGTGGTGGGCGTGACCCCGGATGCCCAGGGCGCCGGGCTGGGCAAGGTCCTCACGGTCGCCGGCATCAGGCACCTGCAGGACCTCGGGCTCCGCGCCGTGATGCTCTACGTCGATGCCGACAACGCGCCCGCCGTCGCCCTCTACCGCCGCCTCGGATTCACGCGCTGGGATGTCGATGTCATGTACGCGCCGCTGGCGCAGCAGCAACCACCGGCCGTGACTCCCGCGCCGGACGGCGTTAGTCAAGTCGGCGGATGACCACCGCGGCCGGGCCGAAATCTGGGGTCATCCGGCCATGATTGCTTGTAAGGTTGAAGCTACATCGCGCCAGCATTGAGGAGACCCCATGCCACGGGATACTGCCCGGACATCCACGTCTGAACCAGCTACGTCGGAAAAGGGGGCGCGTCCGGTACGAGCCCGCTTTGGCTCCTCCGAAGTGCCGGCCTCACGCGCCACCCAGGACCGGATCGACATTCCGGAGTTCGCGCCGAACCTGGAACCTGAAGGCGACATCCGCCCGGACCGGTTCCTGGACCGTGAGCTGAGCTGGCTATCCTTCAACGCCAGGGTCCTGGAACTGGCCGAGGACCCCAACCTGTACCTGCTGGAGCGGGTCAGCTTCCTGTCCATCTTCGCCTCCAACCTGGACGAGTTCTTCATGGTCCGGGTGGCCGGCCTGAAGCGACGGATCGCCACAGGCCTCGCGGTCCCCTCCCCCGCCGGGCTGAGCCCCATGCAGGTGTTGGAGCAGATCGGCGAGGAGGCCCACCGGCTCCAGCAGCGCCACGCCCGCGTCTACGCCGAGCAGATCCGTCCCGCCCTGGCGTACGAGCACATCCACCTCATGCACTGGGAGGAACTCGACTCGCAGGCCAAGGACCAGCTCAGCGCCATGTTCGCGGAAAAGGTCTTCCCGATCCTGACGCCGCTGGCCGTGGATCCGGCGCACCCGTTCCCCTACATTTCCGGGCTGTCCCTGAACCTCGCCGTGGTGGTCCGCAACCCGGTCAGCGACAAGGAACTCTTCGCCCGTGTCAAGGTCCCGGACCAGCTCCCCCGCCTGATCTCCATCGACGGCGCCCGCGCCGGCTCCGTCCCAGGGCGTGTGGCCCGGTTCATCGCGCTCGAAGAAGTCATCGCCGTGCACCTGGACCAGCTGTTCGCCGGCATGGAGGTCCTGGAGCACCACACTTTCCGCGTGACCCGCAACGAGGACGTCGAGGTCGAAGAGGACGACGCCGAGAACCTCCTGCAGGCGTTGGAGAAGGAACTCCTGCGCCGCCGGTTCGGCCCGCCGGTCCGGCTGGAGGTCACCAACGACATCAACCCGAACATCCGTGCCCTGCTGATCCGCGAGCTCGGCGTCGAGGAATCCGAGGTCTACTCCGTTCCGGCACCGCTGGACCTGCGCGGGCTCTCGGTGATTGCCGGGATCGACCGGGCAGACCTGCACTACCCCAAGCACGTCCCGCACACCTCGCGGTACCTCAACGAATCGGAAACCTCCAAGGCGGCCAACGTCTTTGCCGCCATGCGGCGACGGGACATCCTCCTGCACCACCCGTATGATTCCTTCTCCACGTCCGTCCAGGCGTTCCTGGAACAGGCGGCCGCGGACCCCAAAGTCCAGGCCATCAAGCAGACCCTGTACCGCACCTCCGGGGACTCCCCGATTGTCGATGCACTGATCGACGCCGCTGAGGCCGGCAAGCAGGTCCTGGCCCTCGTGGAGATCAAGGCCCGCTTCGACGAGCAGGCCAACATCTCCTGGGCCCGGAAACTGGAACAGGCCGGGGTCCATGTGGTGTACGGCATCGTGGGCCTCAAGACCCACTGCAAGCTCTCCCTCGTGGTCCGCCAGGAAGTGGACGGCCTGCGCCGCTACTGCCACATCGGCACCGGCAACTACCACCCGCGCACGGCCCGCTACTACGAGGACCTGGGCCTGCTGACGGCGAACGAACAGGTCGGCGAAGACCTTTCGAAGCTGTTCAACCAGCTCTCCGGCTACGCACCGAAGTCCACGTTCAAGAGGCTGCTCGTAGCGCCGCGCTCGGTGCGGTCCGGTCTGATCGACAGGATCGAAACCGAGATCAGGAACGCCCGGGCCGGCATCGCCGCCCGCGTCCAGATCAAGGTCAATTCGATGGTGGACGAGGCCATCATCGATTCCCTGTACCGCGCGTCCCAGGCCGGGGTGCAGGTGGACGTCATTGTCCGCGGCATCTGCTCCCTGCGGCCCGGCGTTCCCGGCCTGAGCGAGAACATCACGGTCCGCTCCGTGCTGGGCCGTTTCCTGGAGCACTCCCGCGTCTTCGCCTTCGCCAATGCCGGCGACCCGGTGGTCTACATCGGCTCTGCCGACATGATGCACCGCAACCTCGACCGCCGGGTGGAGGCCCTGGTACAGCTGACCAGCGGCGACGACACGAGCTATGTCCTGGACCTGCTCAACCGCTACATGGTGCCCGAAACCGCCAGCTGGCACTTGGACAAGCAGGGCGAATGGACCCGCCACCACCTGGCAGAAGACGGCGAGAACCTCAAGGACGTCCAGTCCTGGCTGCTCGCTTCCCGCTCCCGCCAGCGCTCGACCAGCCTGCGGTAGGGACCGTGAGTGTGAGCAGCGATGAACTGGTTGAGGACCAGGCCGACCAGCCCGGCGAAGAGGTTGCCGTCACGGCGGCAGGCGCCATCCCGTGGCGCCTCAATTCGGCAACCAAGGACCAGCTCGAGGTCCTGCTGATTCACCGCCCGCGGTATGACGACTGGTCCTGGCCGAAGGGCAAGATCGACCCGGGCGAGACCATCCCGGAGTGCGCCGTCCGCGAGGTGGAGGAGGAGATCGGGCTCATCGCGCCCCTGGGGATCCCGCTTCCGCCCATCCACTACCATGTGCCGGCCGGGCTGAAGGTGGTCCACTACTGGGCGGTCGACGTCGACGGCGCTGCCTTGTTGCCGGACGGCACTGAAGTCGACAGCGTCATGTGGTGCCCGCCCGAGAAGGCCGCCCGCCTCCTGAGCAACCCGGGCGACATCGAACCACTCCAGCACCTCGTGAACGCCCACGACCGCGGGGAACTGGAGACCTGGCCGCTGCTGATCGTGCGCCATGCGAAGGCCAAGCCCCGATCTTCGTGGTCCAAGGCCGAGGGTGACCGCCCGCTGGCTRCTACCGGCATGCGGCAGGCGCAGTCGGTGGGGCGGCTCCTGCAGGCGTGGAAGCCCGGGCGGATCGTTTCAAGCCCCTGGCGGCGGTGCGTGGCCACCATCGCCCCGTACGCAAAGGCGGCCGACGCCAAGGTAAAGCTCAACGAGGCCCTCACCGAGCACCGGCACGGCCGCAGCCCGCAGAAGACGGCCGCCGTCGTCGAGGCGCTGTTCGACAAGCAGCGCGCCGTGGCTGTGTGTACGCACCGCCCGGCCCTGCCGACCGTCCTGAAGCAACTCGCAAAGCACATGAACTCCCGCCTCCGGGATCTGCTGCCGTCCTCGGACCCGTTTCTGGCGCCGGGCGAGATCATCGTGTGCCACGTGGCGCACCATAGCAAGAACAAAATAGTTGCGGTGGAGCGGTTTAAGCCGTTCGACGACTGAGGTCGTTGACCCCCGGGGCCCCCACGCCTAGTTTGTATCAATAGCTTGGTACATTACTGCTGAATCTTGGGGGATTCCATGCCGGCCCTGTTCTACCTGCCGCCGATGCTGCTGCTCGGCCCGGCGATCGCAGCACTGCTCGTCTATGCCGTGCTGCGATGGGTGATCTGGGCCCCCGGGGCCGGAACCTCGCCGCAGAGCGTGTCGGAGCACGGGCTGTGGGTGGGTGTGATCGGCTGGCTGGCGAGCTCGCTCCAGGGCGCCATGACTCTAGGCATCATCCCCGCCAATCCGTCAGCGGCCGTCTCCTTGGTGAGCGCCGAGTCGATCGTCCCGGCCCTGGCGTGGCCGGTCCTGGGCTGCCTGGCCGTGCACGCCTTGGGCCAGGTCAGCTACCCGGGACCGCGGCGAATGCGGCGGGAGGCCATGCTGTCTGTGCGGCGTATCAAGGACTTCCTGCCCCGCAGGCTGGCATTGACCACGGCCGCGATCTTCGTCTCGGCCGCCGCGGCCATCGCCCGGGTTGCCACGCTGCCCGGATTCGCGGCCGTGGCCCCCACCACGGTCAGCGACGATCAGTACAACTATTACAACGGCGGAGGCGACGGCCGCATCCCCGGACCGGAAGCGGCCACCTGGCTCGGCGGCGCCCTGCTGGTGCTGGCCGCCGGGACGTGGCTGGTTTTGTGGCTGATCGCCCGCCGCCGCCAACTGGAGTCCCTCGACCCGGCGGACAACGCTTTGCTGCGGACCATCGCGATGAACAGGCTGCTGCGCACAGTGTCCACGGTGGCTGCCGGGCTGACAGTCATCGCGGGGAACTTCGCGTCCCGTCCCGATCCCGCCCAAGGGATGACGTCGTGGACGAACTTCGCCGGCCTCGCGGCAACCGTGGTCCTCCTCGTCATGTGGTGGTGGCGGCCCCCGCGGCTCGCGGCCGCCAGGCTGGGCGTCCGGAACCGACCGGAATCAGGGCTCGCCACCGGCCGCCAACACCCGGCCGCCAGGCTGGTCTCCTCCCTCGGGGCGCTGCTGGGGCTGGCGGCCGCTGTGCCGCTGGTCGCCGGCGCCTTCCTTTCCCAGCTCCTCATGGCTGCCGCCAGCTACGGTTTTGCAGGCTTCGTGACGCTGACGGCCACTTCCGTACTGCTGGTCATTGCCGCCGGCGAGTTCCTGTTGCAGCGCAACTACGGAAGTCCCGAAGCGCCGCGCGGCTGGCCTCGGCAACCGGCCAGCCCCGCTCTGCTGACCACGGCTGTCCTGGCGCTCCTCGTATTCCTTGCCGTCCTGGGCGTCACTGCGGCGGGGCAGGCGCGCCTCGCCGAAGGACCGGGCTGGGTTCCGGCCGGGCTGCTGACGGCCGGGGCCTGCGCTGCCTCCCTGCCGGCGTTCCTCACCGTCTGGTTCCGCCGGGGCGTCCGCGACGCCCCGCGCGGCCTGGACGCCGCCCTGCGCGCCATCACCCTCCACCGTGTCGTGCGGACCCTCGCGGCCGCCCTCACCGCCCAGGCCGCAGTCCTGCTGCTGAACCAGAGCCAGGCGTGGGCGGCCGTGTTCGGGCCGGCCGCGTTCGGTGAAGCCGTCGATCCGGCCGCCGGATCGTGGTGGCCGGCAACCCTGGCCGGCTCTGTGCTGGGCGCCGCTGCCATAGTCATCGCCGTCATCCCTGTCCGTATGCCGGCCCGGGCACCGTCCGCTCCAGCTCAGCGGCCGGACAAGGAGCCCGCCACGTGAGCGTGGGGATCTCCGTCAACCTGCGGTCGCCGGTTCCCCCCTTCGAACAGATCCGGGCGCAGATCACCTCCCTCATCACAGTCGGGACCCTGGCACCGGGAACCCGGCTGCCGACAGTCCGCAGCCTTGCGTCGGACCTGGGCCTGGCCGCCGGCACCGTCGCGCGGGCGTACAAGGAACTCGAACTGGCCGGACTGATCGAAACCCGGCGGCGCAACGGCACGGTGGTCGCGGGCAAGCCAGCCCTGCCGGCCCCCGCGGGCGCCCAGGCTCAAGGCGCGGCCCCCGCGGCCGTGATCGCCGCCGTCGACCGCTATATTGCGGAAGGCCGCAGTGCCGGGCTGGACGACGCCGCCCTGCTGGAGATCCTCCGCGCTAAGCTCAGCCAGCAAGACAAATAAGGAGAGAAAGCCAGTTCTCAGTAGACTGGAACCGTGAGCATCCCTACGCCCTATGAAGACCTCCTGCGCGACGTCCTCGAGCACGGCACGCACAAATCAGACCGTACCGGAACCGGCACCCTCAGCGTTTTTGGTCGCCAACTCCGCTTTGACCTGAGCAAGAGCTTCCCGCTCATCACCACCAAGCGGGTGCACTTCAAGTCCGTGGCGGTGGAGCTGCTCTGGTTCCTCCGCGGCGACACGAACGTCAAATGGATGCAGGACCAGGGCGTCACCATCTGGGACGAATGGGCCGACGCCGACGGCGAACTCGGCCCCGTTTACGGCGTCCAGTGGCGTTCCTGGCCCACGCCCGACGGCGGCCACATCGACCAGATCGCCGAACTCATCGAGAACCTGAAGTCCAACCCGGACTCGCGCCGGCACATCGTCTCGGCCTGGAACGTCTCCGAACTCAAGGACATGGCACTGCCCCCGTGCCACGCGTTCTTCCAGTTCTACGTGGCCGACGGCAAGCTCTCCTGCCAGCTGTACCAGCGCTCCGCGGACACCTTCCTGGGCGTGCCGTTCAACATCGCGTCCTACGCCCTGCTGACCCTCATGGTTGCGCAGCAGACCGGCCTGGAACCGGGCGAATTCGTCTGGACCGGCGGGGATGTCCACATCTATGACAACCACATGGACCAGGTCCTCAAGCAGCTCGCCCGCGAGCCCTACGACTACCCCCAACTGAACATCACCCGCAAGCCGGACTCCATCTTCGACTACACCCTCGAGGACTTCGAGGTGGTCGGCTACCAGCACCACCCGACGATTAAGGCCCCGATAGCCGTATGAGCAACGAAGCCACCCCGGGCGTGCAGCCCGGCGATTTCACTGAGCAACTCCGCGCGTCCACCACTGGCCTGGGGCTGGTCTGGGCCCAGACCAGCACCGGGGTCATCGGCCAGGCCGGCGCCATGCCGTGGCACCTGCCCGAGGACATGAGGCACTTCAGCAGCCTCACCTCCGGGCACCCGGTCATCATGGGCCGCAAGACCTGGGAGTCGTTCCCGGACAAGTACCGCCCGCTGCCCGCCCGGACAAACATTGTCATCACCCGCCAGGCCGCCTGGCGGGACACCCCCGGCGCGGAAGGCGCCGTCGCGGTCGCGTCGCTCGACGACGCTTTGCTCGAATCCCAGTTCGTGCCCGGCCATGAGACGGTCTGGATCATTGGCGGCGGCGAGATCTTTGCGCAGGCGCTGGACCTTGCCGACGTCGCCGTCGTCACCACAATCGACACCAACGCCGAAGGGGATACCTTCGCTCCCGACCTCGGCTACGACTGGACCGCCTCCGCCAGCCTCCCCGCCAACGGCTGGCTGACCTCGGCCAACGGCACCCGCTACCGGATCACGCTGTGGCGCCGGACGGAGGCCAAGTAATGCTGCGCAAGCCCGAGACACTCTTTGTCCTGGGGTACATGCTCCTGCCCCTGCTCGCGCTGCTCTCGGCCATCGTGGGGCTCACCATGATCCTGGGCGGCAACAAGGTCCTCGGGGCGATCGTGCTGGTGGTGGTGACCCAGGTCTTCACGTTCGGGGCGGTCTTTGCGCTGCGCCGGCGCAAGGCGGCGCTGCTGGAAGAGCCGCGCGGCGAATAGATCCCGTGACGTAACCGACTGCGCCAGGCGGGCGGTGAAGTCTAAACTGGGCCCATGACTACAGCAGCTACCCCGTCCGTCGGCCTGGTCGGTTGGCGTGGCATGGTCGGTTCCGTCCTGATGCAGCGCATGCAGGACGAGGGCGACTTCGCCACCATCAACCCCGTCTTCTTCTCCACCTCGAACGCGGGCGCCGCCGCCCCGGCCATTGCCGGCGCTGGCGCGGCCGGCAAGCTCGAGGACGCATTCGACCTCGAGACGCTGGCGAAGCTGCCCATTATTGTCACCGCCCAGGGCGGGGACTACACCAAGCAGGTCCACGGCGAGCTCCGCGGCCGCGGCTGGGACGGCCTCTGGATCGATGCCGCCTCCACGCTGCGCATGAATGAGGACTCCATCATCGTGTTGGACCCCATCAACCGGGACGTCATCGACGCCGGCCTCTCCGGCGGGGTGAAGGACTACATCGGCGGCAACTGCACCGTGTCCTGCATGCTGATGGGACTGGGCGGGCTGTTCAAGAACGACCTCGTCGAGTGGGGCACGTCCATGACCTACCAGGCGGCCTCCGGCGGCGGGGCACGCCACATGCGTGAGCTGCTGAGCCAGTTCGGCAGCCTCAACGCCGAGGTGAGCACCGAACTGGACGACCCGGCGTCGGCGATCCTGGAGATCGACCGGAAGGTCCTGGCGCACCAGCGCTCCGGCATCGACGCCACCCAGTTCGGCGTCCCGCTGGCCGGTTCCCTGATCCCCTGGATCGACGCGGACCTCGGCAACGGCCAGTCCAAAGAGGAATGGAAGGCCGGGGTGGAGACGAACAAGATCCTTGGCACCTCCGCCGGGAACCGGATCATCATGGACGGCCTGTGCGTCCGGATCGGTGCGATGCGCTCGCACTCCCAGGCCCTGACACTGAAGCTGCGCGAAGACCTCTCGGTGGCCGAGATCGAGAAACTCGTTGACGCGGACAACCAGTGGGCCCGCGTGGTGCCGAACACCAAGGAAGCCTCGATGGCCGATCTCACGCCCGTGGCGGCATCCGGCACCCTGGACATTCCGGTGGGCCGCATCCGCAAGCTGGAGATGGGCCCGGAGTACATCAGCGCGTTCACGGTGGGCGACCAGCTGCTCTGGGGCGCCGCCGAGCCGCTGCGGCGCATGCTCCGCATCGCCACCGGAAACCTCTAGGGATTTCAGGCGCCCGTTCAGGCACCAAGGAATCTGCGGTACTTCGCGGCCTGCAGCTCAAAGGACTTTTGAGCGGCAGGCCGCAGCCCGTTAACAGCATCGAAGGGTTCGGGCACGACGCCGGCGCCCCGGCCGCCCGGCGGCCCCGCCCAGGTGCCGATCACCGTGCCGCCCGCCACAATGGTCTTCTTGAACATGCCGTTGCCGCCGGGGACGATCTTGTCAGCGTGCTCCGGCGCCAGCACCACGGACCGGTCCGCGTAGCCGAGCAGGAATTCATCAAACCCCGGCAGCGCCAGCACGGTGCGCTGCCCCGGCACGCCGTCGTCCAGCAGCGCGGCCGTTGCCGGCGCGAGCCAGTAGCTGGTCCCCGCGAACTCCAGCTCCACCAGGCGGTCCTTGACGCGGGCCAGGGCCGCGCGGGTTTCCGTCAGGGGGATGCCGGACCACCAGGAAAAATCACGTTCCGTTGCGGGGCCGTGGCTGCGCAGGTAGCGCAGCAGCCACTCGGCGATGCCATCCGGGCGGTCCAGGGTCCGCGACTCGGTGATCCAGTCGCCGAACGCCACCACCAGCTGCTGGTTTCCTGCCAGCGGCCCCTGCACCAGCAATCCCCGCTGGCACAGGATCCCCAGCAGATGGATGCCGCGCTGGCCCGCGGTGGACTGGCCCGCCCGTTCGAAGGCCTGGAACAATTCCGCCCGGCTGGCTGCTCCTGCGGAGACCAGCCGCAACGCGGACCCCGCTGCTGCGTCCACATCCGCGTCACCGATGCCGAGGTCCCGGTGGCGCCCGGCCATGCCACGGATCAGCCTCTCCGAGGTAATGGCCAGCATCCATTTCAAATCCTCGGGTGCCAGCACATGCAAGGTGCCGCGCATGGGCCAGGAACGGACGATCTCCGCCCGGTCCAGCGCCCCGCGGACGTCATCGACGCGGGAACCGGGCACCCGCTGGCCGACGGCCCAGAGCACGGCCTGCAGGTCCTGGGCCTGCATTGCCGTCATCGCGCGGACGGCTTCCGGGACGGACTGGAACCCTGGTCCCAGCAGTCCCTGCGCGGCCAGCCGCAGCCTGCCCATGATCCCGGGGCTGAGCCGACCGGTGCCCGTCACTGCTGCCATGGGTCTATGGTAGGTCGCCTGCGCCGGCTGTCGGGCTGTTGCCCGGCTCTTCCCAGCCGCCGTCCAGCGGACCTCTTTAGCCTTGATGCATGACTATGAGTGAGGTGTGGCCGCTGCTGCGGCCCCTGTGCCGGAAGCTGGCCCTGCTGGGCTGGGCCTCCAGCGCCGCCGGCATGGCTGCCGGGCTCGCCGTCGCGATCGCCAGCGGCACCCGGCTTTCGCCCATGATGAGCACCCTGCAGCTGGTGGCAGGGCTGTGCATGGCAGTGTCCGTGGGCAGCTTCGTCACGGCCGCTGCGCTGCAGCCGCGGGCACGGTCTCAGGCACGGACGCCGGCAGGCATGAAGAGCGGCAGCATTGCCCCGCGGGGCCGGGAGCTCCAGTTCGACTACGCCGGCGAATTTCCGGCCACCGTACAGGCCTTCCTGCTCGGCTCCCTGGCGTTTCTCGCCGGCGCCGTGGCGTTTGCGTGCGCCGGACTGGTGCTGCAAAGCGGGCCCAGCGTTCAGTCCGTGGCGTTCTGCCAGGTCTTCCTGCTCGGGGCCGCGGCCTCCGGTTTCACCTTCATGCTCTTCAGCAAGGTGGCCCCCCGCCACACGGACCGGTAGGCGGCCCGGCCTTCCTGGAGAACCGGCCTTCCGCCAGAGCAACCTTAGAGAGCGACGCCGATCAGCAGCGGTTCCGGGTGCAGTTCAATGCCGAAACGTTCGACGACGCCGTGGCGCACCTCGCGCGCAACAGCCAGCATGTCGGCCGTGCTCGCCCCGCCCCGGTTGGTGATGGCGAGTGTGTGCTTGGTGGACAGCGATGCCCGGCCACCCGAGACGCTGTCCGGGTCCAGCCCGAAGCCCTTGACGAACCCGGCCTGATCGATCAGCCAGGCCGCCGAAAGCTTGGTCAGCCCATCCGCACCGGCCGGGTAACGCGGGGCCTCCTGCGGCAGCCGTGCCGCGATGTCTTCGGACACGATCGGGTTCGTGAAAAAGGACCCCGTGGAGTAGGTGTCACGGTCGTTCGCATCCCAGACCATGCCCTTGGACGCCCGGAGCCGCAGCACTTCGCGCCGCACGTCGTTGGAGTAGGCCCGCCGGCCCTGCTCGACGCCGAGCGCCCGGGCGAGTTCGGCGTAGCGGACCGGGGCGCTCATCCGGCCGAGCGGGAGCTGGAATTCCACGGTGAGCACCACAAAGCGCGGCGATCCGTTGACGGTGGTCCGCTTCAGGATGGAGTCACGGTAGCCGAATTTGAGTTCGGAATTCGTGAAGGTCTTCACCGCGTTGCGTTCCCGGTCCCAGGTCCGTACCGCGGCGATCGTCTGCGAGACGTCGGACCCGTAGGCGCCGACGTTCTGCACGGGAGTCGCGCCCGTGGCGCCGGGGATGCCGGAGAGCGCCTCGACGCCGGACCAGGCATGCTTCACGGCGTGGTCAACGAAGGCGTCCCAGTTGTGACCGGCCTGGACCACCACCGCCACGCCGCCGCAGGAGTCCTCGGCGTTGACGGTGAACCCTTCCGAGGCGATCTTGAGCACAGTACCGGGGAATCCGTCGTCGGACACCAGCAGGTTGGAGCCGCCGCCGATGATCAGCAAGGGCTGGCCGGCGGCGTCCGCCGTGCGCACGGCGTCGATGATGCCGGCCTCGCTGCGGGCTTCGATGTAGCTGCCGGCGGGGCCGCCGACGGCGGACGTGGTTAGGGCGGAGAGCTGGATCTGGGTCACCTGACCAGCCTAGCCGGGATCATCCGTTGGCCCCTAAGCGGGCGCTAGCTGTACTTAGCTAGCTGGCTATAGGTCGTGTCAAGTGCATGCCCCGGGCGTGACGGTTCGCCCCGTGTGTCTGGCGGGCGTTCTGAAGTGTTGTGGAGGGGCGGTTTGGCGGCTGGACCGGCGTTGGTCTGTGGGCGCCCACGCTGACTTATGCGACCTCGGCTATTTCACCCGGGTCATCTGGCGTCGTTCGGGTTGCCCGCGGGGCGAAGGGCCGGGCGCCAAGCTAGAGACGGCGTAACGCGGAAGGCGTCCGCCATAGCTGTATCGGCGTCTGCTCCGGCCCTTCGCCGGTTCCAGCGTCTCACCGCCGCCCCGGGTTGTGAAGGGATGCTGCGTGCACCTCCTTTGGCTCCGGGAAGGGGATGTCTGGTTGGCCTCATGGTGTGCCGCGGTTTGTCACTTCCAGCGGCCGGGGTCGTAGATGGTCTGGTCCCGGACCATGGCGTAGGCGATCCGTGATGCGCGGTGCGCCATCGCGCAGGCGATGACGCCKCCGTGCTTGCCTCTGGTCCTGAGCGCCGCGGCGTAGGTCCGGCYGGGCGCGTCGTTGAACCAGAGCCCCATGCCGAGATCGATCAGGGCCCGGCGYAGTGCCACGTTGCCTTCCCTGCTGATGGATCCGTCGCGTCGTTTGCCTGCCGATTCGTACTGGGTGGGGGACAGACCCGATGCCCGGTAGATCWGTGACGGTCCGGGCCAGCGGTGCGGGTCGCCCAGGGCGCCGCCGTAGTTGCCGGCGCGGACCACGCCCCAGCCCGGGGTGGTGGTGAGGGTCGCGAAGGGGCTCAGCGGCAGCAGCCGGGCGAGTTCGGCCTCGGATGCGTCGATCTGTGTGCAGAGTTCCGCCAGAAGGGCCAGATCGGCGGCCAGAACGCGGCGGGCCACCGGTGCGTCCACCGTGGTCAGCGCGTCGCGGGCGGCATCCACGAGCCGTTCGGCCAGCGGCTGGCGCACCTGGAGCCCCCGGGCGGCCGCGAACCGGATGAACCGGGCGGTGCCCAGTGCGGCGAGCCGCTTCGGGTCGGCGAATTCAGCGGCAACGAGCCTTCCCACTTTCGTGCCGAGCACGTCCGGCAGGACCAGGGCCAGCCCGGGGAAGGCCCGGTCCAGCTGACCCAGCAACTGGTTCTTCGTCGCGGTCCGCGCCTGGACCCTGCGGGTCCGGTGCGCCGCCCACGCGCCGAGCTCGCCGATCACAGCCTCGCGCGCAGTCACAGGAACGCCGCGGCCGCTGAGGACCAGCTCTGTGATCGCTTCCAGATCCAGGGCGTCGGTCTTGATCCGCCGGCGTCCCTGGACCCTGCGCTGCTCGGCCACGTGCGCGGGATTCAGTTCCAGCACCTGCCAGCCTGCGGGCCACACGGACGCGGTGAGCAGCGGCCGGTGGTAATGCCCGGCAGCTTCGATCCCGACTCTCACGGGGGCATCAATGCCGACCAGCCTGGTCCTGATCAAAGCCAGGACCCCGTCCAGTCCCCGCCCCGACATCTCAAAGTCCAGCGGACCCAACAAGCGGTGCCGGGCCGCATCAGTGACCGACAACGCGACCACCCTCTTGCCAACATCGACAGCAACAACAACGGGTGAATCACCGGCCGCCGCGGCCTGAACAGACATGACAAACACCTCCGAAGGCGTCGGGAGGACCCCGCGGATCAGCCCCGGGTCCTCAAGGGAATCTGATACATCCCGTCCTGACATCTCCGGAGGTGTTTGTGAAGGACAGACTCAACTCATATCAGCTGTAC